>NZ_JBEPQF010000018.1:0-167191 GCF_040547695.1 Bradyrhizobium sp. JR4.3 | reverse complement strand
AACTCGGCTGCCCCGTCTGCTTCACCGCCATCGTCATTCCTCCAAGGCTTTGCCTTAGAGAATCACAATTGACGGATTACGCAACAGGCCCCTTGTGGGAGAGGGGAACGCACCGCCTGCGCGGCAAATCTACTCATGCCGGTGCGCCTGCTTGCGTGCCTTCGTCGGCTTCGCTGTCCCCCGTCGGGATCATCACCACGCGGCCATAACGCACGCCGCGTTCGGCGATGATGTGGTAGCCCGGATGGAGCGAAGCGCAATCCGGACTACGCGCATCTTACCGCGTTTCGTGAACGGTGCGAGAGAGAGGGCGCTCGCTCACAGCCGCGTTGCCCGCAGCCGCAGCGCATTTCCAACGACGCTGACCGAGGACAGCGCCATCGCGGCCGCGGCGATGATCGGTGAGAGCAGCACGCCGAAGGTCGGATAGAGAATTCCGGCCGCGATCGGAATGCCGGCGGCGTTGTAGATGAAGGCGAAGAACAGGTTTTGCCGGATGTTGCTCATCGTCGCCTGCGACAGTTTTCGCGCCCGCACGATGCCGGTGAGATCGCCCTTCAGCAGCGTGACGCCGGCGCTCTCCATCGCCACGTCCGTGCCGGTGCCCATGGCGATGCCGACTTCGGCTGCGGCCAGCGCCGGCGCGTCGTTGACGCCGTCGCCGGCCATCGCGACGCTGCGGCCGGCCTTCTGCAACTTTGTCACCACCGCGCTCTTCTGATCCGGCAGCACCTCGGCCTCGACATCGGCGATGCCGAGCCGGCGTGCGACGGCCTCGGCCGTGGTGCGGTTGTCACCGGTCAGCATGATGACCTTGATGCCTTCGGCTGCCAGTGCCTTCAGGGCCTCGGGCGTGGAAGCCTTGACCGGATCGGCGATCGCGAACAGGCCGGCAAGCCGGCCGTCGACCGCCATGTTGATCACGGTCGCGCCATCGCCGCGCAGCCGTTCGGCCTCGCCATCGAGTGCTTGGGTGTCGATGCCGATCGACGTCAGATATCTGGCATTGCCGAGCACGATGGTTTTGCCGTCGACCTTGCCGGTCGCGCCCTTGCCCGTCGGTGAATCGAATTGCTCGACCTGGCCCAGCGCGAGCTGCTTCTCCTTTGCGGCGCGCATGATCGCATCGGCCAGAGGATGCTCGCTGGCGCGCTCGACGCTGGCGGCCATGCGGAGGATATCGTCTTCCGCAAAGCCGGTGGCCGGCACGATCGCGACGACCTTGGGCTTGCCCTCGGTCAGGGTGCCGGTCTTGTCGACCACAAGCGTGTCGATCTTCTCCATCCGCTCCAGCGCCTCGGCGTTCTTGATCAGCACGCCTGCCTGCGCGCCGCGGCCGACACCGACCATGATCGACATCGGGGTCGCCAGGCCAAGCGCACAGGGGCAGGCGATGATCAGCACGCTGACGGCGGCGACGAGGCCGAAGGCCAGCCGCGGCTCCGGCCCGAACCAGGCCCAGGCCGCGAAAGCAGCGACCGCGACCGCAATCACCGTCGGCACGAACCAGCCCGCGACCTGGTCGGCGAGACGCTGGATCGGCGCGCGCGAGCGCTGCGCGTCCGCGACCATCTGCACGATCTGCGACAGGAGCGTCTCACGCCCGACCTTGTCGGCGCGCATGATGAAGCTGCCGGACTGGTTGAGCGTTCCGGCGATCACCTTCGCGTCCGTCTCCTTGGTCACTGGCATGGATTCGCCTGTGACGAGCGACTCGTCCAGCGAGGAACGACCTTCCAGAATGACGCCGTCGACCGGCACTTTTTCGCCAGGGCGCACGCGCAAGCGGTCACCGGCATGAAGTGCGTCGATCTCGACCTCGTGCTCGCCGCCGTCGGTATCGATGCGGCGTGCGGTCTTGGGGGCGAGCTGCAGCAGCGCCTTGATCGCACCCGACGTCGCGTCACGAGCGCGCAGCTCCAGCACCTGCCCGAGCAGCACCAGTACGGTGATGACGGCCGCCGCCTCGAAATAGACCGCGATCGCGCCTTCGTGGCCGCGGAAGGTGGCAGGGAAAATCTGCGGCGCGACGGTGCCGATCAGGCTGTAGACATATGCAACGCCCGTGCCCATCGCGATCAGCGTGAACATGTTGAGGTTGCGCGTCAGCAGCGACTGCCAGCCGCGGACGAAGAACGGCCAGCCGGCCCACAGCACCACGGGCGTGGCGAAGACGAGCTGGATCCAGTTCGACAGCGTCGCATCGATCCAGTTGTGCGGGCCCGCGAGATGGCCGCCCATCTCCAGCACGACGGCCGGCAGCGCCAGCGCGCCGCCGATCCAGAACCGCCGCGTCATGTCGGCAAGCTCAGGATTGGGGCCGGTCTCCAGGCTTGCCACTTCCGGCTCCAGAGCCATGCCGCAGATCGGGCAGGTACCGGGTCCGGCCTGGCGGATCTGCGGATGCATCGGGCAGGTGTAGATCGTGCCTGCGGGCATCTCGGGCTGGGGTGTCTTCTCTTTGGCGAGATATTTTGCGGGGTCGGCGGCGAATTTGGCGCGGCAGCCGGCCGAGCAGAAATGGAAGGTCTCGCCGTGATGGTCGAAGCGGTGCTTGGACGTCGCGGGATCGACCGTCATGCCGCAGACGGGATCGCGGACTTTTGCCGCGGCGCCGTGGTCATGCGCGTGATCGCCGTGCGCGCCGCAGCAGGACGCAGCCGCGGGCTTGTCGACCGGGGCCCCCTTACTGGAACAGCCGCATCCGGAATGTGTTTCCGGCTTGTGACGGTGCTCGTGTTCCGCGTCGTTCATTGCCACGCTCCGGCCTTGCAAGGGATACCCTAGGGGGGTATATAGTCCGCATGCGCAAGGACATCAAGGCATCTGTCGGAAAACGTCTCGGCCGGATCGAGGGGCAGGTTCGCGGCCTCTCGAAAATGGTCGAGGAAGACCGCTATTGCATCGACATCGTCACGCAGATCTCGGCGGTGCGCGCCGCGCTGCGCCGGGTCGAGGAAGAGGTTCTGAAAGATCACGTCGCCCATTGCGTCGAGCATGCGATCGCGAGCGGCGACAAGGCGGACCAGCGCGAGAAGATCGCGGAGCTGATGGCGGTGATCGGGCGGGCGGAGCGGTAGGTTCTGCTCGTCGCTCCCTTGCGACGCTCGCACAATGGCGGAGAGGGATGCGCGATATTTCCTCTGGCGTCGTCCTGGCCTAGTGCGCAATTGCGCACGGGAGCCAGGACCCATACCGCGGAATCCATCGAGCTTGCCAGGTAGCTGTACCGAACGACGAATCTTCGCCAAACGTCTCTCTGCGATAATGGGTCCTGGCTTTCGCCAGGACGACGCAGGGCAGTCGAGGCTACGCCGCCCTCTCGCGCGCCCGACCGCGCCGCCTTGGGCGGTCCGTGGCCAGCTTCTTCAGCCGCCGGAAGCGTTCCGAGACGGTGATGCGATCGACCATCTCCGCTGGATGCGCGCTCACTTCTTCAGCCGGAACCGGCGCCTCTTCGTCAATCGCTTCAGGAACGAGCGGCGGCGCACTGAACGTTTCTGGAAACACACTGAATGTGCCGGCTACCTCCTCGAGCGGCTTCTGCTTGTCGGCCCAGTGCAAGGCGGTGTAGTCGAAGCCGTGCACGATGGTGGGTTTGACGACTTCGAAATAGGGCGAGATGTCGAAGTCGCGGGGCATGTAGAGCGAGGAATCGCGGATATGCAGGATCTCGCGGCGGGCAGCACGGCTGCCGGCCTTGGTGATCTTCGGCAGGATCGGATAGCGCACGGCGTCGAAGGCCTGCGCGATCAGGGCCGAGCAGATGATCTTGGTGGGATCGCCCGAGCCGATCGAGATCATGCGGCGCCGCCAGCGCTGCGGGATCGGCAGCGGAAACAGAAAGCGCATCAGGTCGACGATGTTCTTGGTGTCGTAGCCGAAGCCGATGCGGTTGATCGCATAGCGGCAGACCGTGGTGCGGTCCTCATAGGACAGCCCGACCGGGCGGCAGACGCGGGTGTGATAGGGGAAATATTTCGACAGCGGCGCGGAGGTGACGCCTTCGCCGATATTGGCCTCGATCAGCACGTGCGGCTCGCCGTCGGGCTCTTCCGCGCCCTCGATCGGGCCGACATAGAGTGCGCCGTGGGACCAGGTCGACTGCGTCAGATATTTGATGATGCCGGAGATGCGGTTGTTGCCCTCGACCAGCAGCACGTCGCCGGGCTCCATGATGCCGCGCAGATGCTCGGGGTCGCTCGGCGTGAACGGCTCATAGCCCGGCACCTCCTTCGAGAGGTACGCGGCAATCAGCTTGCCGACTGAATCCAGGACCGTCCCCATTTCAAAACTCCCCCACGGCCTTTTCCGGCCGTCTTTTTCTCTTCTCTACCATGGTCGGAACGTGTTGCAATTCGGTTCATCGCTCCGTGACATCAAGCACGATTGATTCACCATGATGGTTGCCGCGCAACATCAGATACGGCAAGGTTCGCTAGCTGTTCCCGTTTGCTGCAAGTCTCCGGAAACCATGCCATGACAATCACGCGCCGCAGCTTCCTATCGGCGTCGGCGGGCCTTGCCGCGATGCCAGTCCTGCACGCAACCGCCGCGACCCTGCCGCGCGAGGCTGACATTGTCGTGATCGGTGCGGGCGCGGCCGGAATTGCCGCGGCGCGGCGCATCATGGCGGCCAATCGCAAGGTCGTGGTGGTGGAAGCGGCGTCGCAGATCGGCGGCCGCTGCATCACGGATACGACCACCTTCGACACGCCGTTCGATCGCGGCGCGCGCTGGATGCACAATCCCGACACCAATCCGATGATCCGGCTGGCGCGCAGCGCCGGGCTCGACGTTCTACCGGCGCCGTCAGGCCAGAAGATGCGCATCGGCCGCCGCAACGCACGGGCCGGCGAGACCGAGGAGTTCCTGGCGGCGCTGGTGCGCGCCAACCGCGCCATCGACGAGGCCGCGCGCGGCAAGCTCGATACCGCCTGCGCCTCGGTGCTGCCGAAGGATCTCGGTGATTGGGCCGGCGCGGCCGAGTTCATGCTGGGCGCGAGCTTCGCCGGCAAGGACCTGAAGGAGCTGTCTGCGATCGACAAGGCGCGGGCACAGGATCGCAACGCCGCGATCGCCTGCCGCCAGGGCCTGGGGACCCTGATCGCCAAACTCGGTGAGCAGGCGCCGGTCGCGTTGTCGACGCCGGCGAGCCGGATCGTCTGGAGCAATCGCGACGTCAGCGTGGAGACACAGGCGGGCAAGATCGCCGCACGCGCCGCCATCATCACAGTCTCGACCAATGTGCTGATTTCGGGCGCGATCAAGTTTGGGCCTGACATTCCCAAGCGCACGCTCGATGCTGCATCGAAGCTCACGCTCGGAAGCTACGATCACATCGTGCTGCAACTGCCGGGCAATCCGCTCGGCCTGTCGCGCGACGACATCCTGATCGAGCAGAGCAACTCGACGCGCACGGCGCTGATGTTCGCCAATATCGGGGGATCCTCGCTGTGTTCGATCGATGTCGGCGGCTCGTTCGGCCGCGATCTCACCCAGCAAGGCGAGAAGGCGATGACGGCCTTCGCCAGAGAATGGATCACGAAGCTGTTCGGCAGCGAAGTCGCCGCGGCCGTGCAGAAAGCCGGCGTGACGCGCTGGAACGCCTCGCCGTTCGTGATGGGTGCGATGTCGGCGGCCTCGCCCGGCGGTCAGCTCTCGCGAAGAATCCTCGCGGAGCCAATCGGCAACATGTTCCTCGCCGGCGAAGCCACGCACGAGACGCTGTGGGGCACCGTCGACGGCGCCTGGGAAAGCGGCGAGCGCGCCGCGGACGCGGCCTTGCGCAAGATCGGCGCGCTCAAGGACGAGCCGGCCGATGTCCCGACGCAGTCGACGAAGAAGCGGCGGGCGCCGCGGCAGCAGAGCAATTGAGTCATCGTCGTCCTGGACAAGCGCAGCGCAGATCCAGGACCCATTACCCCAGGAAGTCGTTTGGCGAAGACTTTTGGTCGCCAACTCGCACTACAAACACTGACCGGGGCAATGGGTCCTGGCTTTCGCCAGGACGACAATTGATGGCTACCGCAACACCCCATCCAGCGCCGGCAGCCCGGCGACCACCGCGATCGCGATCAGCGCGTAGCAGATGGCGCGAAACACTTTTTCGCTGGCACGGCCGAACAGCGACGCGCCGAAGGCGACGCCGATCGCATAGACCGGACCGACGATCAGCGAGAGCACGAGCGATTCGCGGCTGATCAGGCCCGTCGTCGCATAGCTGACCATCGAGAAAAAATCCGACGCGCCAAAAAACAGCAAGATGTTGGCGCGCGCGACAATCGGGGCGATGGGACGGCCGAGCCAGTAGCCGACGATCGGCGGGCCGCCGGTCTGGGCGAGGCCGCTACAGAAGCCGGAGAGGCTGCCGATGCCGATCGAGAGCCAGGCGTGGTCTTTGCCGCGATAGCGCCAGCCCGACAGCAGCAGAAGCAACAGCGCGGCGACGAAGCAGGAGATGATCCATCGCGTCGTGACGGGTTCGAGCACGCTGAGGAAATAGGTGCCGACGGGCACGCCGACCAGCGCGCCCAGCACGATCACGGCGGTGGCCTTGCGGTCGGCCTTGCGCCAGGCGTCAGGCAGCAGCGGCGCGGCCGCGACGAAATCGATCACGAGGAGCAGCGCGGCAACCAGACGCGGCGCCGCGATGCTGCTCGCCAGCGGCATGAAGATCAGCGCCGAGCCGAAGCCGGAGAAGCCGCGCGCGGTGCCCGAAACGAAAGCGACGGCGCAGAGCGCCATCGCAATGGTGAGGCTGACGTCCTTCGGAAGAAAGTCAGTGAGACTCATGCTCTATGATTTCTCGAGCATGATCATGCTCTCAAAGTGCCGCCGGTCTTCTTCGTCACCTCCGCCACGATCTTCGCGCCAACGGCCTCGATCTCCTGGTCGGTCAGGGTCTTTTCGCGCGGCTGGATCGTCACCGCGATTGCGATCGACTTCTTGCCGTCGTCGATGCCCTTGCCTTCGTAGACGTCGAATACGTTCACAGCGGTGATCAGCTTCTTGTCGACGCTCTGGGCCGCGCGCACGATGTCGCCGCCCTTCACGGTGCGGTCGACGATGAAGGCGAAGTCACGCGACACGGGCTGAAATGCCGACAGCTCGATCACGGGCTTGGCACGGGTCGGCTTCTTCTTCGCTTCGGGGATGCGGTCGAGGATCACCTCGAATACCATCAGCGGGCCGCCGGCGCCGAGCGCTTCGAGCGCGCGCGGATGCATCTCGCCGAAATAACCCAGCACGTTCTGCGGCCCGATCTGGATCGTGCCGGAGCGCCCGGGATGCAGCCAGGACGGGCCGCCCGCGACGATCTGAAGCGCCTGCATCGGCGCGCCGGCAGCGGCGAGCACCGCGAGCGCATCGGCCTTGGCGTCGAACAAATCAGCCTGCGCCGAACCCGACCAGTGCCGTCCGAGACCCTGCGATGACGCAAAGCCGCGGCGGACGCCGCTTGCCGCCATGAACTGATCCTGCGGGCGATCGCCCTTGAACACCTGCCCGACTTCGAACAGCGCGACATCGCCAAAGCCGCGATCGGCATTGGCCTGCGCCGCCGCGATCAGGCCCGCCAACAGGGTCGGGCGCATGTCGGACAAATCCGACGCGATCGGGTTGGCGACCTCGAGTTCGCGCCGGCCGCCGCCGAACAACTCGGCCGCGGATTTCGTGATGAAGGACCATGTCACCGCTTCGATGATGCCGCGGCTCGCCAGCGCGCGCCTGGCGCGGCGGGTGCGGAGCTGGAGCGGGGTCAGCACGGGTTTGCGTGCGTCCTCGCCGCGCTCGAACGGCGTCATCGGCACCTTGTCGACGCCGTGGATGCGGACGACTTCCTCGACGATGTCGGCTTTGCCGTGCACGTCGGTACGCCACGACGGCACGGCGACCTTCACGACCGGACCCGGGCCCGCCATCATGAAGCCGAGATGGGTCAGGATGCGCTTCATCTCCGGCATCGGCACTTCGATGCCCGACAGCCGCTTGACCTCGTTGACCGGAAAATCGATCACGCGGTCGTCGCCGAAGGTCTTGCCGACCACGACGTTCTCCGACGGCGTGCCGCCGCACATCTCCAGCACGAGTTTGGTCGCGAGCTCCAGCCCCGGCACCATGAAAGCCGGATCGACACCGCGCTCGAAACGGTAGCGCGCGTCCGAATTGATGCCGAGCTTGCGGCCGGTCTGGGCGATGTTGATCTCGTTCCACAGCGCCGATTCGATCAGCACGTCCGTGGTGGTCTCGTCGCAGCCCGAGGCCTCGCCGCCCATGATGCCGGCGAGCGATTCGACGCCGTGCTCGTCCGCGATCACGCAGACGTTGGGATCGAGATTGTAGGTGCGGCCGTCCAGCGCGAGCAGCGTCTCGCCGTCACGGGCGCGGCGCACCACGAGATGGCCCTTCACTTTCTTCGCGTCGAACACGTGCAGCGGCCGCGCGCGGTCGTAAGTCATGAAGTTGGTGATGTCGACCAGCGCGTTGATCGGACGCAGCCCGATCGCGGTCAGCCGCTTCTGCAGCCACTCCGGCGACGGCCCGTTCTTCACGCCGCGCACGAGCCGCAGCGCAAAACCCGGGCACAACGTCGCGTCCTCGACCGTGACCTTCACCGGGCAAGGAAATTCGCCCTTGATCGGCTTGATGGTGGGGTCCTTGAACTTGCCCATGTCGGCGGCGGCAAGATCGCGCGCGATGCCGTGCACGCCGGTGCAGTCCTGCCGGTTCGGTGTCAGATTGATCTCGACCACGGGATCGCCGAGGCCGGCCCATGCAGCGTAAGCAGCGCCGATCGGCGCATCCGCGGGCAATTCCATGATGCCGTCATGGTCGTTGGAAATCTGCAATTCGGCCGCCGAGCACAGCATGCCGCGGCTCTCGACACCCCGGATGGTGCCGACACCGAGCGTGATGTCCTTGCCGGGAATGTAGGTGCCGGGCGGCGAAAACACGCTGACGAGCCCCGTCCGCGCATTCGGCGCTCCGCACACCACCTGCACGGGCGCGCCACCGTCACCGGTGTCGACGATGCAGACGCGCAGACGATCCGCATTCGGATGCTGCTCGGCGGAGATCACCTTCGCGATGGTGAAGGGCTTCAGCGCCTTCGCCTTGTCCTCGATGTTCTCGACCTCGAGCCCGATCATGGTGAGCTTCTCGGCCAGCTTGTCCAGCGGCTCGTCGGTGTCGAGATGTTCCTTCAGCCAGGAGAGAGTGAATTTCATGGCTGCTTTTTCTCCGCGGGTACGGTCTGCTCCCTCTCCCGCTTGCGGGGGAGGGTTGGGGTGGGGGCTCTCTCCGCAATGGTGGTGGCGATTGTTTCGAGAACGCCGGCGCGATTCGTCATGACATCAAGGTTGCTGAAACGGAGGACTTTCAAACCTTCCGCTTCGATCACGGCAGATCGCCGCGCATCGGCGCGTTCGCCCTCATCCGAGAAGTGTTGGCCGCCATCGAGCTCGATGATGAGCTTGGCTGCATGGCAGATGAAATCGGCAATGTAGTTCTCGATCGGCACCTGGCGTCGAAAGCTTGCGCCATTCAATCGGCCGGCGCGCAGCTCCGACCAGAGGATGCGCTCCGCATCGGTCGAATTGCGTCTGAGCGTGCGCGCATTGGCTCGTAGTTTGACCGGTACTTTCCAGTCCGGATGTTTGGGATCGACCATCGGCAGCCCCTTTGCGGAGAAACCCTCTCCCCAACCCTCCCCCGCTCGCGGGGGAGGGAGCCCGACCTCTCGCGTGGAGCGAGAATACGTATCCATGAGACGGACGCCCCGCACGCGCTCCATCCATTCCCTCCCCCGCTTGCGGGGGAGGGGCAGGGAGAGGGTTTTCTCCGCGGAGGGAACGGAGAGAGTCTTCGTGCGTCCGGGCAAGCCCATCACG
This sequence comes from Bradyrhizobium sp. JR4.3, assembly GCF_040547695.1. Taxonomy (NCBI): domain Bacteria; kingdom Pseudomonadati; phylum Pseudomonadota; class Alphaproteobacteria; order Hyphomicrobiales; family Nitrobacteraceae; genus Bradyrhizobium; species Bradyrhizobium sp. JR4.3. The sequence continues at coordinate 157,301 of NZ_JBEPQF010000018.1, read as the reverse complement.
AGCTCAGCCCTCCCGCCAGCGTCGGCACTTCGAGCGGCTTGAAGCCGTAATGGGAGAGCCAGCGGACGTCGCTGTCGAACAGCTGGCGCAAATCGGCGATGCCGTATTTCAACATGGCGATGCGGTCGATGCCCATGCCCCAGGCGAAGCCCTGGTACTCGTCGGGATCGATGCCGCAGGCGCGCAGCACGTTCGGATGCACCATGCCGCAGCCGAGAATCTCGAGCCAGTCCTCGCCCTCGCCGAAGCGGATCTCGCCCTTGTCGCGGCGGCACTGGATGTCGACTTCCAGCGACGGCTCGGTGAACGGGAAGAACGAGGGCCGGAAACGCATGTTGATATGGTCGACCTCGAAGAACGCCTTGCAGAACTCGTGCAGGATCCATTTGAGGTGGCCGAGATGCGAGTGCTTGTCGATGACGAGGCCTTCGACCTGGTGGAATTGCGGCGTGTGCGTCGCATCCGAATCGATGCGATAGGTGCGGCCCGGGCAGATCACGCGGATCGGCGGCTTCTGGCTCAGCATGGTGCGCACCTGCACTGGCGAGGTGTGGGTTCGCAACAGCATGCGGGAGCCGTCCTCCTTCGGATGGAAGAAGAAGGTGTCGTGCATCTCGCGGGCGGGATGGCCTTCCGGAAAATTCAGCTTGGTGAAGTTGTAGTCGTCGGTTTCGATATCCGGGCCTTCGGCGACCGAGAATCCCATATCGGCGAAGATCGTGGTCAGCTCGTCCCAGACCTGGCTCAGCGGATGGATGCGGCCGGCTTCAGCCGGCGCATCGCGCAGCGGCAGAGTGACGTCGATGGTTTCCGACGCAAGCCGCGCGTCGAGCGCCGCCGATTTCAAGACGTCGCGCCGCGCGGCGAGTGCCTCGGTGACCTTGTCCTTGGCCTGGTTGATCGCAGCACCTTGGGTCTTGCGTTCGTCCGGCGACATTTTTCCGAGCGTGGCAAGCAGCGCCGAGATCGAACCCTTCTTGCCGAGGGCTGCGACGCGCACCGCTTCGAGGGCGACCTCGTCGCCGGCGGCGGCGATCTGGTCGAGGATGGATGTTTCGAGCATTGCGAGGTCGGACACGGTCAAATCCCTGCTGCCAAATTCGGCTGGGTTGTCGCCGCCCGAAGGCCGTAACGTCAAGCGAAAAGCCGGTCATTCGGGCTGACGAGCGGCTGGGTTGAACCTCGCGCGGGAGGCTGGCACCAAGGAGGATATGAGGAGACTTTCGCGATGCTCTCAAGATCCGGTCTGGCTGCTCTCGCCGTCGTTCTCTCTGTCACGAGCACCCCGGCGCGCGCCATGGTCTGCATGGAGAAATCCATGACGCTGGACGAGGTCGTCGACACCATCGGTGCCCAGAAGGGCTGCGAAAGCGCGATGAAAGTGTTTCAGGATTGCCAATTGACCGCGAGCGGCGATGTCCAGCTCGGCGCCGCCGTCGAGAAGAAATGCGAGGCGGACTTCATGCCCGGCCTCAACGCTGCGCGGAAACAGGCTTACCAACGCGAGCTGCGCGTGTGCGACCGGAAGTACCGGAATAAATCCGGCACCATGTATCTGTCATTCACCGCATTCTGCCGGGCGGAGATCGCCCAGCGCTACTCGCAACGCGCGCTGAAGGCCGGCGGAGCCGGCCGTTAGGCTTTTCAGGCCGCGAGAGCGGCCTTGGCCTTCTCGGCGATCGCCTGGAACGACGCGGGCTCGTTGATCGCGAGATCCGACAGCACCTTGCGGTCCACGGTGATCCCGGACTTGGCCATGCCGTCGATAAAGCGGCTGTAGGTCAGGCCGAACGGACGCACGGCGGCGTTGATGCGCTGGATCCAGAGCGCGCGGAACGTCCGCTTCTTGCGCTTGCGATCACGGAAGGCATACACGAGAGCCTTCTCGACCGCCGGCTTGGCGGTGCGGATCGTGTTCTTGCGGCGGCCGCGGAAACCCTTGGCGGCCTTGTAGACTTTCTTGTGCTTGGCGTGGGCGGTCACACCGCGTTTGACGCGAGCCATGACAAATATCCTTCAGAAGTGACTTGATGTTCGGATCGCCGCGAAAGCTGCGGCGCGGGTGGCAATGATCGTGGACGCGATCAGGCGTTCGGCAAGAAGTACTTCTTGACGTTGTCGCCGTCGGTCTTGAACAGCACGGCGGTGCCGCGCAGCTGCCGGATCTGCTTCTTCGTCCGCTTGATCATGCCGTGACGCTTGCTACGATGCGCGAACATCACTTTGCCGGTGGCAGTCACCTTGAAGCGCTTTTTAGCGCCCGATTTGGTCTTCAGCTTGGGCATTTGGCTCTCCTAATGGCCATAGAAATCCGCCCGCAAAGGCGGCTGGCCGTCAAAATGCTCGTTAGAGCGTTGATTGTGCTCAGGTTTTACGAACAAGCGCGAAACCCGCACGGACACCGCCACGGCAGCCCTTAATCAGCCGGGCAATGAAGGCTGGGCTTATGACAGAGGACGGGCGAATTGGCAACGATGAACCGGCGGAACCTAGCCGCCGACTATCCGGAATTGCTAACCTCATGTCCGAGCGTGTCGCCCGGAGCAGGACCAGAATGCCCCATTTTTCCCAATCGCTTCCGTCTTTGACGGATCTCGCTCGTCCGTGCCGCCTGGCGCTGTTGGCCGTGCTTGCCATGGCCGCGTGTCCGTCGACTGCCGATGCTCGCATCCGCGGCTACGACGGCGTCTGGAACGTCACCTTCGCCACCACCCGCGGCAACTGCAGCTCCGGCTACAGCGTTCCCTTCACCGTCGCCGGCAGTCGGGTGTCGTCCGCCGGCGGTGGCCGGGTCTCCGGCAAGGTCAATCGCAGCGGTACCGTCGCGGTCCAGGTCTCGGTCGGGGCGTCCCATGCCAGCGGCGGCGGTCGGCTTGCCGGCGTGAACGGCGCCGGTTCGTGGAGGGGTATCATCTCCGGCGATCAGTGCAGCGGCACCTGGCAGGCGACGAGGAGTTAGTCGTCAAGCATTCGATGCGCTCCCTCCCCTTCTTCCTCGGCCAAAACAAAACGGCCCGCCGGAAAGCCGGACGGGCCGTTGAACTCTCAATCCTGAACAACTCGCGTCAGCGCGGCGCCAGCACCATGACGACCTGACGGCCCTCGAACCGCGCGTCCTGCTCCACCTTGGCGAGCTCGGCGACGTCGGTCTTGATCTTGTCGAGCAGCTTGGTGCCGATCTCCTGGTGCGCCATTTCGCGGCCGCGATAGCGCAGGGTGATCTTGACCTTGTCGCCTTCTTCGAAGAACCGCTGCATGGCGCGCATCTTCACTTCGTAATCGTGGTCGTCGATCATCGGGCGGAGCTTGATCTCCTTGATCTCGACGATCTTCTGCCGCTTGCGGGCTTCGGCGGCTTTTTTCTGCGCGGAATACTTATACTTCCCGTAGTCCATGATCTTGCAGACGGGAGGGCTGACGTTCGGCGAGATCTCGACCAAATCCATGCCGGCTTCCTGGGCCAGGCGGATAGCCGCGACGGTCTCGATGGTGCCCTTGTTGTCACCGGTCTGATCGATCAGCTGGATCTGCGCATTGCGAATGTCGTCATTGATGCGCGGCCCGTCTTTGGCGGCAGTGGGCGGGGCTTTATTGGGACGGCGAATGGGTGGTTCTCCAAAGTTATGAAAAGAGGCGGCTATTTTGCAGGAAGATACGGTTGCCGGCAAGCAATCGCTCGTGCGGCGGTCGAAAAAGCCTCAAATGCGAGGCATTTTGGCCACGGCGGGGCACGCAGAGGGACATAGACACCTTGCTTCCGTTCCGCAAGCGTCCCAAAGGGGCAAATGCCGACGTCCGGCTGCGCTGCGGAGCGCGTCCGGACAGCTCAAACTGCACAGCCAGAGTAAACGTTCCATGACCCCTGCAATTCCCGATGCCGTGCTCGACTTCATCGATGTGGGCGAGGGCCCGTCCGCACGCCGGATCGCAGTGCGCCGCCGCGCGGCGCAAGAATCTGGTCAAGAATCTGCTCAAGGACCGGGGCTGGTCTGGCTCGGCGGGTTCAAATCGGACATGCGGGGCAGCAAGGCCGTGGCGCTGGACGAATGGGCCCGGGATCACGGCCGTGCATTAGTCCGGTTCGATTATTCCGGCCACGGCGAATCCGGTGGCGATTTCGCCGACGGAACCATCGGGCGCTGGCTCGAGGAAAGCGTCGCGGTGTTCGAGCGGTTCTGCGCCGGCCCGCAAGTCCTGATCGGCTCGTCCATGGGCGGCTGGATGGCGCTGTTGCTCGCGCGCGAAATCAAAAAGCGGCAAGAGACACAGCAAGCCAAAACCTCGCTGGCGGGCCTGGTGCTGATCGCGCCGGCGCCCGATTTCACCGAGGAGCTGATGTGGAAGAATTTTTCGGCCGCGGTGAAGAAGGAGATCGAGACCAAAGGCGTCTGGCTGAGACCATCGGATTATGGCGACGGCTCGCCCTATCCGATCACGCGGAATCTGATCGAGGAGGGGCGCAACCATCTCGTGCTCGGCAGCGCCATCGATCTCGGCTGTCCCGTTCGCATCCTGCAAGGAGCGCAGGATCCTGACGTGCCCTGGCAGCACGCGTTCGCGCTGACCCATCGCCTGCCGGCCGACGACGTCGTGCTGACCATGATCCAGGACGGCGATCACCGCCTCTCGCGCCCGCAGGACATCGCCCGCATTCTTGCCGCGGTGGCCGAGATCGGGTGAAATCGCGACCTAGCACTCGGTGTCGTCGCCCGACTTGATCGGGCGATCCAGTATTCCAGAGGCGCTCGTGCTCAAGCCGAGAAGCCGCGGCGTACTGGATGCCCCGGTCACGCCCGGGCATGACTGAGAATGGGAGGGGAGAATCGCCGATGACCACCACCGCCATGCTGCGCGCCTTCTGCGACGCCGTCGAACAACGCAACGGAAAAGCCTTCGCGGATCTCTTCACCGAGGACGGCGTCTATCACGACGTGTTCTATGGCGCCTTCGCCGGCCGCGAGAAGATCGCCGCGATGATCGACGACTGGTTCTACCGCACGGCGACCGACTTCCGCTGGGACATGCACGACCCGGTATCGAACAGCACCACGCTCTATGCGCGCTACACGTTCAGCTATCGCTCGACCTTGCCGGAGGCGAATGGCGCGCGGGCGATGTTCGAGGGCGTGGCGATCATGACGCTTCGAGACGGCAGGATCGTCAGCTATCGCGAGGTCGCCAACACCGCGCCGGCGTTTGTCGATTTGAAGTTTGCACCTGATAGAATCGCGAAGATCGTCGCCAGGCAGGGCGCGGAACTCAAGGCGCGGCCGGAAATGCAGCGGCATTTTGGCTAGCCGTCGTTCTTGCGTACCTACCGCTTCGACGGGTTTACCATCGGCTTGCGCTGCGCCAGCGCCGCAACTGTGGCGGTGCCGATCGGGCCCGCTTCATCGTACAGCCAGCACTCGCCGATCGCCACACCATCGGTGGCCTGGTGGTTCACCACCTCGAAGCCAATCCAGTTCGTCACCGGCAGGCGGTGCAGATAGATCGTAACGTCGCTGTTGATGTAGCCGAGCCCCTTGTCGCCGGCGTTCGCGAACGGACTGGCGAAGTCTGCGCCGGTAGCGACACGGACGAACGGCGTCATCGGCACGCCCGCGACCAGCTCGCGCACCTCGCTCATCCAGAGCTTTCGTGGCCCGAGCGAGCCCATGTGGCCGACGATCGGTCGCGTGGTCCATTTGCCGTTCATGCCGAGCCTGGGATCGGTCGGCTTGGGAATGTCAGCCGGCTTCGGCACGTCCCAGTTCGGCGGCGACCAGACATTGCCGTCCGGATTCTGCGTTCGCCGCAACAGCTGGCACGAAGCGCGCGCCATGCCGACGCCGCCGGATAAGAACTCCGCTTCCACGACGCGGATGCGCATCCCGTCGCGCACCAGACGTGTCGTCATCTCGATCGGCTTGTCGATGGTCGGAAGCCGAAACATATCGACGGTCAGCCGCGCCGGCACGAATTCGGGGCCGGAATGGCGCTCCTCGATGGCGAAGCCGAGCAGGCCGATGATGACGCGTCCGTGCAGCGATTTCGGATCCCACGGGCCGTTGGCGACTTCCGTCGGATGGAATGTGTCGCCGTCGCGGGTGAAGAAAGGCATGTTTGTCATGACGCGCGACTTTGCGGGAAGCTGCGGGGAAATCAAGATGCTCAATCCTCATGGTGAGGAGGCGCGAAGCGCTCTCATCACAACAACGGTGACATCGCCCGGCTTGACCGGGCGATCCAGTACTCCGAGACGGCTGTGGTCCAGTCGAGACGCCGCGGCGTACTGGATGCCCCGCTTTCGCGGAGCATGACAGCGGAGGAACTAGGAGGCGGTGCGCCACTCCTCATGCACGCTTTCGTCGCGCTCGCCAACAATCGCATTCGTCCTGATCGTTTCGAGCTCATCCCGCGGCATCAACTGCCCTAGCGCCCACACCGCAGCCCCGCGCACCAGCGCGCTCTCATCCTCCAGCAATCGCCGCGCCTCGTCCGCCAGTGCCGCATCGCCGGAGTTGCCGATCGCGATCAGCACGTTGCGCAAAAAGCGCTCGCGGCCGATGCGCTTGACCGGAGACTTCGTGAACAGCGCACGAAACGCAGCGTCGTCGAGCCGTGCGAGCTCGGCGAGACCCGGCGCGCGCAAAACGTCACGTGCGGCGAGCTTGGCCTCGCGGCCCTCCTGCGCGAACTTGTTCCAGGGGCAGGCGGCGAGGCAATCATCGCAGCCATAGATGCGGTTGCCGATGTTTTTGCGAAATTCGCGCGGGATCGGTCCCTTGTTCTCGATGGTGAGATACGAGATGCATCGCCTTGCATCGAGCCTGTAGGGCGCGGGGAAGGCGGCGGTCGGGCAGATGTCGAGGCACGCCCGGCACGAGCCGCAATGATCGATCTCGGCGTCGTCGCGCGGCAGTTCCAGCGTGGTGTAGATCGCGCCGAGAAACAGCCAGGAGCCGAATTCGCGTGAGACCAGATTGGTATGCTTGCCCTGCCAGCCCAGATGCGCGGCTTGCGCCAGCGGCTTCTCCATCACGGCCGCGGTGTCGACGAACACCTTCACTTCGCAAGGCTTCACCTCACAAGTTGAGGTCGCGACCAGCCATCGCGCCAGTGCCTTCAGGCGCTTCTTGATGAGGTCGTGATAGTCGTCGCCTTGCGCATAGACCGAGATCGCCGCGCGCGTGCGCTGTTGCAGGATCGCGAGCGGATCCTGATCGGGTCCGTAATTGACGCCGAGCATGATGACGCTGCGCACGTCCTGCCACAGCCCGCGCGGATCGACCCGGCGCTCCGGCTGCGCGGCGAGCCAGTCCATGTCGCCATGGCCGCCGGATGCGATGAACTCGAGGAAATGTTTTCCGGCGCTTTCGATCGTGCCGGGCTCCGTGATGCCGATGCAATCGAAGCCGAGCGCACGTGCCTCGTTTGCAAGCGCCGTCTTCAGTTCGGTCGGATCGGAATTCAGAAGTCGAGGTCCACGTAGGTCCGCGACGCCGGCACGCCGGCCAGCCATTCGCTCAACAGCGGACGGAACGACGGGCGGGATTTCACCCGTGCGTACCACGCCTTTGCCGCGTCGTCCTCGCTCCATGGCACGTCGCCCAGATAGTCGATCGCCGAGAGGTGCGCCGCGGCGGCGAGATCCGCGTAGCTGAGCCGGTCGCCGGCGAGGAAATTACGCGTCTGCGCCAGCCAGCCGATATAGGCCAGATGATAGCGCACATTTGCCTTGGCGGCGCGCATCACGTCGGCCGAGGGCGGTCCGCCGCCGTTGTCCTCGCTCATGAAGCGCTTGTAGATGCGCTCGGTGACGAGCGGGTGAGAGACTTCCTCGAAAAACTTTTCGTTGAACCAGGCCATCAGCCGGCGGACCTCGACGCGCTCGCCGATCGTGTCCGGCATCAGGCGCTTCAGTCCCATCTCGGAGCCATAGGCCTCGTCGACATATTCGGCGACGATCGCCGCGCCCGGGATCGGCGGCTGCTCGTCGTCCACCAGGACGGGCGTCGTGCCCGCCGCATTGAGCAGCAGAAATGCTTCGCGCCGCTCCCAGCTGCGCTCTTCGATCAACTTCAGCTCAAGCCCGTATTCTCCCGCGATCAGGCGAATGAATCGCGAGTGCGGGCAGAACGGATGATGAAACAGCGTAAACATGAAGCCTTTGACTATGTGATGGTGCTTAAGAATCCATCAATGTTTTGTGCGGCGCCACACTAGTCATTCAAAACCGCGAAGCAAGGGCGCGACGCCGCATTTTGCGATTGCAGCAAGGGAGCGGATGGGCGAGAAGATCCCCGCTTTTCCAGCCGAAATGGACCGTAAATATGTCAGATGCAATCCGGGCAGTGATCCTCGGCATCATCGAGGGTGTGACCGAGTTCCTTCCTGTATCCTCGACCGGCCATTTGCTGCTTGCGGAGCGCTTTTTCCATCTCGGCGAGGGCGCGTTCTGGGATTCGTTTACGGTCCTGATCCAGCTCGGCGCGATCCTCGCGATCGTCGTGTTGTACTTCAAGAAATTGTGGGACGTCGCGATCGGCATGTTCACGGGCGACGCCTATGCGCGCCGCTTCGTGATTGGCGTCCTGGTGGCGTTCCTGCCCGCGGTCATCGTCGGTCTCGTCGCCGGCAAATACATCAAGAGCATGCTGTTCAATCCATGGGTGGTGTGCTTCTCGCTGATCGTCGGGGGCGCCATCCTGCTCTGGGTCGATAAGCTCGATCTCAAGGCGCGCGAGCACGACGCCACCCGGTTTCCGTTGCTGATGTATCTCTATATCGGCATCGCGCAGTGCATCGCGATGATCCCGGGCGTGTCGCGCTCCGGTGCCAGCATCGTCGCGGCGATGTTCCTGGGGGCCGACAAGCGCGCGGCGGCGGAGTTCTCGTTCTTCCTCGCCATTCCCACCATGATTGGCGCGTTCGCCTACGATTTCTACAAGAACCGCTCCGAGATGACGATGGACCACATGGGCATCGTCGCGATCGGCTTCGTGGTGTCGTTCGTCACCGCGATCATCGTGGTGAAGACGTTCCTGGAATACGTCACCCGCCACGGCTTCGTCGTGTTCGCCTGGTGGCGCGTGATCGTCGGCACGCTCGGCCTGATCGCGCTGGCGCTGGGGCGGTAAACTTCCGAGGACGTCGACGCGCTCAGAAGCGGAGATTCTCGCGACTGTGAGATTCGCACCAAGCCCGCGGTGCACTCCCTCGCCCCGTTCTTACGGGGAGAGGGTTGGGGTGAGGGGCCTCTCTCCAGACGTGAGATCGCGGTGGGACCTGTACCCCCTCACCCGGATCGCAAGGGCGATCCGACCTCTCCCCGCAAGCGGGGAGAGGTGAAAAATACCTACGCGCTCTTGCGCTGGAATTGCCCGGCGGCGCGGAAGCGCCAGAGATATTGCGGGGCGATCGCTTCGAGCGAATCGGGCGTGATGCCGAGGCCTTCCAGCGTTAGCCCAGCGGCCTTCGCCGCATCCGACACCACATTGTCGCGCGCGAGCAGCGTGACCTGGTCCGGCGTCAGCTTCAGCGCGCCCGGCGCGAATTGCAGGAAGTTGGCCTTGAAGCGGGCGAGGCCAAACGGCAGCGGCACCAGCATCGGCTTGCGATCGGCGATCTCGAGAATGGCCTCGATGATCTCGCGCATGGTCAGCACTTCCGGGCCGCCGAGCTCGTAGATCGCGCCCGCCTTGGCCTTGCCGTCGACGGCATCCGCGACCGCGGTGGCGACGTCGCCGACATAGACCGGCTGCATTTTCGTGTCGCCGCCGATCAGCGGCAGCACCGGCGACATCCGGGCCAGCGCCGCGAAGCGGTTGGTGAACTGGTCTTCGGGACCGAACATCACGGAGGGGCGGAAGATCGTGGCCGACGGCAGCGCGGCCAGGACTGCGGCTTCGCCGGCCGCCTTGGCCCTGGCATAGCGCGAGGGCGATTCCGCGTCGGCGCCGATCGCCGAGACATGGATCAATTGTGCCCCGGCGGCGGCCGCCGCCTTGGCGATGGTCTCGGCGCCCTTGGCCTGGACGGCGTCAAAACTCTGCGCGCCGCCCTCGGCGAGGATGCCGACCAGATTGATCACGACATGCGAATCACGCAGCGCCGCCTCGATCGAGGCCGGATAGCGCACGTTGGCCTGCACGGTGTGGACCTGCCCGACCTTGCCGGAGGGCTGGAGGTACCCGGCCAACTCCGGCCGCCGCACCGCGACCCGGACCCGGTAGTCGCGCCGGCACAGTGCGCGGACGACATTCCGGCCCAAAAACCCCGATCCGCCGAAAACCGTGACGAGCGTGTCCAGATTCGATGCCATGGGATCCATTCCTGGGGTCCATATCCTGCGGGAAGAGTGCGTCTCGTCAGGCTTGTATCGGGCCGGTTTGCGATGCGCAATCCGCATCCCGAAGCGGGGTTCAAGCATGAATTGACAACCGCGTCACCGAACCGTAGTAACCGCCTCCGTGCCTAACCGGCATGCCCAGGTGGTGGAATTGGTAGACGCGCTGGCTTCAGGTGCCAGTGGCTTAACGGCCGTGAAGGTTCGAGTCCTTTCCTGGGCACCATCTCCTACTCAAGCGATTGAAATCGCTTTTGCAGGGAATTGAGCTGCTGACCGGTACACAAAACCGAGGCACGGCGCTCATGGCGTACCGAATGGCCTAAATCGCTCGTCGGGTCGGCTGGGATCGCAGGCGATCTGGAGGCGGCTGGCTTCAGTCGCTCAGGCAAGCGCTACGCGCCGACAGCCTTGCCCGGATGCTAGGTGAGCTATGAACGACGTCCACCGCGCTCGCGGCCGAAGCCGTCGTCGCTATGTGGGAAAAGGTCGGCAAAGCTGATGACCCCAAGCGCCTAAGAGGTCTCAGTGCTCGTTGACCGCAGCGCCGAGCTTGATCAGGCTCAGCGAGCGGTTCGCGGTCTCGCGCAGGCGGCAGTAGCTCGCGTCGCCCGGGTACATGCCGGGCTCGACCTTGTCGAAGACCGCGCAGAAGCGATCACGCGAGGCGGCGAAAGTTTTCTGCGAGTCATTGACCGCCTTGATCGCGTCGGCGAACCCGCCGGCCTGAACCTTCTTTAGCGCCTCACTGGTTTTCTGCGTCCAAATGGCGAGTTCGCGCGCCGCGCAGGCTTTCCATTTGGCGACGTCGTCATTCGCGCCCTTTGCCGCTTTGATGCAGGGGTCGGCGACGAGCCCGACGCACGCGCCGCCGAAATCGCCGGTTTTCTCCGCAGTCTTCAGGCAGCCATCGATCACCGCAAGCTCGGCTGGCGCGATGCCTTGGGCGAAAGCCATCGATGCCAGCGGCAGGCTTGCGGCGAGCATCGCGGCGGCAAGTTTGAGCTTCATTGGAAATCTCCGTTCGGCGCATCGAAAATCTGGAACACAATACCACTGCGAGCAAATGAAGCTGCTCTTACTCACCCGGTTTCGCGGCAGTGGAAGGGCTATTGGCAGAGGGCGGTTGCTTCTCGGTAGTTAGAATACGAATATTCTTTCCACTCGCACCTAGCCGAACCTTGCGAGCTTCCTCGAAACGCTGCCTGACTGCGGGCTCGTCGTTTAAGCGCGCTTGTATGAACTTGCTCAACGCCTCGCGGATTACCTCCGTTGCTGGCGCCTTGAAATGAGCAACACAAAAGTCTGCCAAATCGCTGGCTAAAGGCTCGCCCAAATCCAGTCGAAAACCTTTGGACTTCTCGGTCAACTTCCACCTGCTGTACAGCGCTGTACATTACTGTACATTTTTATTGCCAACTGAGTCGACTCATGGCAAGGTCTCGATGTAAAGAAAAAGGCCCCCGCAAGGGAGCCTTTTTAGATGGCGCGGACGACCCGACTCGAACGGGCACCTGAGGGATACGAAACCGCACGCTCTATCCAGTTGAGCTACGTCCGCAGACCACCGAAACGCCTCGCCGATTCGCACTCGGCGGGGCGTTCTCTTTTTACGCGGTATTAACCGCGTCTGTCTATGATTAGACCCAGTTCCTGAACCAAATACTAAATGTGGGGGATCGCAGGGGCAGGCCCGCGCCTGTTGTTGAGCCAAGTATCAGTGAGTCCTCAGGGATTCCCAATCGAAAAAAATCACCTCAGCCGGGAATCTGAACGCCGTCAGCGGCATCAATGATGCTCAGCAATTGCTTTGCGAGCATGGAGCGTATCATCTCTTCCATCTCGCTTATATCTTCAGCGCCGTTCACTGCGGCAGCATCAGCCGCTTCCAACGCCTCTATGTAGTGACTGTTATCTGCTTCTATCTGCTGAGGAATGGTTGGAGAACCAGGCAGCACATAGCCCAGTTTAATGCCAAGCAGCGCATACGAGAGGGCTCTCGACGTGCGGCCGTTACCATCACTGAAAGGGTGTATCCAATTCAGACGCCACATGGCGTATGCCGCTAGATAAAACGCGGTCTTCTCGTGCCAATTGTCGTTTATAAATTCACAAAACTCAGTGAGATGGGCCTGCACCAAATGCGGCGGCGGCGGCGTATGGTTGCTCTTGTTGATTCCAACCGGACCTGTCCGAATCTTACCAGCTTCGGCCTCAATTCCCTCGACGGCTTCTTTTTGAAGGTCCAAAATCAAAGGAACCCGAAGGGCAAACGGCCTTTCGGGTTCCAAATAGTACCGGATTACGTCTACAGTCAGATCATATTGGCGGAAACCATTCTCGATTTCTCGCTTCGTATTGTGATCGCCTGCCACGATGTACCCGCTAAGCGTGATGGACGCTCTCCTCGCGAAGGCTGCGGGCAATTTCGTCCACTAGTTCGCGCGTCACGTTGCTGTTTTCGATCTTCGTGTTTCCGTACACGAAGCTGTTTCGTTGCTCGTTGCGCTGCTCGTCGTTCATGTGAACGCCCTTTGCTAGCTCGACAAGCCTAGAAAGGTTGCGGTCGCTCATTTTCAGCCTCGTAGGTGATTTGGTACTTTGGAACGTACAGTGTACGTAGTTGGTTGCCAATGTTATAATATTTAGTCCGATGGTTTTGTAGTGGTGGTGATGCATTTGCGCCTATAACGCCTTTGTACCTCCTTACTAAGGTAACTCCGGACTAGCGATTTTCCAAAGCATGTACTGCCCCGGCCCCTGTTCGCACCGAGCCAGCCCGTTTCCCGCTGAGGCCGAAGGGCGCCCCGACCCGCTTTGACATGATCCGCAAGAGCCGCTGATCGCTCTTATCCAAGGCCCGCTCCCACTAGAAGCTCCAAGGTGATATCGCAGCTGGTAAGCGGCTCTGCGGCTTGGCGGAGGATGCTGAGCACGATCCGGGACATTTGCCCTCGGTTGCTCCAATCCTTCGGCGGCCGAAAGGCTTTCGGCTTAATGGTCTCAACCTGAAAATCCGAGTCAAACTGGACGATGGTGGCGTCCAGGCTTTCGAGGTCCAGAACCATCTTCCGAAGGGCTTCATGGGTCCGTTCGATATCCCCGGCCAATTCGGCCCGGCGCTTCATCAGCCCGCTCAGAACAATCTCGATCACGACGCCGTCCTGTGAAATTAATTTCACGGGAGTCTAGTGATACCGGCAGTATTGCCGCCAGCCGGTCTAAGGTGAGTTTGCTACCTAATGCCGCTTGGAATGGTATCGACCGGACGCCACGAGCTCGTTCATCACGCTCTCGAGCGTCTCTCCTAAATCGGCGCTCACAGCCATACCGGAACCTCCGTTCGACCTCTAATAACTATTATTGGACGCTGGAATTTTCAAGTCTAAACAGCTGCTTGAAAGCTTCGGAAGCCCGCCCTCCAGCCGAATTTATTCCGCCAAACCCCTCGATTGCACGATCCAAATTTACCCCACTTTAGACAAACTGGCCCTAAGTCAGCCGGCAGGCTCGCATCCGGCCGTCGGCGAGCGCGGAGCCATCGGGCTCGCTTTGTCGTGAGGGAAGCGGTGGATCAGCACCAAGTCTGGCACGAGCCGGCATTCGACAAGGTTGCGAACGCGATCAGCCCGTTTTTCCTGAGATCGGGGATTTATCTGTTCCTGATCTCGTTCATCTGCCTGTTCTACGTCTTGAACGCGCCGCTTCTGCTCGGTCATTACGATCTGGGCTGGCATCTGGCGGCCGGAGATCTCATCCGGGAACGCAACGCACTCCCGCTCGAGGACCCATGGTCGTTCACCCATGGCGACAAGCCTTGGCTCAATCTGTCCTGGCTCTGGGACGCGCTTGCCAGTGCGACGTTTCAATACGCAGGCTTTGGCGGCCTCGTCCTGCTGACGGCGGCCTGCGGCGCGGCGATCGTCGGCATCCTGACCGCGATCTCTCTTGGCTACGGCGCGTCGGCGATCGCGGTCTGCGTTTCGGTCTTCTTGGCCTGCCTGCTCTATCCCGCTTACGAAGCTTCGCCGAACATGTATCTCGCGGTCTCGCCGAATACATGCACGATGTTGTTCTGCGTCGTCTTCTATCGCGAATGCCTGCGACGAACGCGATGGTTCGTGCTTCCCCTGTTGATGGTGCTCTGGGCCAATCTGCACGGCGGTTTTCTGCTCGGCTTTTTCGTGATCGGCGTCTTCTGCGGCGCCGCCGTGCTTAGAGGGGCCTGGGCCGATCTCAGGATCCTTGCTCTCGCGGGCATCGGGTGCCTTGCCGCGACCTTCGTCAATCCGCTCGGCTGGAATATCTATGCCGGTGCCGCCGCAACGATGGGGCACTTCGTCCAGGGCAATATCGGCGAATGGCTGTCTTACTATCACAACATGGAAATGCCGGGCAGCATTCCCGGCATCCTGTACATGTTGGCCTTTGTCGCGCTCGAGCTCCGCTACAGAAACTCCAGGCCCATCCCGCTCGAGCCGAGATTGATGTCCTGGCTGTTCCTGATTCTGGGGCTGTATCAGTTCAGGTACATCGCTTTCTTCTTCATCTTCTCGACCGCACCGATGGCGCTTCACCTCAGCCGCTTGCTGCCTCGGCGTCTCACTGCGCTTGACGTGCGTGGACCGTTGCTGGCCGCGGGCATCGTCGGTCTCGGCACCCTGCCGATGGTCTATTTGCGCGTGGCGCCGGCGCTCGCGCTTCCGCCGATGCTGTCGAGCGAAGATGCCGGCTACCTGCGAGAACATCTCGCAGGTCGGCGGGTCCTGAACAATTGGAACGTCGGCGGCTACCTGATCTTCGCGACGCACGGCACCGTCCCCCCATTCGTCGATGGTCGCGCCGCGACCGCCTATCCGGACGATTTGCTGCGCGACTATTTCAAGCTGGTGAGCTGGGAGATCGACGAAGCCGCGTGGGACATGGTGCTCGATAAATACCGGATCGACGCCGTGCTGTGGGTCAAGGCGCACCAACAGCTGCGGGAGTTTCTGGTGAAGCGGCGAGGCTGGCGCGAGCAATACACCGGCGCTTACGAGACCGTTTACGTCAGGCCCCACTCCGGTTTGGCCGGCGACACCAAACGACAATGACCACCAGCGCCGCGGCTCTGCCCGACATCGCGCCCGCCGTCAGAGCCGAGAGCTTCGCGACGCGGTACGGTGCCTTGTGCGCATTGCTGCTGCTGGCTGCGGCAGTCCGGCTGCCGCTCGCCTTCTGGCCGAACATCGTTCACGTCGACGAGCTGTATCAATATCTCGAGCCGGCCTGGCGCCTGCTTGGCCACCAAGGGGTCGTCACCTGGGAATGGCGCGACGGTATCCGGAGCTGGTTTCTGCCGACCTTGTTCGCAGGGCCGGTCGCTCTGGGGGACTGGCTTGCGCCGGGCGGGTGGGGCGCCTTCGTCGTGCCTCGCCTGGTGGTCGGGCTTGCCTCGTTGTCGATCGTCGTGACGGCCTGGCATTTCGGCGAACGCATCTCCAGATCGCATGCCGTCGTCGCGGCGTTTGCCGCCGCGGTCTGGTTTGAGCTGGTCTACTACGCGCCCCACACGCTGAGCGAACCGCTGGCGACGGCCGTGATCCTGCCGGCGGCCTATCTGCTGACGGGCGAACTCGCGCGAAACCGGCTCTTCACCGCAGGCGCACTGCTTGCTCTCGCCTGTGTCTGGCGCTTTCAATATGTACCGGCTTGTGCGGTGTTTGCGTTGGCGGCGTGCTGGCGCGACCTGCGAAACGCGATTGCGCTGGTCGCGGGCGCTTGCATCGTCCTGGTGCTGTCCGGCGCCCTCGACCTGGCCCACGGCTCAGCGCCGTTTGCGTGGCTCGTCCAGAATATTCAGCAAAACCTCCTGCATGACCGGGCATCGGAATTCGGTGACGCGCCGGCGGCCGCGTACGTTCTGCAGGCTTCAATTCTGTGGTCGGGCGCGACGCTGCTGATGCTGCTGGCGCTCTGGCGCGGCTGGCGACATGCCCCCCTGCTGATCGTCGCGGCCGTCGTGAACGTCGCGTTTCACAGCATGATCGTGCACAAGGAATACCGTTTCATTTTCCTGTCGATCGCTCTGCTGATCATCGCGGCGGCGCTTGGCTCCGCCGATTGGGTCGAGATGATGCGCCGGCAAAGCGCGTGGCGCTCCCGGGCACTCGCCGTCGTATGTGGCGGCTGGCTGCTGCTCTCGCTCGGTCTGTCGGGCGCTACGCTCATCATGCGTGACAACTGGATGCGCGGCATCGGCGTGGCCCAGTTGATGGCGGAGCTCGAGGCCGATCCTGAAGCCTGCGGTCTGGCCCTCTACGCGATCAACTATCCCTTTGTGCCCGGACGCGGGCAGCTCGCGGCCCGCAAGCCGATCTATTCCTTTTATCGGGACGACCCCCTGGCCAAGGGACGCCTTCCGGCTGTGGTGCAGACGCACCAGGCCGGGTTCAACCGCATCATCGGGCCGGCGAGCGTGGCCAGCGAATTGCCGGCAGATTTCTCGCAACGAAGTTGCGCGATGATGAGCGATGACAAGCCGGCCTGCGTCTTCGCTCGACGCGGCGCTTGCGATGCGCCCGCCAGCCCGTTCGCCACCAACGACGTGCTCGTGCGCCTGAATTACTAGCCGCGCCTGATGCTTGCGCCGGCGGCTGCCAGCGGATACATCGCGGCCGGCCCTCGCCAGCATCTGTCCCGGGGATTAGCTTGCAAAAGCGCACCGATTCGATTGAGGTTTGAAACGCCATGACCGTACGCCTGCACCGCGGCGACCTGCCCGATCTGTCCCGCTACACCGGAGCGGTGGCGATCGACACCGAGACCATGGGCCTGAACCCGCATCGTGACCGGCTCTGCGTGGTGCAGCTCTCGCCCGGCGACGGCAGCGCAGACGTGGTGCAGATCCCCAAGGGTCATACCGACGCGCCGAACCTGAAGGCCCTGCTGGCCAATCCCGCGAACACGAAAATCTTCCACTTTGCGCGGTTCGACGTCGCGGTGCTGTACCAGACGTTTGGCGTCATGACCGGGCCGATCTACTGCACCAAGATCGCCTCCCGCCTGATCCGCACCTATACCGACCGCCATGGCCTCAAGGACCTCGTGCGCGAGGTGCTCAATGTCGACCTCTCCAAGCAGCAGCAATCGAGCGATTGGGGTTCCGACAGCCTGACCGAGCCGCAGCTCGCCTACGCCGCCTCCGACGTGCTGCATCTGCACGGCTTGCGCGAGCGGCTCGATGCCATGCTGGCGCGGGAAGGCCGCACCGCGCTGGCCAAGGCCTGTTTCGACTTCCTGCCGACCCGTGCTTTGCTCGATCTCCAGGGTTGGGCCGAAGAGGACATTTTCGCGCATTCCTAGCGTTTCGCGTCGCGGCCGGGTTGGGGCGGTCGCCCCGTTTCAGACACTTTCGTAACGGCCTGTCGCTGGCTGCATATTTTGGCGTTGCCGGCTACAATGGGGCGCCCGCCAGCCGGACCAGGCGAGCGACACCTCAGGAGCCCAGGTGAATTCGGCCCATCATGTCACCTATGATGCCGCGCTTGCGGCGAAGTTCGCCAGCGCGGCGCGCCACAGCCGCCTGGTGCGGATTCTGCGCGTCGCGGTGCCGGCGACAGTGGCTGCGGCAATGGGTCTGCTCGTCCTTATCTCGACCATTTTCAACCCGTTCCAGATCCCCGTGAAGCTCGACTCCGGAAATCTCGTGGTCACAGGCACCAAGATCACGATGGAATCGCCGCATATGTCCGGCTTTACTCCGGACCAACGGCCCTACGAGCTCTGGGCCAAGACCGCGACCCAGGACATCACCGATCCCGATCATGTCGATCTCCATGATTTGCGCGCGAAAGTGCTGATGGAAGACCAATCGACCCTGTTTCTCGATGCCCGCACCGGAAGATTCGACAACAAGCAGCAGCAGCTCGACCTGCACAAGGACATCTTCCTGCGCACCTCGACCGGCTATGAGGCGCGGCTGAACTCGGCCTTCGTCGACATGGGCAAGGGCACGGTCTCCTCGGATGAGCATGTCGACGTCAAGCTGACCAACGGAACGCTGACCGCCGATCGGCTGCGGATCACGGAGGGCGGCGACGTCATCCGCTTCGAAGGCAATGTGGTGATGCACCTCGACAAGCTGGACGATCCCGCCGCCAGCGCGCCCGCGCCGGTCGAGCCCACGCCGCCGCCGGCGGCGAAGTCCAAGAACAAATCCGCGAATTCAAAATGATTCTCATGACCCATCTTCATCTGAGCAAGCGTCGCATTGCTGTCAGTGTAGCGACGCTTGTCTCCGGTCTCTTGCTGCTCACTGCAGATGCGGCGCACGCACAGAGCTCGGCGAGCGTGCCCAACGCGATGCAGGGTTTTTCGCAGAACCGCGATCAGCCGATCCAGATCGACGCTGCATCGCTCGAGATGCGCGACAAGAAAAAGGAGGCGACCTTCTCGGGCAACGTGAAGGTCGTGCAGGGCGATACCACCATGACCTCGAAGACGCTGGTGGTGTTCTACGAATCGGGTGGTGACAAGCCGGCGACGCCGCAGCCTGCGGCAGCAAAGGGTGCGAAGGCGGCGCCGATCCAGTCGGCGACACCGGGCCCGGGCGGTAGCTCCTCGATCAAGCGGCTGGAGGCACGCGGCAATGTCGTGGTCACCCAAAAGGACCAGGTGGTGACCGGCGAGACCGCGGTGTTCGATACGAAGACCAATCTCATCACCATGCTCGGCGGAGCTGGGAGCCAGGTCGTGCTGACCCAGTGCCAGAACGTGCTGCGCGGCGACCGCCTCCTGGTCGACATGACCACGGGCGTCTCCAGGGTGGAGTCGGACAGCGGAAGGGTGCAAGGCCTGTTCATCCAGTCCCAGGGCGGACAGAACGGCAAATGCGGGACGCCGGTGGCCCCGGGCGCGGCCCCGCCTTTGCAGTTGCCCGGCGGAAACAAGCCAAAGTAAATTCCGTTCGCGATTTCAACGCCTTGATCTGGAGACTCCCGATCCGAGGTTGAAGCTTGCCCGGCGAGACTGTATCTAGCGCGAAGGGCTTTCGAAGCGGGGTTCGCCGCTTTTCGGGCGTGTTTCACTGGGCATGAGACATGCCTTCATTCATGCTGCGTCGGCGAATCCTGAGGCCGGCGCGGGCAGATCGCGCGAAAACCGCGCAGGATCGTCGCGAAAGGCTAGAAGGCGGGGATGGTCGATCTCTTCAGCATGTTCCGTCGGCGCCCCGCCAAACGCGGCCGGCCAGGATTTGCGCGCCAGGACATCACCGCGCTCGGTGACAGCGTCGGCGGCCTCGTGGCCAGCCCGGTCAGGGACGCGCCGCCGATCGCCCGGAACCAGCCGATGCATGCGCCCGATCAGTTCCAAGGGGACTATCAAGGCGACTATGAGGCCGAGCCGCCCCGGGCCCAGGCGGTTCATCCCGTGAGGTCTGCCGGCAGGACCAACGGTTCCGGCGGGCCTCAGCTCTTGAAGCGGCCGGGCTTCCTGGCTGTGCATAGCGTGGAAAAGAGTTTTGGCAGCCGCCAAGTCGTGCGCGGCGTCAGCATCTATGTGCGCCGCGGCGAAGCGGTCGGCCTGCTCGGGCCCAACGGCGCCGGCAAGACCACCGTGTTCTACATGATCACCGGCCTGATCAAGGCCGATCGCGGCGCCATCGAGCTCGACGGCCACGACGTCACCAAGCTGCCGATGTATCAGCGCGCACGGCTCGGCATCGGCTATCTGCCGCAGGAAGCCTCGATCTTCCGCGGTCTCACCGTCGAGCAGAACATCCGCGCCGTGCTCGAAGTGGTCGAGCCCTCGCGCAAGAAGCGCGAGCAGCAGCTCGACTCGCTGCTCGACGAATTCAACATCACGCGCCTGCGGAAATCGCCGTCGATCGCGCTGTCCGGCGGCGAGCGGCGCCGCGTCGAGATCGCGCGCGCGCTGGCGACGCGTCCGAACTACATGCTGCTCGACGAGCCCTTTGCCGGCATCGATCCGATCGCGGTCGGCGACATCCAGGACCTCGTCCGCCACCTCACCAACCGCGGCATCGGCGTGCTGATCACCGACCACAATGTGCGCGAGACGCTCGGCCTCACCGATCGCGCCTACATCGTCTATGCCGGGGAAATCCTGACCGAGGGCAGCCCGGATGAGATCGTCGCCGATCCGGACGTGCGCCGCCTTTACCTTGGCGAGGAATTCCGCCTCTAGCCCGTTTTTCCATTTCGTCAAGACGTGTACATCGGGCTCGGACTAAGATAAGCAAAAATCGGACCAACTTTTTGGGATCGGTTCTTGCTTCATGGCGCTTTCGCAGAGATTAGAGTTCCGGCAATCGCAGTCGCTAGTCATGACGCCGCAGTTGATGCAGGCGATCAAGCTGCTGCAATTGTCCAACCTCGATCTCACGACGTTCGTCGAAGAGGAACTCGAGCGTAACCCGTTGCTGGAACGGGCCAACGACGAGCCGCCCGTGGGCGAGGGCCCGGCCGAGACCGGCCAGTTCAACGACAGCGATGGCGGCCACAACGACGAGCCGGGCGGCGGCCCGGGCGAAGCCTTCGAGCCCGGCCAGGAAGAGTGGATGAGCAAGGATCTCGGCACCCGCGCCGAGATCGAGCAGACCATGGACACCGGGCTGGACAACGTCTTCTCCGAGGAACCCGCCGAAGCGGCCGCGCGCAACGCCCAGGATGCGGCGCCGACCACCTATACCGAATGGGGCGGCGGCGCCTCCGGTGACGAGGACTACAATCTCGAAGCCTTCGTCGCCGCGGAGACCACGCTCGGCGACCATCTCGCCGAGCAGCTCTCGGTTGCCTTCACCGGCGCAGCGCAGCGCATGATCGGCCAGTATTTGATCGACCTCGTCGACGAGGCCGGCTATCTGCCCCCGGATCTCGGCCAGGCCGCCGAACGGCTGGGCGCATCGCAGCAGGATGTCGAGAACGTTCTTGCCGTGCTGCAAAAATTCGATCCGCCCGGCGTCTGCGCGCGCAATTTGAGCGAATGCCTGGCGATCCAGCTCCGCGAGCTCGACCGTTACGATCCCGCGATGCAGGCCCTGGTCGAGCATCTCGATCTCCTCGCCAAGCGCGACGTCGCGGCCTTGCGCAAGCTCTGCGGCGTCGACGACGAGGACATCGCCGACATGATCGGCGAGATCCGCCGGCTCAATCCCAAGCCCGGCATGAAGTTCGGTACGGCCCGGCTCCAGACCATGGTGCCCGATGTCTATGTCCGCCCGGGCCCCGATGGCGGCTGGCATGTCGAGCTCAACAGCGACACCTTGCCGCGCGTGCTGGTCAACCAGACCTACTATTCGCAGCTCTCGAAGAAGATCGGCAAGGACGGCGACAAATCGTATTTCACCGACGCGCTTCAGAACGCGACCTGGCTGGTGCGTGCGCTCGACCAGCGCGCTCGCACCATCCTGAAAGTCGCAACCGAGATCGTGCGCCAGCAGGACGGCTTCTTCACCCATGGCGTGGCGCATCTGCGACCGCTGAATCTGAAGGCCGTCGCCGACGCCATCCAGATGCATGAATCCACGGTGTCGCGCGTCACCGCCAACAAATACATGGCGACCAATCGCGGCACGTTCGAGCTGAAATATTTCTTCACGGCCTCGATCGCCTCGGCCGATGGCGGCGAGGCGCATTCGGCCGAAGCCGTGCGTCACCACATCAAGCTGCTGATCGATGCGGAGGCGCCGTCCGCGATCCTGTCCGACGACACCATCGTGGAACGCTTGCGCGGCTCGGGCATTGATATCGCCCGCCGCACGGTCGCGAAGTACCGCGAAGCCATGCGCATTCCTTCCTCGGTGCAACGCCGTCGCGACAAGCAGAGCGCTCTTGGTAACGTCCTCTCCACCGCCATGGCCGATCGCTCCCGCAATCCCGAACCGGCCTGATTGCGTCGGCGCCAAATCGCGCTACTCTCGATCCGCTATCGGGCCCGATCCTGGCCAGGCACGAACCAAGCGAGGTTCACATGACTCTCCGCATCTCGGGAAAGAGCGTCAACGTCGGCGAGGCCCTGCGCGGCCGCGTCACCGACCGGACTGAAGAGGTCCTGCGCAAATATTTCGACGGTAATTATTCCGGCCACATCACGCTGAGCAAGGACGGCTTCGGCTTCCGCACCGACTGTGCGCTGCATCTTGATTCGGGAATTACGCTTGAGGCCGATTCGAACGCACCGGATGCCTATGCCAGTGCCGATCAGGCGCTGCTGATGATCGAGAAGCGGCTCAAGCGCTACAAGAGCCGACTCAAGGACCGCTCCGCCCGCAAGGCCCATGTCGCCTCCGCGGCGTTGGCCGCCATGGATGCCACCAGCTACGTGCTGGAGGCGCCGGGCGAAGGTGAGGACGAGGACGAAATCACCGGCTACAGCCCCGTCATCATCGCCGAGGCCACCACCTCGCTGAAGCCGCTGTCCGTCAGCGAAGCAGTCATGGAACTCGACCTCAGCGGGGCGCCCTGCCTGGTGTTTCAGCACGGCTCCTCGGGCCGGGTGAACATCATTTACCGCCGGGCCGACGGCAATGTCGGCTGGATCGACCCCCCGGGGGTCAAGGCGGACGGCAAGGTGGCTGGCAAGGCCTGAGGCCGTCGGGCGACGCCCCTGCGGCCCGGCGCGGGGGCTCCTTTCCGCCTTAACAATGACCGGGGCAAAGCTGCACGCGGGAGTTGGCACCGGGATTGCGTTGGAGTAGAAGCCCCCCACATCAGGGGCGAGCTAAGTCCGCCTCCTGCTTCATCTTCTTGACGTCGGCCCGCCCAGGTTCTTTGTCCAGGCTGGCCAATTCGGAACCTGACGTTTTCATTCACCTCGGAAGACTTCCATGCCGATTACCGATCTGGTCGCGCCCGAGGCGATTCTCCCGGCATTGAAAGTCAACAGCAAGAAGCAGGCGCTTCAGGAACTCGCGGCCAAGGCCGCCGAGCTGACCGGGCAGAACGAGCGTTCCGTGTTCGAAGTGCTCCTGCAACGCGAGAAGCTCGGCACCACCGCGGTCGGCTACGGCGTCGCCATTCCCCACGGCAAGCTGCCCAAGCTGGAAAAGATCTTCGGACTGTTTGCGCGCCTCGATCGTCCGATCGATTTCGAATCGATGGACGGCCAGCCGGTCGATCTCGTCTTCCTGCTGCTCGCCCCCGAAGGCGCCGGCGCCGATCATTTGAAGGCGCTAGCCCGCATCGCCCGCCTGCTCCGCGACCAGGACATCGCGAAAAAACTCCGCGCCTCGCGCGATGCCCAGGCGATCTATTCGGTGCTCGCGCTGCCGCCGGCGACTGCGGCGTAACTTAAAACCACTCGTCCATATCTCGTGGTTCTGATCGCACCGTGGGTCGAATGGATAGTCGAGCAATTTCGATCCCTGCGAGTGGCGAATTCGCGAGTGCAACGACAATATCTCCACCGGTCGGCTGAGCATTTGGATCGCGAAGGTCTGGTGACGTCGACATCCTGTTCGAGTCGGCAGCCATCGCTTGTGCCCAATCTTGATTGATCTCTTCGGGTTTGGGCATTCCGCGATCTCCGTCGTCGTTGTGATCTGATGAAGCTCAATCTCTGCTGCGAAGACAGTGTGCTCC
Source organism: Bradyrhizobium sp. JR4.3 (assembly GCF_040547695.1). NCBI lineage: Bacteria > Pseudomonadati > Pseudomonadota > Alphaproteobacteria > Hyphomicrobiales > Nitrobacteraceae > Bradyrhizobium > Bradyrhizobium sp. JR4.3. Next base: position 133,388 of record NZ_JBEPQF010000018.1, on the reverse strand, counting down.
CTCTCCCGCTTGCGGGGGAGGGCTGGGGTGGGGGTGTCTCCGCGTTGGGATTGTTGAGATGGTGGAGAGTACCCCCGCGAGGAGAAAGCCCCCACCCGGCGCTTCGCGCCAACCTCCCCCGCAAGCGGGAGAGGTTGAGGGAGCGCGTGGCTCGATCGAGCCAATCTAAAGCGACCCCGGACTTGGACCAAGTCTACGTTAAAAGCAAAACGGGCACGCCTTCCTTCGAAGGCATGCCCGCTTGAAACTCTATTCGTGCGACGCGCGCGTGCTCAGTGCACGCTCACCGCTTGCAGCTCGTTGCTCCAGGCGTTGGCGATCGCGGCTTCGCGGCTGTCGGTCAGCATGATCGGCGTGCCGTCGGCGGCGTGGAGCGCGAAGAGCTTGAGGCCCGGCGCGATCTTCGGCGCTTCGGGAAACAGGCCCGGCACATCCTCAGAGCGGATCTGCTTCACATAGGCGATATGGCCTTCGCCGAGGGTTGCCAGCGTCTCGGGCGAGACGTTCTTGGCTTCGTATTCGAACGCAACGTGACCTTCACTCATGGTCTCGACTCCTTCACAGAAACTAAGCGGTCGAGTCCGCTACTCGTTCCATTATTCGTGCTCATTGATAGCGATTGTCTTAACGATCCTCTCCGGTTCCGGCCGGGCAAGATCGATCGCCAGCAATCCGTTCTTCAGATCCGCACCCAGCACCAGCATCCCCTCCGCCAGCACGAAAGTGCGCTGGAAGTGGCGCGCGGCAATGCCGCGATGGATGTATTGCCGGGTCTTGTCGTCCTGCTGCCGTCCGCGAATGACGAGCTGGTTTTCCTCAATGGTTACATCGAGTTGGTCGCGGGTGAATCCGGCGACCGCCAGCGTGATCCGCAAACGCTCGGGCTGGCCCTCCGACCGGTCGCACCTCTCGATATTGTAGGGAGGGTAACCGTCGGCGCCTTTGACGACCCGATCGAGCACGCGCTCGATCTCGTCGAAGCCCAGAAGGAACGGACTGGAAAGCGTGGGAACACGAGACATAGTTTACAAAGTCCTCTCGAAGCGACTTTGGTGCATCAGGGCCCCGTACAGGCACCCCTTGATCAGCAATATGGGCATATCCGCTTGTAGGTTCAAGGACGTAGCCGGGGGCTGTGGATTGGCAGCTCACTTACTCTGCCATGCACAAAGGCCGACTTGTCGTCATGGCGCGAAACGCCTGCGACAAGCCCGGCACGACGAAATTGCGGCGCGATTTTCTCAACGAAAACAAACCCCCTTCTATGGTGCATGGGGTTGTTTTCGCGTTTTTTAATCGGCGGCCCCGCGGAACCCGGTCAGGCCTCAATCCGCGTCCGGCCGTCGCCGCTGAACAGATGCAGCTTTTGGCGCGTCGCTGCGACGCGGATCTTCTCGCCGATCGGCGGTGCCTCTGAGCCGGGAATGCGGACGATGACCTCGCCGGGCGGCAGCTCGCCGGGATTGGCAGCGATGCGCTGCTCGTCCTGAGCCCGCGTGCCGTAGACGAAGGTTTCGGCGCCGACGCGCTCGATCGCTTCCACGGTGAGCGGGAGCGTGACGCCGCCGGCCGGGGTCTGGTCGGTGATCACGAAGTCTTCCGGGCGGATGCCGAGGATGCCGGCGTTAGTGCTGCCGAGCTGCGATTTGATTTCATCGGCGCGAATCGACATCAGGTTCATCGGCGGCGCGCCGATGAAGGAGGCGACGAAGGTCGTGGCCGGCTTTTCGTAGATCGCCAGGGGATTGCCGACCTGCTCGACCTGACCGCCATTCATGACCACGAGAACGTCGGCGAGAGTCATCGCCTCGAGCTGGTCGTGGGTGACGTAGATCGACGTGGTGTTGAGCCGGCGCTGCAATTTGCGGATCTCGACCCGCATCGCGATGCGGAGTTTTGCGTCGAGGTTGGACAGCGGCTCGTCGAACAGAAACACTTTTGGCTGACGCACGATGGCGCGGCCCATGGCGACACGCTGGCGCTGGCCGCCGGAGAGCTGGCGCGGCTTGCGCTCCAGCATCGAGGTGAGCTCGAGCACGCGCGCGGCTTCGTCGACGCGGCTCTTGACCTCGGCCTCCTTCATGCCGCGGTTGCGCAGGCCGTAAGCCATGTTGTTGAAGACGCTCATATGCGGATAGAGCGCGTAATTCTGGAACACCATCGCGATGTCGCGGTCGGCAGGCTCGATCTGGTTGACGATGCGGCCGCCGATGTCGATCTCGCCGCCGGTGACGGTCTCGAGGCCTGCGACCATGCGCAGCAATGTCGACTTGCCGCAGCCGGAGGGACCGACCAGCACGCAGAACTGGCCGTCGCCGACATCGACGTTAACGCCCTTGATGGCCTCGAAGCCGCCGGGATAGGTTTTGCGGACGTTGCGCAGAGTGACGTTAGCCATGGGATTTACTTTTCCGTCTCCACGAGTCCGCGCACGAACAATTTCTGCATTACGACGACGACGAACACCGGCGGCAGCATCGCGAGCACGGCGGTCGCCATCACGATCGGCCATTCGGTCAGCGCGTCGGTGGTGGTGATCATCTTGCGGATGCCGACCTGGATGGTCTGCATGTCGTCGCGGGTGGTGATCAGCAGCGGCCAGAGATATTGATTCCAGCCGAGGATGAAGAGGATCACGAACAGCGCCGCCATGTTGGTGCGCGACAACGGCAGCAGCGTGTCCCAGAAGAAGCGCAGGGGACCGGCGCCGTCGATGCGCGAGGCCTCCAGCAGCTCGTCCGGCACCGTCATGAAGAACTGGCGGAACAGCAGCGTCGCGGTGGCCGAGGCGATCAGCGGCAGCGACAGGCCCGCATAGCTGTCGAGCATGTGCAGATCTGCGACGATCTTGTAGGTCGGATAGATGCGGACCTCGACCGGCAGCATCAGCGTGATGAAGATGATCCAGAAGATCGGCATCCGGAACGGAAAGCGGAAATAGACGATCGCGTAGGCCGAGATGATCGAGATCGCGATCTTGCCGACCGCGATCAGCAAGGCCATCACCAGCGAGTTCAGCATCATGTTGCCGACGGGCTCGCGGGTCGATCCGCTCGTGCCGACGAAAATGGTCTGGTAGTAAACCTCGAAGAAATGACCGCCCGGCAGCAGCGACATCTGCCCGTTGGCGATCAGCGCGTTGTCCTGGGTCGAAGCGACGAACGCGATGTAGACCGGAAAGGCGACGATCGCGATCCCGATCCACAAAATGGCGTGGGCGATGTAGCGCCGGAAGCCCTCTTCCTCGACCATCAGTAGGTCACCTTGCGTTCGACGAACCGGAACTGGATTCCGGTGAGCACGATGACCATGACCATCAGGATCACCGACTGCGCCGCCGAGCTGCCGAGATTGCCGCCAAGCAGGCCGTCGGAATAGACCTTGTAGACCAGCGTGACCGTCGACGTTCCGGGACCGCCGCGGGTCATGGTGTCGATGATGCCGAAGGTGTCGAAGAAGGCGTAGACGATGTTGACCACCAGCAGGAAGAAGATGGTCGGCGACAGCAGCGGGAAGGTCACGGTCCAGAACCGCCGCATCGGGCGTGCGCCGTCGATCGCGGCGGCCTCGAACACGCTCTTCGGGATCGCCTGCAGGCCGGCGAGAAAGAACAGGAAATTATAGGAGATCTGTTTCCACGCGGCGGCGAGGATGATCAGCGCCGCGGCCTGATCGCCGTCGAGCAGCGGATTCCAGTCGACGCCCATGTTGCGCAGATAGCGCGAGAGCACGCCGAGCGAGGGATGCAGCATGAAGATCCAGAGCACGCCGACCACGGGCGGCGCCACCGCATAGGGCCAGATCAGGAGCGTGCGGTAGAGCATCGAGCCACGCAGCGGCTTGTCCGCCATCACGGCGAGCAGCAGCGCGAAGGACAACGACGAGACGGCGATCGCGAACGAGAAGAAGAACGTTCGGACGATCGCCTCGAAATAGGCTGCGTCCTTGAACAGCTCGATGTAATTCTCGAACCAGACAATGGTGGTCGACAGACCGAAGGCGTCCTGGAGCAGGAAGGACTGGATCACCGCCTGCAGGGCCGGCCAATAGAAGAAAATCAGGACGATCGCGAGCTGCGGCGCAACCAGCGCGTACGGTAACAGCCTTGACTGGAAAATGGCTTGCTTTTGCATGATGCCAGCAGAGCGGCAGGCCGGGTCGCGGCCTGCCGCTCATTGCCTCACTTGACGGCGGTCTTTTCGAACTGCCGCAGCATCGTGTTGCCGCGCTCGACGGCGGAATCCAGCGCCTGCTTGGCAGTCTTCTTGCCGGCCAGCGCCTGCTCGATCTCTTCCGACCAGACGTCACGCAGCTGCACCATGTTGCCGAGGCGCAGACCGCGCGAGTTCTCGGTCGGCTCCTTGTTGGTCAGCTCGAGCAGCGGCGTTTCGAGATAGGGCTGATCCTTGTAGAAGCCCTCTTCCTTCGCCTTGGCATAGGCCGCCTTGGTGATCGGCAGATAGCCCGAGGCCTTGTGGATATAGACCTGGCGATCGGTGTCCGAGAGGAAGGTCAGGAACTTCGCGACGCCCTTGTATTCCTCGGCCGACTTGCCGCCCATCACCCAGAGCGAAGCGCCGCCGATGATCGAGTTCTGCGGCGCGCCCTTGACGTCGGGATAATACGGCATCGGCACGGCGGTGAAGTTGAACTTGGCCTGCGCCTTGACGTTGCCGAAGAACGCCGACGAGGTCAGGTAGATCGGGCATTCGCCGGAGGTGAAGCGACCCTCGCCGGTGTTGGTGCGGCCTGCGTAGTCATAGGTCTTGGTCTTCTGCAGCTCGACCAGGGTTTCGAGATGCTTGACCTGAAGCGGTCCGTTGAACTCGAGCACGGTGTCGAAGCCGTCGAGGCCGTTGGCCTTGCTGGCGAGCGGCACGTTGTGCCAGGCCGAGAGCTGCTCGAGATTGACCCAGGTGACCCAGGAGCCCGAGAAGCCGCAGGTGTCATGACCGGCAGCCTTCAGCTTCTTGGCGGCCTCGAACGTTTCGGGCCAGGTCTTCGGAATCTCGACGTTCGCCTTCTTCAGCTCGTCGAGGTTGACCCACATCACGGTCGAAGACGAGTTAAAGGGGAATGAGAGCATCTCGCCCTTCGACGTCGAATAATAGCCGGTGATGGCGGGCAGGTAGATCTTGGGATCGAACTTCTCGCCGGCGTCGGCCATCAGCTTGTAGACGGGCTTCACGGCGCCGGTCGCGGCCATCATGGTCGCGGTGCCGACTTCGAACACCTGCATGATGTGCGGAGCGTTGCCGGCGCGGAACGCCGCGATGCCCGCGTTCATCGTATCGGGATAGTTGCCCTTGTAGGTCGGGATCACCTTGTAGTCGCTCTGCGACGCGTTGAAATCGGTGGCGAGCTTGACGATGACGTCGTTGTTGGCGCCGGTCATCGCGTGCCACCACTGGATTTCGGTCACGGCCAAGGCCGGCGAGGCCGATAGTCCAACCGTGAGCGCAATAGCGGCAGCCGCTCCAAAGTGTCTAAGAGCCATCAAGTAAACCTCCCTTGGCCGTTCTCTTGGGCCGTCAAAAATGATCGCTTGCGCTAGCAGCGCCATATGACGTTCACATGACTGTGTAAGCGGCCGAAACGAAAGCGGCAAGCGCGGCAAAAGGGAAGCCGTCAAATAGGCGAATGCCGCGAGCGGCGTCCTCCGTTCGCGGTGCAGCATTCGGGAGTGATGGGTTGGTCGCTACGTCTTCAGCAGAATAGTGAAGCAGACGATCGTCCCGCGGGCTCCGAAACCTCACCCGCAAGGCACGCGGGAGAGGTTGCAGCGAGCCCGCGGTTAGAATCTCGCCCGCCTGATCCGCACGTAAAGCGCGCCCTCGCCGCCATGGCCGATACCGGCTTCCTCAAAGCCGACCACAAAAGCCCGGAATTCCGGCAGGCTCAGCCATTCCGGCACCTGGCGGCGCAGCACGCCGCTTTCGCCGCCGCTTCGGCCCTTGCCGGTGATGACGAGCACGAAGGTCAGGCCGTCATGATGAGCGCGGTGCAGAAATCCGGTCAGTGCGCGATGGGCGCGCATCTGGGTCATGCCGTGCAGATCGAGCCGCGCCTCGATCTCGCTGCGCCCGCGCGACAACTTTGTGCGCTCGCGCTTGCCGAGCGGCGCCAGGGGCGGCACCGCCGGCTTCGCTGCACGCAGTGCCGGGGCAGCGGCAATCGGACGTGGTGATGGCGCAGGCCGCGTGGGGGGCGCTGCGGGGGAAGGCTCGGTGCGCGGCGCAGCTTGCGCCTTCACCGCACGAGGCTTCCTCAGCGGCTTGACCTGCTTTGCGATTGTATCCCACAGCGCCCGCTCTTCTTCGCTCAGCGCGCGACGGCGCGGCGAGGGACGAGGCTCCAGCACGGGCGGACGGGACGATCGCTTCATTGCTGCCGATGGGAACGATTTTTCACCGGCCGCCGCGGCTCCTGAACCGGCTCGATCACGGGACGCGGCACCGGCAGCGGGACTGGACCGGCGACAGCGACCGTCTCGCTCCTGCTTTGCGCCTCGGCTGCCGCCGGCTTGTCCTTCGCGGGCTCTGTTTGCGGAAACAGCTTCGCGATCTTCTCCGACGGCCGCGGGTCCGGCACCGGCAGCCGCGCGGCACGCGCCGTCGGATCGAGACCCTTCGGCACCAGCATCACGAAATGCATGGCATGGCGCAGACGCCCGGAGACGCGGCCGGCCTCCTGGCCCGCGCCGAAATAGAGATCGGCGCGCGCCGGACCGATGATGGCCGAGCCGGTGTCCTGCGCGATCATCAACCGATGGAACGGCGTCTTCGCGCGTTCGGAATCGATCGGCAACTCGCCTTCGATGAAAAACGGCGTGCCGTAGACGTGGAGCGATTTGTCGACTGCGATCGAGCGGCCGGCCGTCAGCGGAATGCCCTGCGCGCCGACGGCCTCCTCCTTGTCGGACAGATTAACCTCGCGGAAGAAGATGTAGGAGCGGTTCTGGCGCCGCAGCTCCTTGGCACCGTCTGGTGTCTGCGCCATCCACTCCCTGATCTTCTGCATCGACATCTCTTCCTTCGAAATGATGCCGCGCTCGATCAGGATGCGACCGACCGCCGTATAGGGATAGCCGTTATAGGCATCGTAGTTGAGCCGGACCGTGCCGCCATCGTCGAACTTGATCCGCGCCGAGCCTTGGATCTGGGCGAACAGCAGATCGGTCGGGTCCTTCAGCCAGGCAATCTCAAGCCCGCGGCCGGCGATCTTGCCGTCCTCGATCTCGGCGCGGTCGTAATAGGGTACGAGCTTGCGGCGGCCGATCTTGCGATAGACCGGGCCCTTGTTGGGCAGGCTGACCGAATCCTGCTTGTAGCCGCGCACGAACAGGTTCGACGGGCGGCGATAGACCGGGACGTTGTAGACGTCGGTCTGCGTGCGCGATCCCTCCAGCACCGGCTCGTAATAGCCGGTGACGAAACCATCCGGCTCGCCGAGGCGCGAGATCCGCAGCGGCGCAAAATTTTCCTCGAAAAAGGTTTTGGCCCTGGCGTCGTCGGTAAGCTCGAGCGATTTGGCGACCCGGCAGGGTTCGGCCAGAGAGGCGCCCAAAGCCTTCGGTTCGGGCGCGCCGGTCTGGGCGCTGATCGGACGGCAGCTCGCGCGAAAGGTCCGGTAGGCGGCGAGATGATTGTCGTCGCTCCAGCCCTTCACGTCGGCCCAGGCCAGCGGCAGATATTGCGCGCCGGGAATTTCGAACGGCAGGGGAAGCTGCGGATACGGCAAGGCGCGCGGCGGCGCGGCAGGCAATTCCGGGAGATGATGGTGATGGCTGCGATAGTGGCGCCGCGCCGCCTCGGCGCCGAGTGAAAACGACGACAGCGCGACGGCACCTGCGCAAAGCGCCGTCGCGCTGGTCTTCAGGAAAGCCTTAATTCGCGCTTCCGGTGCCAACCAGCTTCCAGTTCGGATCGCGAGAGGTGATGTCGCGGGCGAAAGTCCAGATGTCGGTGATGTCGGCGACCGTGTCGGCGCTGCCATCGACGATGTTGCCGGCCTTGTCTCGGGTGGCCGAGATCATCTGCGAGACGAAGCGGATCGTGAGCTGGGCGGTGCGGTCGCGCAGCTCGGCGCCGACGAGTTCGGCCTTGTCGATCGAGACAAAGCGCGTCTCGGTCTTCTGCTCGTTCTTCTCACGCTCCTTGATTGCGGCATCGAAGCTCTCATAGACCTCCGACGACAGCAGGTCGCGCAGCGCGCGGCGGTCGCCATTGGCAAAGGCCAGCACGATCATCTCATAGGCGCCGCGGGCGCCGGAGATGAAATGGCGCGGATCGAAGGTGGAGTCCTTTTCGACGATGGAATCGAGACCCTGGGCGAGCACGGTGCCCGGCTCGGTCAGGCCCTTCCAGCGGTCGGAGGGCGGGGCCGGCTCGGCCGTCGGCGCCAACGGAGCCTGGTCGATGACCTTGCCCGGCATGGTGACGACGTTCTTGTCCTGGGCACCCTGGAGCGCGTTACGGTCGAACGGCGGCCGCTCGTTGCCGGTGCGCTGCCCCAGCACGCTGCGCAGCCTCAGAAAGATGAAGACCGCCAGCGCCAGGAAGATGATGGTGTAGATGTCCACGTCGTATTCGCTTTCTGGTCGTCTGTAGAAGGGGCCGTCTCGAAAGGATCGTGCCGGGAAAATCGATCCGGCCAGTAGACCGTTCCATACCGGAACGGCAAGTCCACATCACCATTTTGGGTCCGCGCGTCAGGTCCGTGGGATGTAGGCACGAAATCTTGCCCGGCCAATGGCGCCTTTTGGCACAGCACCGAGTGTAGCGCGTTTTATGCTTAAGGGGAAACCCGATCCTGGCCGGAAATCGCGCATCTTCAATCGTTTAAGGCGCAGTTGCGCTGGATCGGCGGGATCAACGCCGCAGTTGTGGCCGTAACCGGAATTCCCCATCCGGGACCGTTCGTCCTTGTGGAACGAGGTAGCCCTATGTTAGCCAACCGCCGCGAAATTCAGCCCAATCGGGTAAGGAGACACTCTTATGACCAACGGTAACGGCACCCCTCCCGAGGCGGCCCAGGCTCCCCAGCTCAACGTCCTGGCGCAATATACCAAGGACCTCTCGTTCGAAAATCCGAATGCGCCCAGCTCGCTCCAGCAGCAGAGCCAACCGCCCCAGATCAACATCCAGATCAATGTGAGCGCCAACAACCTCAGCGAACAGGAGTTCGAGGTGACGCTGTCGGTCGAGGGCAAGGCCGAGACCGCCGGCAAGATCATGTTCTCGTTCGAGCTCGCTTATGCCGGCGTGTTCCGCATCTCCAACGTGCCGAAGGACAATTTGCATCCGCTGGTGATGATCGAATGCCCGCGCCTGCTGTTCCCGTTCGCCCGTGAGATCATCGCCACGGCCGTGCGCGACGGCGGGTTCCCGCCTTTGATGCTGGATCCGGTCGATTTCGTCGGGCTCTATCGTCAGAACATGGAGCGGCAAATGGCCGCTCAGCCGAGCGGTCAGGCCTAACCAGCCGAAGCGACAGCTGGAGCGGGCAAGAACTCGTTCCAGATCGCCTTGTCGCCGAGCGTTGCGATGAAGGCCCGGTGGGCCTCGCGCTCGGCGTCTGAAATCCGCGGCGCGAGCGGCGCTGGCCGCTGCCGCCGTGGCGCATCGGCAGCCCCGTTGGCGCGAGTCTCCTCGGATTCCGAGGCCAGCAGCAGCTGCGATTGCCGCGCCCCGACCAGATCCACATAGACTTCCGCGAGCAACTCGGCGTCGAGCAACGCGCCGTGCTTGGTGCGGCGTGAATTGTCGATCGCATAGCGCGAGCAGAGATCGTCGAGCCGGTTCGACACGCCGGGATGCTTGCGACGTGCCAGCAGCAGCGTATCGACCAGCCGCTCACGCGGGATCGCCGGGCGCTTGATCCGGTCGAGCTCGGCATTGATGAAGCTGATGTCGAACGAGGCATTGTGGATCACCAGCGGCGCGTCGCCGACGAACTCCAGAAAATCGTCGACGACCTCGTGAAACAGCTGCTTTGTCGCCAGGAACTCGGCCGACAGCCCGTGCACCGCGAAGGCTTCTGCCGGCATGTCCCTTTCGGGATTGATGTAGACGTGGAAACTCTGCCCCGTCGGCATGCGATTGAGCATCTCGACGCAGCCGATTTCGACCAGGCGGTCTCCCCGCAGCGGGTCGAGGCCGGTGGTTTCTGTGTCGAGAACGATTTCGCGCATGATCTGAGAAGCCGTGTCAGGCGGCGAATCAGGCGCGCCGCTGCGGCATCTTAACGACCTCCGCCAGGATATGCGCGATTTGGGCGCGCACCGGATCGAGTCCGTGGGACGTATCCACCACGAAATCGGCACGCCTGCGCTTTTCCGCGTCGGGTGTCTGCTTGGCGATGATGGCGTCGAGCTTGGCCTCGTCCATCGTGCCGCGCGCCAGCACCCGCTCGCGCTGCAGTTCCGGAGACGTCGTCACCACGACTACGGCATCGACCCGCGTCTCGCCCCCAGTCTCGAACAGCAGTGGAATGTCGAGCACCACGACCGGCGCCTTGGCGGCTTCGGCGTCGGCGAAGAATTTTTTCCGGGAAGCGCCCAGCATCGGATGGACGATCTGCTCCAGCTGCTTGATGGCCGCAGCATCGTGCACCACACGCGCCGACAGTTTCGACCGATCGACCTTGCCGTTCGCGGTGGTGCCGGGGAAGGCGGCCTCGATCGCGGGCGCAGCCTCGCCCTCATAGAGCTGATGGACGGCGGCATCGGCATCGTAGACAGGGACGCCAGCCTCCGCGAATAATTTCGCGGTGGTGGATTTGCCCATCCCGATCGAGCCGGTCAGTCCCAGGATTCGCATCAGCGCCCAGCCATCTCTGCCAATCACACCGCAACTAGCCGCTCGTGCCGCAGGAACGCAAGCAGCGGCAGCAGCGGCAAGCCGAGAATGGTGAAGTGGTCGCCCTCGATACGCTCGAACAAATGGATCCCCAGGCTTTCGAGTTGATAGCCGCCGACGCTGGTGGTGACGGCATCGCCGGCGATGTCGAGATAGGTCGAAAGTTCGGCCTCGGTCATCTGCCGCATGGTGAGGCGGGCGACCGAGACGTCCTCGAAGATGATCTCACCATTACGTGCTATCGCCACGGCAGAATTCAGCTCATGGCTGTGTCCGGAGAGATCGTGCAGTTGCGCCAGCGCCTGGGCGCGGCCCGCGGGCTTGTTGAAGAGGCGATCGCCAAGCGCCAGCGTTTGATCCGCACCGATGACGGTGCTTCCAGCGTGATGAGCCGAGACCGCCTTGGCCTTTTCGCGCGCCAGCAGCAAGGCAATCTCGCGCGGACCAGACAGCCCGCAGGCGGCCTGGATCGCGCGCTCGTCGATATCAGCCGTGATCACCTTGAACTCGAGCCCGGCATTGGCCAGCAGCATCTTTCGCGCGCTGCTCTGCGAGGCCAAAATCAACGCAGATTTGCCGAGCCACAGACCCATCGCGAAACTATTCCCAAAGCTATTCAGAAGGCCGGTTACGCTGGCGATCGCTGTAGAGTTTCATGATCGCCGCGGCGGTTTCCTCGATCGAGCGCCGCGTGACGTCGAGCAGCGGCCAATCGTGCTTGGCGCTCAGCTTGCGGGCAAATGCGACCTCTTCGGCGACCGACTGCTTGTCCGTGTAGGTGTCGCCGCTGGAATCGGCGCCCATCGAGAGCAGGCGGTTCGTGCGCACCTGGATCAAGCGTTCCGGCGTCGCATGCAAGCTCACCACCAGCGGTCGCGTCAACGTTTCCAGTTGAGACGGCACCGGAATGCCTGGAACCAGCGGCACGTTGGCGGTGCGGATCCCACGGTTGGCAAGGTAGATCGACGTCGGGGTCTTGGAGGTGCGGGAGACACCGACGAGCACCACGTCCGCGTCGTCGAGCCCTTCGACATGCTGACCGTCATCATGGATCATCGTGTAGTTCAGCGCGTCGATGCGCTTGAAGTATTCGGCGTTGAGCACGTGCTGGGCACCGACCCGGCCCGTCGTGGCGGCTCCGAGATACGCCTCGAACAATTGCATCACCGGGCCGATAATCGACAGGCTCGGAACATTGATCCCCTTGCACTTGTCCTCGAGCCTGGCGACCAGATCCTTCTCGAGCAGCGTGAACAGCACGATTCCCGGCGCTTCCTCGATCTCGTCGAGCACGCGATCGAGCTGTTTCTGGCTGCGCACCAGCGGATAGACGTGCTCGACCGGGGTCACGTTAGCGTACTGGGCGGCAACGGCGCGCGCGACCGTGATCAGCGTCTCACCGGTGGAGTCGGACACGAGGTGCAGATGGAAATAATTGTTCGAGGTCGGCACAAAAGCCCTTTGTATGAAACCGGTTTGGTTTGTGGATTTCTGTGGACCTTAACCCCTCGGAAAGGGATGCGCGACACCGGGGGCGGGACAAGTGCCAATTTTCTTCACACCACTGCCCGTGAGAACAAGTTCGGCGCCCCGTCGAAAGGGAAACGGGATTGTGCCGATAACCCTCTTGATAAGCTGCCGACAGAAACGCGCAAGCCTTTGAAGCTGACCGCCTTATCGAGGGCGGCCAGAGTGATCAGGGATATGTTGATGGATGTGAACAAGCGCGTGTGAACGGGCGGACGGAAATGTGTGAGTCCAATTCACCGTCACATAGACTCAAACCTTAAGAATCTAAGATTCTTATTGGAGAAGGGCGCTACGGACGGATATGTGTGCAGGCAAGACCTTAACGAGTTCTTACTATCCCCAGCGTTCCCCGCGGCTGGGCAGGAATCCGGATCCCAGACATGTTTGAAGACGTCTATCTCTGGATCAAAGCGGTGCATGTGATCGCCGTCATCTCCTGGATGGCGGGCATGCTCTATCTGCCACGGCTGTTCGTTTATCATTGCGAGGCCGACATCGGCTCGAAGCAGTCGGAAACGTTCAAGATCATGGAACGGCGGCTGTTCAAGGCCATCATCAACCCCGCCATGATCGTGACCTGGCTCGCCGGGCTCTATCTCGCCTGGGCTGGCCATTGGTTCAGCTTCGGCTGGCTGCACGTAAAACTGGCACTGGTCCTCGCGATGTCCGCGGTCCACGGCTTTTTTTCGCGCTGGCTGAAGGATTTCGCCGCGGATCGGCGCCCCCGGAGCCAGAAATTTTATCGGATTATCAACGAGGTACCCACTGCCCTGATGATTCTGATCGTCATCATGGTGATCGTGAAGCCGTTCTAGGCAGGGGTCGCGAACAATCGCTCAGTGCTTCTGCTTGCGGAGTGAGAGGCGATTTTCTATATTAGCAATATCCCACCCAACGCAGGCGGATGTGGTCGTGTCTGAGCTTTCCAGAGGCCGGACACCCCATCAGGTTTGAAGCCTCACCGGCGCTCTCCTTGCCAGACCTGCGGACCTTACCTTTTCGCGTCCGCATTTCAGAGCCTCCTCGCACCCCTCCCCAGGTTACCCCACAGGACCACCCCAATGCGGGAAATCAAACTCCAGGACCTCAAGTCGAAGACGCCGGCCGAGCTCGTCTCGTTCGCGGAAGAGAACGGGGTCGAGAATGCCAGCACCATGCGCAAGCAGGAGCTGCTGTTCGCCATCCTCAAGCAGCTTGCGCTCGCCGAGACTGATATCGTCGGCGAAGGCGTCGTCGAGGTTCTCTCCGACGGCTTCGGCTTCCTCCGTTCGCCCGATGCGAATTATCTGCCGGGCCCGGACGACATCTACGTTTCGCCCTCGCAGATCCGCCGTTTTGGCCTGCGCACCGGCGACACCATCGAAGGCCACATCCGCAGCCCGAAAGAGGGCGAGCGCTATTTCGCGTTGCTGAAGGTCAACACGCTCAATTTCGAGGACCCGGAAAAGGCCAAGCACAAGGTCAATTTCGACAACCTCACGCCACTGTTTCCGAATCAGCGCTTCCGCATGGAAATCGACGATCCGACGCGGAAAGACCTTTCTGCAAGGGTGATCGACATCGTCGCGCCGATCGGCAAGGGCCAGCGGGCGCTGATCGTCGCGCCGCCGCGCACAGGCAAGACCGTGCTGATGCAGAATATCGCGCACTCGATCGCGCATAATCATCCCGAGTGCTATCTGATCGTACTCCTGATCGACGAACGTCCGGAAGAAGTCACGGACATGCAGCGCTCGGTGAAGGGCGAGGTCGTCTCCTCGACCTTCGACGAGCCGGCGGTGCGCCACGTTCAGGTCGCCGAGATGGTGATCGAGAAGGCCAAGCGTCTGGTCGAGCATGGCCGCGACGTCGTGATCCTGCTCGACTCCATCACGCGCCTCGGCCGCGCCTACAACACAGTGGTGCCGTCATCGGGCAAGGTGCTGACCGGCGGTGTCGATGCCAACGCGCTGCAGCGGCCGAAGCGGTTCTTCGGCGCCGCTCGCAACATCGAAGAGGGCGGCTCGCTGACGATCATCGCGACCGCGCTGGTCGATACCGGCAGCCGCATGGACGAAGTCATCTTCGAAGAGTTCAAGGGCACCGGCAACTCCGAGCTGATCCTCGACCGCAAGGTTTCGGACAAGCGGACCTTCCCGGCGATCGACATTTCGCGCTCCGGCACCCGCAAGGAAGAGCTGATCACCGATCCGGTGGTCCTGAAGAAGATGTACGTACTCCGCCGCATCCTGAATCCGATGGGGACGATGGACGGAATCGACTTCCTGCTCGACAAGCTGCGCTCGACCAAGAGCAATTCCGAGTTCTTCGACTCCATGAACACCTGATTGCAGTGCAACATGATCAAAGGGCGCCTTCGGGCGCCCTTTTTCTTTGTGCGGCTTTGTCGCAGCGGAGCTGCAGCATAGTGGAGGTGTTTATCGCCTTGATTGGATTCCTTCTAAAGCCTTGAGCTTACTTCTTAATCCCTGATATTTTAGTCGTTCATCGTTCCGCGGCGGGTAATTTTCGCAGCAATTGCCAGCGGATATATTGCACCGCAACATAGGTTTTGCTGCGGGATTTGGCGCAGCAAAACCCGCCGAAACGGATGTTTGCCTTTTCTCTTTCAGCCGGACAAATAGGCCATGCATCCGCGAGACCACACCATCTTTGCGCTGTCGTCCGGCCGTCCGCCGAGCGCGCTCGCGGTGGTGCGCGTCTCCGGGCCAGGCGCCAGCCTGGCGTTGACGACGCTGGCGGGCAAGCTGCCGGCGCCGAGACAGGCCAGCCGCCGGCTGCTTCATGACGGCGTGGGCCAGCCGATCGACGATTCGGTGGTGTTGTGGTTTCCAGGCCCCGCCAGCGCGACCGGCGAGGACGTCGCCGAATTTCACGTCCATGGCGGCCGCGCGGTGCTGGCGGCACTCTTCGCCGCTATTTCCGTAATTCCGAATATGCGCGCCGCCGAGCCCGGCGAATTCACCCAGCGCGCCTTCGAGAACGGCAAGCTCGACCTGACCGAAGCGGAGGGCCTCGACGATCTCATTCACGCCGACACCGACCGCCAGCGCCGCCAGGCGTTACGGCAGCTGCAGGGTCTCCTCGGCAATCGCGCGCGCGACTGGCGGGAGCGCATCATCGACGCCTCGGCCTTGATCGAGGCCGGCATCGATTTCTCCGACGAGGGCGATGTGCCCGCCGAGTTGATGGCGCCTGCGGTCAAGGCGATCAGTGCGCTGCACGACGAAATCACAGAAGTCCTTGCGGCACAGGGACAAGCTGAACGTTTGCGAGACGGCCTGGTGGTTGCGATCGCGGGCGAGCCGAATGTCGGCAAGTCGACGCTGATCAACCAGCTCGCGCGCCGCGACGTCGCGATCGTCTCGCCGCATGCCGGTACGACGCGCGATGTGATCGAGGTGCAGCTCGATCTCGACGGCTATCCCGTCACGGTGATCGACACGGCCGGGATTCGCGAGACCGACGATCCAGTCGAGCAGGAGGGTGTGCGCCGGGCGCGGGCGCGAGCCGAAGACGCCGACCTCGTGTTGTGGCTGGTGGAGGGTGGGCGCGCTGTTGATCCGGCCGCGATGCCGCTGCTGGGGAAGTCCGGCAACGCAGGCAGTCGCTCCGGCGGCTCGGTCTGGATCGTACGCAACAAGATCGATCTTGGCGGGGTCGAGGACGTCGGCCCGCGCGGTGAGTTCGGAATCGCAGCGAGCC
This sequence comes from Bradyrhizobium sp. JR4.3, assembly GCF_040547695.1. Lineage (NCBI taxonomy): Bacteria > Pseudomonadati > Pseudomonadota > Alphaproteobacteria > Hyphomicrobiales > Nitrobacteraceae > Bradyrhizobium > Bradyrhizobium sp. JR4.3. The sequence continues at coordinate 117,294 of NZ_JBEPQF010000018.1, read as the reverse complement.
GGGGGGACGGCATCCCCGAGCTGGTCGATGCCCTCGTGAAATTCGTCGCCGACTTCTTCGGAACGACCGAGGGGGCATTGGTGACCCGGGCCCGCCAGCTGGATCTGCTGCGCCGGGCAGCGGACAGCTTGCGCCGGAGTCTGGAGCTCGTAGAACACGGCGAGGAGCTCGCCGCCGAAGAGCTGCGCGCTGCGGCCTATGCCTTGGGCCGGCTGTTGGGTCGGGTGGATGTCGAAGACGTCTTGGGTGCCATTTTCCAGAAGTTCTGTGTTGGGAAGTAGCGCTAGTTCTTCATTGTAGAACTAGCCTTTGTTCCACCTCTTCCGTTTCACGTGAAACGCGGCAGCCGCTGTTCAAGCTGTTTCACGTGAAACATTGGCCCTTGAGGTTCACTCGGTCGCCCTCGGGAGTGACTGCGCTGCGAGCGATGGCGCCTTAAGGAGCGGGAGTGCGGAAGGGGCACCCCGCAATGCCGGTTGTAGGCTCTGCCGTGGCCTTTCCGTCCGTCTTCAGGCGTTGCGACCTACGGACCACGCTTTTCCCTTAGTAATCTCCATTTCCCCTGACTAAAAATGGTAATCTTTCCAAGGGCCATTCTACTGTGCATGGGGTTGTTTTCGCGGAAAACACTTGGGCTCCGCTTTTCCCGTTTCACGTGAAACAACCGCCTCTCCAGTTTCCGCTTCCGGCTTCCCTGCCTGTGAGTTAGAAGTCCGCCATGCGAACAGAGCGAGAGAGCTTCGACGTCATCGTGATTGGCGGCGGCCACGCCGGCTGTGAGGCGGCGGCGGCCTCAGCGCGGATGGGCGCGGCGACCGCTCTGGTGACGCATCGTTTCTCCACCGTCGGCGCGATGTCCTGCAATCCCGCGATTGGCGGTCTCGGCAAGGGCCATCTGGTTCGCGAGGTCGACGCGCTCGATGGTCTGATGGGCCGGGTCGGAGACGCCGGCGGCATCCAATTTCGCGTCCTCAATCGACGTAAGGGCCCGGCGGTGCGTGGTCCGCGCGCCCAGGCCGACCGGAAGCTCTATGCCGCCGCGATGCAGGCGGCGATCCGGGAGACCGCGGGTCTTTCCGTCATCGAAGGCGAGGCGGACGAGCTGATCGTGGTCGAGGGACGGGTGATCGGCCTGCGCCTGGCAGATGGCCGCGAACTTCGGGCGGGGGCTGTCGTCGTCACCACCGGCACCTTCCTCCGCGGTCTGATCCATCTCGGAGAGAAGAACTGGCCGGCCGGCAGGGTTGGCGAGGCGCCGGCAATGGGCCTGTCGACCTCGTTCGAGCGCGCCGGGTTTACCCTTGGACGGCTCAAGACAGGGACCCCGCCGCGTCTGGATGGCACCACGATCGACTGGTCGGCGGTCGAGATGCAGCCGGGGGACGAGCCTCCAGAGCCGTTTTCGGTGATGACCGAGCGAATCACGACGCCACAGATCCAGTGCGGGATCACCCGCACCACGCCTGCGACCCACGACGTGATCAGGGCCAATGTCCATCGCTCTCCGATGTACTCCGGCCAGATCAAGAGCTCCGGACCGCGCTATTGCCCTTCGATCGAGGACAAGATCGTTCGCTTCGGCGATCGCGACGGTCACCAGATCTTCCTGGAGCCGGAGGGGCTCGACGACAGCACGGTCTATCCCAACGGCATCTCCACTTCGTTGCCGGAGGAGGTCCAGCTCGCCATCCTCGCAACCATTCCGGGCCTGGAGCGGGTCAAGATGGTCCGGCCGGGCTATGCCATCGAATACGACCACATCGATCCCCGGGAGCTCGATCCGACCCTCCAGACCAAGCGTCTGCGCGGCTTGTTCCTGGCCGGGCAGATCAACGGCACGACCGGATACGAGGAAGCCGCCGGCCAGGGCATCGTGGCCGGGCTGAACGCTGCACTGGCTGCGAGCGGCGCCGCCCTGACCGTGTTCGACCGGGCGGACGGCTATCTCGGCGTGATGATCGACGACCTCGTCACCCGCGGCATCAGCGAACCCTATCGGATGTTCACCTCCAGGGCCGAGTACCGGCTGACGCTGCGGGCGGACAATGCCGATCAGCGTTTGACCGAGAAGGGCATCGCCCTGGGATGCGTCGGGAGCGCCCGGACCGTGCATCATCGGGCCAAGATGGACGCCCTGAATGCGGCTCGAGAACTATCGAAGTCGCTCACGATCACCCCGAACGAAGCGATCAAGCATGGGCTGTCCCTGAATCGAGATGGTCAGCGGCGGTCGGCCTTCGAGCTGATGGCCTATCCCGACATCGGCTGGAGTCAGGTCCGTGCGATCTGGCCGGAGCTCGCTGCCATTGATCCCGTCATTGCCGCCCATCTCGAGATCGACGCGAAGTACGATGTCTATCTGGAGCGCCAGAGCGCCGACGTTGAAGCCTTCAGGCGGGACGAGGGGATGGTGCTGTCGGACGTCGACTACCAGCAGGTCCCCGGTCTCTCCAATGAGGTCCGGGCCAAGCTGGAGAAGGCACGTCCGTTCACGGTTGGCCAAGCCGGCCGAATCGACGGGATGACGCCGGCCGCGCTCGGCATCCTTGCGGCCTATCTCCGCCGCGAAGCGCGGAAGACGTCCAAAGCGACCGCATAGGTTTCACGTGAAACAGCGCGGGCCGGGCGGCGGCAGATCGTCATCAGCAAAACCCTCGGCGGGAGAGGGCGCCGGTGGTCGCTTCGAACCGGCGCCGACCAGACCGAAGATCGACAAGGCCAGCGCCAACGATCGATCGCTGGACGCCGTCATCGCAGCCGACAAGATTGCGGCGCTCAAGCTTGCGCCCGTTTCACATGAAACGGAGGCCCGGCTCGATCGCTACATCGCACTGCTCCGGGAGTGGCAGGCCAAGACCAACCTGGTCGCGCCCTCGACATTGCCGCATCTCTGGACCCGGCACATCGCCGACTCCCTTCAGCTCGTCGCTCTCGCCCCATCGGCCAAACGCTGGGCCGATCTCGGCAGTGGCGGTGGCTTTCCCGGGATCGTCTTGGCCTGCGCTATGGCAGGAACGGCCGGGGCGAGCGTCCATCTGGTCGAGCGAATCGCCAAGAAGGCGGCCTTCCTGCGCGAAGCCGTCCGCATAACTACATCCCCGGGAGTCGTACATCTCGCTGAGATCGGGGATAATGTGGATAGAATCACCGGCCCGGTCGATTGCGTCACCGCGCGTGCGCTGGCTCCGCTACACCAACTCATCGGCTTTGCGGAGCCGCTGATGCGTCAGGGCGCAAAAGCGTTGTTTCTCAAGGGTCAAGATGTAGAGTCTGAATTGACCGAAGCCACTAAATATTGGAATATTCAGCCGCAGCTCCACCAAAGCCGGACAGGCGACGGTTGGATCGTCGAGCTGGCTTCCGTCGAACGGCGCGGGTGAGGCGTCAGGGGCCGAGTGGGGAATTTGCGATGAGCGTGATTGACGAACCGCAGCAAGAACAGACCGCCGCCGTCCCGCAGGGCCATCCGCGCATCCTGGCGCTGGCGAATCAGAAGGGCGGCGTGGGAAAAACAACCACGGCGATCAATCTCGGCACGGCGCTCGCTGCGATCGGCGAACGCGTCCTGATCGTCGATCTCGATCCGCAGGGCAACGCCTCGACCGGCCTCGGCATTGATCGCCGCAACCGCTCCTGCTCGACCTATGACGTGCTGGTGGGCGAGGCGAGCCTGCGGGAAGCGGTGGTATCGACTGCAGTGCCGCGGCTGCATATCGCGCCCTCGACCATGGATCTCTCCGGCCTCGAGCTCGAGCTCGGCACCACGCCCGGTCGTGCGTACAAGCTGCGCGACGCGATCAGCGCGCTCAACAACAACGTCTCGCCCGACGCCGATTACACCTACGTGCTGATCGACTGTCCGCCCTCGCTCAATCTGATCACCGTGAACGCGATGGCGGCTTCCGACGCGATCCTGGTGCCGCTGCAGTGCGAGTTCTTCGCGCTCGAAGGTCTGTCGCAATTGCTGCAGACGGTGGAGCAGGTGCGTTCGACGCTCAATCCGAACCTGTCGATCCACGGCATCGTGCTGACCATGTTCGACTCGCGCAACAATCTCTCGAACCAGGTCGTTGCCGACGTCCGGCAGTTCATGGGCGAGAAGGTCTACAAGACCATGATCCCGCGCAACGTGCGCATCTCGGAGGCGCCGTCCTACGGCAAACCGGTGCTGGTCTACGATCTCAAATGCGTCGGCAGCGAAGCTTATCTGCGGCTCGCCACCGAAGTGATCCAGCGCGAGCGCGAACTGCGGACGACGCATTGATCCACCGCCGGCCCGTAGGGTGGGTTAGCCGAAGGCGTAACCCACCACGTCTGGTGCCTCGAACGAAGTGATGGTGGGTTACGCTTCGCTAACCCACCCTACGATTCTACAATTCGATATTCAGTTCTGGAGTGCTGCAGCGTGAATCCAAGGGAGCTGGCGATGGCCGACGAAGCGCGTTCGCGATTGGGCCGGGGTCTTGCGAGTCTGATCGGTGACGTCGGCGGCGAGGCTCAGCACGTCGATCGTCCGCGCGCGCAGCGCAAGGTGCCGATCGAATTCATCAAGCCCAATCCGCGCAACCCGCGCCGCACCTTTTCGGAAAGCGAGCTCAGGGAGCTCAGCGATTCCATCAGGCAGCATGGCGTGATCCAGCCGATCGTGGTGCGCCCGGTGAAGGGTGCGCAGGACCGCTTCGAGATCATCGCCGGCGAACGGCGCTGGCGCGCCTCGCAAATGGCCGGCCTGCACGAAGTGCCGATCGTCCCCGTCGACATCAGCGACAGCGATGCGCTGGAGTTCGCGATCGTCGAGAATGTGCAGCGCGAAGACCTCAACCCGATGGAAGAGGCGCTCGGCTATCACGCGCTCGCCAACGAGTTCAAACGCAGCCAGGACGATATCGCCAAAGTCGTTGGCAAGAGCCGCAGCCACATCGCCAACATGATGCGGCTGACGAAGCTTCCCGCCGAAGTGCAAGCGTTGATCACGAGCGGCGAGCTGACCGCGGGTCACGCCCGCGCGCTGATCGGCGTGCCTGATCCGCTCGCGGCCGCCAAGCGCATCGTCGAAGAAGGCCTTAACGTCCGCCAGACCGAGGCGCTGGCGCATGAAGAGGGCGTGCCGGAGCGCAAGCCGCAGAAGGCGCGCACGGGGGCGAAGGAAAAGGACCCCGACACGGTCGACCTGGAGAAGCGCGTCAGCGATGCGCTCGGGCTCAAGGTCACGGTGAGCCACCGCGATCCCGGCGGCTCCGTCCAAATCAACTACCTCAACCTCGATCAGCTCGACGAGGTGATGCGGCGGCTGGCGAAGGGCGCGCTGTAGCCGCTAGTTCCGCTCTCTCACCCTCACCCTGAGGGGCCGCGGAGCGGCGTCTCGAAGGGCGAGGGCCCGGCCTGCATCCTTCGAGACGCGCGCAAGAGCGCGCTCCTCAGGATGAGGGGCACGCACCGTCCTCGTCATCGCGAGCGCAGCAATCCAGAATCTTTCCGCGGAGAGATTCTGGATTGCTTCGTTGCAAGGGCTCCTCGCAATGACGGGGGGCAGAGCGGCGTGCTCAGCTCCGCCGCTTCGCGTTCGCGGCGATCGCCATCAGCGTGCGCTGGGCGATGGCGGCGGCGAGGGTGGATTGCTTGCGCGTGTCGAGCGCGGCGGTCGCGAGCTGCTCGATGATGGCGGCGAGCCGCGCCACGCTGAAATTGCGCAGTGCGGTTTCGACCGCGGGCTTCCGCGAAAAATGCAGGCGCGGATAGCCGCTGTCGAGTACTGCGGAAGCGGGCGTGCCGTCGGCGATCGCGAGCGCCGATTTGTGCAGCCACGCCGCCTGACGCTGCGCCGCAGAGATGATCACGCCGGGGTATGTGCCTGCTATCATGGCTTTGGCAAACTCGTTCTCGACGATCTCGGGCCGGCCGGCGAAGGCGCCATCGACGATCGGATCGAGTTTCAGCTCCGACGCATCGGCGACGACAGCCATCACGTCATCCAGCGTGATCTCGCCCTTGCCATGGGCATAGAGCGTGAGCTTGCGCAGCTCGTTGCGGGAGGCCTGGCGGTCGCCGCCGAGGAACGACATCAGCGCCGCGCGGGCATCCTGCGCGATGCGCAAATTGGCGATGCGGAGCTCGTCTTCCATCAGCTTGGCCAGGTCGCGCTCGCTATCGGGATAGCAGGCGATCGCGACGGCCGTCTTGGCGCGTTCGCAGGCCTTGCGCAGCGGCGATTCCGGGCGCAGCTCGCCGGCCTCGATCACGATGCGGCAATCCTTCACGCCCATCTCAGCCAGCGTGTCGATAGCGCTGGCAAAGCTGCGCGAGCCGGCGCGCACGCGGATGGCGCGGCGGCCGCCGAACAGCGGCACCGTCATGGCCTCGTCGACGAGGCGCGACGGCTCGGCGGAGAGCTCGTCGCCATCGACCTTGACCAGCGAGAACGGATCGTTGGGATCGTCGACAGCCGAGGCAATCAGCGCATCCGCGCGTTCGCGGACCAGGCCGGCGTCAGGTCCATAGAGCAGGATGATCGAACGGCCCACATCGGGGCGGGCGAGAAAGGCGTCGATCTCTTTTCCGCGCAGCGCGACCATGTTGCCTGGGATTCGTCATTCCGGGCGAACCGGGGGGACGGGATGAATTAAGTGCCCGCGGTGAAGAACGAGGCGAGGCGAGTCGTGATGTTCTCGGCGATCTCGTTGGCGGCACGATCCTCGGCATCACGTATTGCGCGGTTGCGGCTGAAACGCTGATAGGAGCCGGGCATGTCGTAGGACACGCGGGAGAACGTGGTGCCGGTCATTACCGACTTGCCGCTGACGACCTCGATCAGATTGTACTGGGCGTCGAGGCCGTAGTTTTCGCTGCTCGGCAGGCCGGTATTGGGATCGACGATCAGCGACGACTTGCTGCTTGAGAAGCGGATCTCCAGGCGGTGGGTCGGCGGCATGCCGGTGGCGGTGCCATAGAGCCTGAAGGCCAGCGCGTTGCGGACCTCGACGCCGACGCGGGCCTCGCGCGAGGCATTGGCTTTGGAGATCGGGGGCAGATCGACCCCCATCAGCTTCTCGCGCAGGCCGGGCGTGCCGTCGGTGTGCTCGGCATACATCGGGTGGAAGCAGCCGGCCGTCATGGCCGCCAGTGCGGCGACCGCCAGCAAGCGGGCTGCGATGCGGATCCTAGCCGACAACATTCACGATCCTCTTGGGGACGATAATCACCTTGCGGACGGGCTTGCCATCCAGGGCCAGTTTTACCGCATCGAGGGCCAAAACGGCAGCCTCGATTTCCGGATTCTCGGCCGCTGTTGCAACTGTGACCTCGCCCCGCTTCTTGCCGTTGACCTGAACCACCAGGGTCACACTGTCTTCAACCAGCAAATCACGTTCGATTTGGGGCCAATTGGCCTCGGAAACCAGCCCGCTGTGGCCGAGAGCCTGCCAACACTCCTCGGCCAGATGCGGCATCATCGGGGAGAACAGCTGGACCAGGATCTGGCTCGCCTCCCGGATCGCCCAGGCCAAATCTGGAGCCGGCTGGCCGGAACGCTGCAAGACCTCCGCGAACGCATTGGTGAATTCGCGAATATGGGCGAGGCAGACGTTGAAGTGCAACCGCTCGATCCCGGTGGTGACCTTGTCCAGTGCGCCATGGGCGGCCTTGCGCAAGGCGGTGGCGTCCGGGCCGAAGCCGGCGGGCCGGGCGGCCGGCGCGGCCTTGCCGGGTTCGATCGAGTCGTTCACCAGCCGCCACAGCCGCTGTACGAAGCGTGAGGCGCCCTGGACGCGCTCATCGCTCCAGATCACGTCGCGCTCGGGCGGGGAGTCCGACAGCATGAACCAGCGGGCGACGTCGGCGCCATAGGTCTCGATGATGTCGTCGGGATCGACCGTGTTCTTCTTAGACTTCGACATCTTTTCGATCGGACCGATCTGGATGTCTTCGCCTGACGTCAGCAGCGTGGCGCGGCGGCCGTTGGCGCCGGTCTCGACCTTCACCTCGACCGGCTGGACGTAGGTGCCGTCGGCCTTCTGGTAGGTCTCGTGCACCACCATGCCCTGCGTGAACATGCCGGCGAACGGCTCGTCCAGTTCGATGTGCCCGGTCGCCTTCATGGCGCGCGTGAAGAAGCGGCTGTAGAGCAGATGCAGGATCGCGTGCTCGACGCCGCCGATATACTGGTCGACCGGCAGCATCCGGTTGGCGACCTCTGGCGTCGTCGGCGCGTTCTCGTTCCAGGGATCGGTGAAGCGCGCAAAGTACCAGGACGAATCCACGAAAGTGTCCATGGTGTCGGTTTCGCGCTGCGCCTTGCCGCCGCATTGCGGACAGGTCACGTGCTTCCAGGTCGGGTGATGATCGAGCGCGTTGCCTGGCTTGTCGAAGCTCACATCCTCCGGCAGCACCACGGGGAGGTCGGCATCCGGCACCGGCACCACGTCGCACTTCGGACAGTGGATGACAGGAATCGGGCAGCCCCAATAGCGCTGGCGCGAAATGCCCCAGTCGCGCAGGCGGAAATTGACCTGACGCTCGCCGACCGGAGCGTTGCCGCGCAGCTCGCTCTCGAGACGCTTCGCCACCTCGTCCTTGGCCTGATCGATGGTCATGCCGTCGAGGAAGCGCGAATTGATCATGCGGCCGTCACCGTCATAGGCGGTATCGGTGATGACGAACGATTTCGGATCCTGGCCCTCGGGGCACACCACCGGCGTATTGCCGAGAGCATACTTGTTGGCGAAATCGAGGTCGCGCTGATCGTGGGCAGGGCAGCCGAAAATGGCGCCGGTGCCGTATTCCATCAGCACGAAGTTCGCGACATAGACCGGCAGCTTCCAGCTCGGATCGAACGGATGGACCGCGCGGATGCCGGTATCGAATCCCTGTTTCTCGGCGGTGTCGATGATCTCCTGCGCCGTGCCCATCCGCTTGATCTCGCCGATGAACTCGGCGAGCTCAGGATTTTTCGCCGCGGCCGCCTGCGCCAGCGGATGATCGGCCGAGATCGCCATGAATTTCGCGCCGAACAGCGTGTCGGGGCGCGTCGTGAAAATCTTCAGCTCGCTCTCGCCGGCCGGCGTCGTCGCCGCGTCGAGCGCGAAGCGGATCAGCAGCCCCTCGGACCGGCCGATCCAGTTGCGCTGCATCAGCCGCACCTTGTCGGGCCAGCGGTCCAGCGTATCCAGTGCCGACAGCAGCTCCTGCGAGTACTTCGTGATCTTGAAGACCCACTGGTTCATTTCCCGTTGTTCGACAACGGCGCCCGAACGCCAGCCTTTGCCGTCGATCACCTGCTCGTTGGCGAGCACGGTCATGTCGACGGGGTCCCAGTTCACCTTGCGCTTTTCGCGCTCGGCGAGGCCTTCGCGCAGGAAGTCCAGAAACAACTTCTGCTGGTGCTTGTAGTAGCTAGGATCGCAGGTCGCGATCTCGCGGCTCCAGTCCAGCGACAGCCCGATCGAACGGAGCTGCTTCTTCATCGCGGCGATGTTGTCGTAGGTCCAGGCCTTCGGTGCCACCTTGCGCTCGATCGCGGCGTTCTCGGCCGGCAGGCCGAAAGCGTCCCAGCCCATCGGATGCAGCACGTTGAAACCCTTGGCGCGCATGAAGCGGGCCAGCACGTCGCCGAGCGTGTAATTGCGGACATGGCCGATATGGATGCGCCCCGACGGGTAGGGGAACATCTCGAGCACATAATATTTCGGCCGCGGATCGTCGTTCTTGGAGACGAAGATCGCCTGTTGGTCCCAGGCGGCTTGCCAGCGCGGTTCGGCGTCGCGGGCGTTATAGCGTTCGGAGGTCATGGAATCGTTGGGTTTTCGTGGATCTGGGCCAGCTAAAGACGGCGGACTAGGCCATAGAAGTCCTCAAGGGGTCAATGGGTTGCCGCAATTTGGGAACCTTCGCGACCGTCCCGGGCAAATAGTGCGGCCGCCATTGGGGTGTGATTAAGAGGTCGATGCCAGGTTGGTGGTGGCCAGGACCCGAAGACTTGCGATGGACACCAGCTTCGACGATCTCGACCGATCACAGATCTCATCGAGAGCTGCGATCGCGCGCTCTATCTCGCCAAGAACAACGGCCGCAATCGCGTGGTCACCGAGAGCGAGCTCGATGCCACCGGGGCTGCGGGTTAGCCCTTAACCCGCCATCATCATTTCCGCCGCGCCGTTGTCGATCACCATGATGCCGTGTTCGACGACGTTGTTGCGACCGCGGTGCTTGGCGGCGTAGAGCGCGGCGTCGGCGGCTTCGATCAAATCGCCCGGACGCAAGCTCTCGTTGGGCTTCGTCGCGGCAACGCCGATCGAGACGGTGACGATCATGTGGTCGGAGGTGATGTGCGGCAGGCACAGCTTCAGCACGGCCGCGCGCGCCTGTTCGCCGATTTCGACGGCGCGCGCGATGTCGGTGTTCGGCAGCAACAGGCAGAATTCCTCACCGCCGTAGCGGGCCGCGAAGCCCATCGTGTCGGCGGCGATGCCGGACAGCGACTCGCCGAGCCTGGTCAGGCAGGAATCACCTTCGAGATGGCCGTAGGTGTCGTTGAACAGCTTGAAATGGTCGACGTCGATCATCAACAGCGCGAGGTCGCTGCCATATTGCTGCGCGCGCATCCATTCGAAGTCGAGGCGGCTCTGGAAGCCGCGGCGGTTGGCGAGCCCCGACAACATGTCGATCGAGGCCATCACCGTGAGCCGGTCATTGCTCGCCATCAGCTCGCGTTCGCGCTGGCTGAGCTGCGCTGCCATCGCGTTGAACGCACGGGCCAGCGGCACGAACTCGGACGGCAGGCGATTGCGCGCTGCACGCGCCGACAGATCGCCCTCGCCCAGACGCTTGGCCATGTCGGCGAGCATCCTGATCGGCTTGATCACCAGTTTCTCGGCTGCGATCAGCGCGCCGAGCAGCACGAACACGACGACGAAAGCGAGCTGGAGATAGGCGGTGCGGATATCGCGGCTCACGGCCGCGGACACCTTGTCCTCGTCGATGCTGGCGATCAGGCGGGCATTGGTTCCGGCGATGCGGATATAGCTGACCGCGCGGCGGGAGCCGTCCGCGGCGAGGAAGGAGAGTGAACCTTCGTCCTGGTCAGACCTCAGCGCCTTGTCGGCGATCGCGGACATCAGCGGCATGTTGTCGAGCGGACGTCCGATCGCACTATGCTGGTCGGCCGGTGCCGCCAGCACGGTGCCCGCGCTGTCGACCAGCACGGCCGTGATGCCGGCGCGGCCACCCAGATTGCTCATGACCTTCGACATCCAGTCGAGGTTGACGGTGGCGAGCACGACGGCATCCGCTACGCCGCTGAAGGCGGACACCGGGTAGACCGCCATGACGGTCGGTGTCGGCACAGGGCGCGACAGGATGAAGTCGCTCAGCACGAAGCGGCCGGTTTCCTGCGCCTGCTGGAAGTACGGCCGGTCACCGAGGTCGAGGCCGACATACATGTTGTTGGTGGCGCACTGGATGCGCCCGTCCTGGCCGGCGATCAGAAGCGTGCGGATCCAGGGAAGATTCGACGGCAGGCTCGCGCGCAGCACGTCACAGCTCTTGCTGATGCCGCCGACGGAGGCGCGGATGAAAGCTTCCGATTTCAGGATGGTCTCGACCGACGATATCACCTCGCGCTGCGCATCGGCGCTGTGTCTTGCAACGGTGGTGAATTCGGCCGTGGCCTGCGCGATCTGCCGCGTGCGCGTGTCTTCGAGCGAACGGATGCGCTCGAACATCAAAGGCGTCACCAGAATTACCGCGAGCAACGCAAGCCGCGCCCGGATTCCGAGAACCTGCTTGAGTTTCGCTCGTTTGCGGTTGAAACTGACGTTTGCCATCTTCGCTGCCCACCCCGCGGCTAAGGTAAAGCAAAGGGTTCAAAAACTCTTTCTTGAACTCGGTAAAATTAGAATTAGCTCTGCAACAACAGCTCCGATGCGACATCATGACTGAAGCCAACGCCGCGCCGGTAACCGGCCATTCACCAAACGCGCTCGCCGCGGTCGAAGCCGAAATCGCGCGTGCCTGCAGGGATGCGCGGCGCGAACGTGCCTCCGTGACGCTGATTGCGGTGTCGAAAACTTTCGCCGCGGATGCAATTACCCCGGTCATCGACGCCGGACAGCGCGTATTCGGTGAAAATCGCGTGCAGGAGGCCAAAAGCAAATGGCCCGCGTTAACTTCTGTTTACCCCGATATCGCGCTGCATCTGATCGGCCCGCTGCAATCCAACAAGGCGAAAGAGGCGGTCGCGCTGTTCGATGCCATCCATTCGGTCGACCGCCCGAGCATTTGCCAGGCGTTAGCCAAGGAAATCGAATCCCAGGACAAGCACCCGGAATTGTTCGTCCAGATCAATATCGGTGAGGAGCCGCAGAAGGCGGGCATAGCCCCCGGCGAGGCCGATGCTTTCATCGCGAGCTGCCGCGACACCTACGGGCTGACAATCTCGGGGTTGATGTGCATCCCGCCGGTGGATGAGCCGCCGGCGGCGCATTTCGCGCTGACCGCCAAGATCGCCGCGCGTAATGGATTGAAGAAGCTCTCGATGGGCATGAGCGCGGATTATGCGACCGCGATCATGCTCGGCGCCACGCATGTGCGCGTGGGCAGTGCGATCTTCGGGCACCGGTGAGAGCCGTTAGCGACGGCAAGGCGCCATACGAACTCTCGAATTCGTCATTGCGAGCGGAGCGAAGCAATCCAGAGTCTCTCCGCGGAAAGATTCTGGATTGCTTCGCTGCGCTCGCAATGACGGTGGTGTATGCGGGGCCTATTCAAACCCCACCGCCACCTTTCCCAGCGCGCCAAAGTCCGCGACAAACTGATCGCCGGCCTGGATCGGCAGCGGCGGATGGCACGTGCCCGTGGTCACCACCTCTCCTGCCCGCAAGGTGATGCCGAGGCCACGCAGCTCGTTGGCCAGCCAGACCAGGGCAATGCGGGGATCGCCGAGCACGTTCTTGCCGTGGCCGAGATAGCGCTGGCCACGCAGCGTGATCTGCGGCCGCTCCTCGACGAGATCCATGGCACGCCAGTTCGCATTCGTCGCCGCGCCCAGCACGAACAGATGCGCACAGGCATTGTCGGCGATCAGCTGCGCCTCGCCGGCGCTGGCGAAATCGGCAAAGCGCGAATCGGGAATCTCGATCGCGGGATGCAAGCTGTCCACGGCGGCGAGCACCTCGTCGACAGTATACGGCGCCGCGCGCGGCGGCAGATCGCGCGCCATGCGGAAAGCGAACTCAGGTTCGCCGACGCGCATCGCGTTGCCCTTCATCGAGGCGGTGCCGCCATCGGCGATCACGGTGTCGCTCATGATCCGACCGGCCAGCGGTCCCGCGACGTTGATGTGCTTCTGTCCGGACTCGCTTGTCGCCGCGATCTTCCAGCCGAACAAAGTCCCGCTGAGTGCGGCCTGTATGGCGTAACCCTCGGTGCGGTTCTGAGGCCGCAACGGTGGCTCCAGCGCGTCAAGCTTGGTGCCGTCGCGCCAATGTTTGATCAGGACCTGCGAAGCGGCGGCGATCTGATCCCTGTCGAGCATGTGTCCTCACCCGATGATGATTTTTGTTTTTGGTCCCAGCCGCCGCAGCAATTGTCGCATCGCCGCTTCGGTCATCGAGACGCAGCCTGCGGTCGGGCCGAAATTGTCGCGGGCCAGATGCAAAAACACCGCGCTGCCCCGGCCGGCGATCCGAGGCCTCGTATTGTGGTCGATTTCGATGATGAAGTCATAGAGATGGTCGGCCCGCTTGAGCCGGTCGCCGCCCTGCCCCTCGCCGAGGCGGATCCCCTGATTGTAGTGACGGTCCTTGGGATCCTCGCACCAGGCGTCCTCGCCGGTGATGATCCGGGCCGGCAGGAAGGTCTGCGGGCGGCTGTGCCGGTCGCCCCGCCACCACAATCGTCTGGGACGGAAGCTGCCCCTCGGGGTGCCGCCATCGCCCTCGCGCTTGTTCGCCAGAATGCCGCCGCGTCCGAGCGCCACCGGAATCGTCAGCGCTCCGGCGGTCAGCCAGCCCCGGCGCGGATTCCCGGCGGCAGGCTTAACGCGGATCGCCGACAGCGGCCCGGCGCTTCGGTTCATGGTGTAACTAGCTGAAGCAGCTTTATTTTTCATGTGAACGTGCGATGTCGAATTCATTACAGGACATTCATCAAAACGGCCTGCTATTCTGGGTTAGAGTGGTTCTGGCTTGTGAATCGGTAACAGCCCACTACTTCAACACGAACAACAATAATAACGGCGACCCCTAAACTTCCCTCTCGGTTGGGTGCAGCATGGATGCGCGCCGCGCCGGACCCCAAAAGGATGACCCCCTATGGCCAATGCCCGCAAGATCCTGATCGTGGATGACGATACCGATCTGCGCGATACGTTGGTGGAGCAATTGTCGCTGCACGAAGAATTTGAAGCCTCCGCCGTCGATACCGGCGCCAAGGGCGCGAGCGCCGCGAAGGCCAATGCCCCCGATCTCGTCCTGATGGATGTTGGCCTGCCTGACACGGACGGCCGCGAAGTGGTCCGTTCCTTACGCAAGGGCGGGTTCAAGGCTCCGATCATCATGCTCACCGGGCATGATACTGATTCCGACACGATTTTGGGGCTGGAATCCGGCGCCAATGACTATGTCGCAAAACCCTTCCGCTTCGCCGTGCTGCTGGCGCGCATCCGCGCCCAGCTTCGGCAGCACGAAGCGAGCGAGGACGCGGTGTTCTCGGTCGGCCCCTACTCTTTCCGCCCCGGCTCCAAGATGCTGACCGCCGCCAACGCGCGCAAGGTCCGGCTGACGGAGAAGGAAACCGCGATCCTCCGCTTCCTCTACCGGGCCGGTCAGATGCCGGTCTCCCGCGAGACCCTGCTCCAGGAGGTCTGGGGCTACAATTCCGGCGTCACCACCCACACGCTGGAAACCCACATCTACCGCCTTCGCCAGAAGATCGAGAAGGACGCCGCGAACCCGGAAATCCTGGTCACGGAAGCCGGTGGCTACAAGCTGGTGCCGTGATACGCTTCTGGGGCGTGCGAATCGTTTTAGATTGCATGCCCTCGAGCCCCGGACCTGAATGTCAATCGACGACGATGTAGCGCTTCTCGAGCGTGTCCCGACACTGCGCCTGTTGGGAGACGCTTCGTTGCGCATGCTGGCGATCGGCTCCGAGCAGCGTGACTTCGTCCGCGGCGACGTCTTGTTCAATCTCGGCGACGATGCCGATGCCGGCTTCGTGGTCCAGCGCGGCGCCTTCCGGGTCGACGACGGCGCCGGCGCGGAGATGATCGCAAGTCCCGGTGCGCTGATCGGCGAGCTCGCGCTGATCGTGCCGATGAAGCGGCCGTCGAGCGCGATCGCGATCGAGCACGCCTCCGTCATCCGCGTCGCGCGCAGCCTGTTTCAGCGTGTGCTCGAAAGCGACCCCGCCGCGGCCGTCCGCCTTCGCGATGAATTCGCGGTGCGCTCCAGCCAGATCGCCAGCGATATATTGATGGCGGGTGCGAAGCTGACCAGCTAGCAGTGCCGTAGCCCGGATGGAGCGAAGCGCAATCCGGGATTCGTGCCTCCGGAAAAGCTGCCCCGGATTTCGCTACGCTCCATCCGGGCTACAAGATCACACCTCGAGCGTCACCGTCACGGGCACATGGTCCGACGGACGCTCCCAGCTCCGCGCGTCGCGTAAAATCTTGAAATCGCCGACCGCGTCTTTCAGCGCGCGCGAGACCCAGATGTGGTCGAGCCTGCGGCCGCGGTCGCCGACGGTCCAATCGGCGGAGCGGTAGCTCCACCAGGTGTAGACCTTTTCCGACATCGGAATGCGGTCGCGCGCGACGTCGACCCATTCGCCGGCGGCGAGCGCGGCTTGCAGCTTCTCGGTTTCGATGGGCGTGTGCGACACCACTTTCAGAAGCTGCTTGTGCGACCAGACGTCGTTCTCATGCGGGGCGACGTTGAGATCGCCGACCAGGATGTGGCGATCCTCGCCGCGCGGATGCAACGGCTCGCACGCTTTCATCTCGTCGAGGAAGCGGAGCTTGTGATCGAACTTCTCGTTCAGCGCGGGATCGGGAATGTCGCCGCCGGCCGGCACGTAGAAATTATGCACCACCAGGGGCTTCGCGATCCCGGCCTTCTCACCGAACGATACTGAGATATGGCGTGAATCAACCTTGTCGCAGAAGGTGCGGATGTCCTTCGACTCGAACGGAATCTTCGAGACGATGGCGACGCCGTGATAACCCTTCTGCCCGTTCAGCGCGACATGCTCGTAGCCGAGCCGCTTGAAGCGCTTCAGTGGAAAGGCGTCGTCGATGCACTTGGTCTCCTGGAGACACAGCACGTCCGGCCGCGAGCTCTTGAGAAATTTTGCGACCAGATCGATGCGCAGCCGCACCGAATTGATGTTCCAGGTTGTCAGGGAAAAACGCATGAGGGATGCGTCTTAGCATGGATTTGCGCGAGGAAAATGCTTGTCCACAGCGGCGGAATCGTAGGGTGGGTAAGCGCAGCGCAACCCACCATGCTTCCAAATTTGCGGAGCGAGATGGTGGGTTACGCCTTCGGCTAACCCACCCTACGGCACCTAGCCCGGCGACGGGCCGTAATTGGTAAAATCGATCTTGAACATGCCGGGATCGAGCTTCTTGCTCGTGTCCAGATTATAAACGGCGATCGTGGTGTCGTAGCCCTGCGGATCTGTGACGGTCCACTGCTTCAACTGACCGTCCTTGGCGCCGAACATCAGCAAGAGGCGGCTGGTGCCGACCAGCGCCTGCTTCTCCTCGATGGTGACGCTGACGAAGACGTCGTCGGCCGAGACGTTGACGACGTTGGTGTCCTTCATCAGGTCGATGCGGTCGGACAGCAGGAAACGCAGCGGCGTCTGCGACAGCGGATAAACGTCCTGCGTCGCGAGCTTGCGGTCGCGCACCACCAGCGACGATCCGTCGGCGACGATGTCGATCGGGCTCGGCGCGTCATATTCGAAGCGCACCTTGCCCGGCTTCTGGATGTAGAAGTCGCCTTGCGTCTTGCTGCCGTCGGGGCCGACCTGGACGAAATTTCCGACCAGCGTCGACAATGACGAGAGATAGGCGCTGACCTTGGCCGCCTGGGCCTTCTGGTTCGCATCGAAGGTCTGGAAGATGCTGCTCGGCACGTTGCGGCGCGGATCCGGAATCACCGGATTCGGCGGCGCCTGGGTCGCGCCGGTGACCGTGGGTCCTCCACCGGCCGGGCTGCCATCGCGGCCCTTCGGTGCGGGCTTCGGCACGGGAACGGTCTGCGCGAACGACGCCGCACTCACCATCGCGGCGGTGACGAGAATCACGCCGGCCATGCGCGCGCTTCGCGCGGCGACGATGGCAGCGAATCGAATGTCCGGATGTCTGATCAACGCGTCGTCCTGTGTGGCTGGGCGCCCTTTTAGCGTGATTTCGGCCAAAAGCAGATAACGTTTTTGCGTGAAATGGTGGTCCGAGGCGGCTCGCCTCACATATGGCTGTCTTCTTCCTCGACCAGAATCTCGCGTTTGCCGGCGTGGTTGGCGGGTCCGACGATGCCCTCCAGTTCCATGCGCTCCATCAGCGATGCGGCGCGGTTATAGCCGATCTGCAGGCGACGCTGGATGTAGCTGGTCGAGGCCTTGCGGTCGCGTTTGACGATCGCAACGGCCTGCGAGAACAAATCGCCGCCGCCATCCGCGCCCATGGCGGAGGCGTCGAACACCGCGCCGTCCTCGTCCTCGCTGGGTTCTTCGGCCGTGACGGCTTCGAGATATTCCGGCTGTCCCTGCGTCTTGAGGTGGCGCACCACCTTCTCGACTTCGTCGTCCGACGCGAACGGTCCGTGCACGCGGCTGATGCGACCGCCGCCGGCCATGTAGAGCATGTCGCCCTGGCCGAGCAGCTGCTCGGCGCCCATCTCGCCGAGAATCGTGCGGCTGTCGATCTTGGACGTGACCTGGAAGGCGATGCGGGTCGGGAAGTTCGCCTTGATGGTGCCGGTGATGACATCGACCGATGGACGCTGCGTGGCGAGGATCACGTGCAGGCCGGCCGCGCGCGCCATCTGCGCGAGACGCTGCACCGCGCCTTCGATGTCCTTGCCGGCAACCATCATCAGGTCGGCCATTTCGTCGACGATGATGACGATGTAGGGCAGCGGGTCGAGCGAGAGCTTCTCTTCCTCGTAGATCGCCTTGCCGGTTTCCTTGTCGAAGCCGGTGTGCACCGTGCGCGTTGGCTCTTCGCCCTTGGCCTTCAATTCGAGCAAGCGCGTGTTGTAACCGTCGATGTTGCGCACACCGAGCTTGGCCATGTTCTTGTAGCGCTCTTCCATCTCGCGCACGGCCCATTTCAGCGCGACCACCGCCTTCTTCGGGTCAGTCACGACGGGCGTGAGCAGATGGGGAATGCCGTCATAGACGGAGAGTTCGAGCATCTTCGGATCGACCATGATCAGGCGGCACTGGTCCGGACGCAGCCGGTAGACCAGGCTGAGGATCATGGTGTTGATGGCGACCGATTTGCCGGAGCCGGTGGTACCGGCGATCAGCATGTGCGGCGTGCGGGCGAGGTCGATGATGACGGGGTCACCACCGATGGTCTTGCCGAGGCAGAGCGGCAGCTTCGCAACCGAATCGACGGTCTCCTTGGCGACCAGCAGCTCGCGCAGATAGACCTTTTCGCGATGGGCGTTCGGCAGCTCGATGCCGATGGCGTTGCGGCCGGGCACGACGGCGACGCGCGCCGACAGCGCGCTCATCGAACGCGCGATGTCGTCGGACAATCCGATCACGCGCGACGATTTGATGCCCGGCGCCGGCTCCAGCTCGTACAGCGTGACCACGGGACCCGGATGGGCCTTCACGATCTCGCCGCGAACGCCGAAATCCTGCAGCACGCCTTCGAGCGCGCGCGAATTGGTTTCCAGCTCGGCCTTGCTGAGCGGCTGGCGATCGCCGGCCTTCGGCGCGGCCAGCACCGACACGGACGGAAGCTCGAACTTGTCGGAGGATTTCTTGGAAGCGGCCTTGGGCGCAGCCTTCTTGCGCGGGGCGCGCGCGGCCGGCTCCTCCTCCTCTTCCTCCTCCTCGTCGTCCTCGTGTTCGTCCTCGTCGTGCTCGTCTTCGGATTGGGGCGAGATCGACGGCGCGGTGCGGCCGCCACCGAGCTTCGGCTCCTGGCGGCTGAATGCAACGGCCTTGGTCTTCGGTCCGCTCGAGACCAGCGAGCGGTAGGCCGCACCAAGCAACCAGGTCAGTCGCGCCTTCGTGCTCATCAAGGCATGGAACAGCCAGCCCAGCGACACCGAACCGCGATCGCTGTCCTCGTCCTGTTCGAGCGGCTTGTCGTCGTCCTCGATGTCCGCGAGTTCGTCGTCATGCTCGCGTGCGCCGAGGCCGCAGGCGATCAGGAAGGTCGCCGCCATCGCCGCGAACAGGATCGTGCCGAGCACGATGCGATAGATCATGCCCGGCGGTCCGAAGATCACCGCGGGCGCGCGAACCAAGGCATCGCCGACCACGCCGCCGAGGCCTGTCGGCAGCGGCCAGGCGCCGCCATGTGGCCAGCAGCTGACGAACCCTGCCGCGATCGCCGTGCAGAGAATCCAGGAGCCGAGCCGCAGCGCCTCGCGGTCGAACGGGCGATGGGTCAGCATGCGCCACCCCCAGACCGCGATCGTCAGGACCAGCATGATCGCGCCGAGCCCGAGGATCTGCATCGCAAGGTCGGCGCCGATTGCGCCGGCATAGCCGAGAATGTTGCGGATCGGCCGCGACGTTGCGTGGCTGAGGCTGGGATCCTGCACCGACCAGGTCATCAGCGCCGCCGAGGCGACGCCCGACAATGCGATCAGGCCGAGACCGCTGAGCTCGCGCACGCGCCGCGCCAACCCCTCGCGGATCGAGGGCGGCAGATGGCCGACCAAGGGAATGACACGTTCGATTGTCGACATGCTCACGGGCCCCGCCTAACCCAGAGTCTCGACCAGGCGGTGCAGCGCCTGCGCCGTAGTCTCGCCATCCTGCACCAGCGCAAGGCGAATGTAGCCTGCGCCGGGATTGAAGCCGTCGGGCTGGAGCCGCGCCAGATAGCTGCCGGGCACCACGCGCACGCCTGCTTCCTTGAAGAGTTTCAGGCACACAGACACGTCATCGCCGATTTCGGACGTGTTGAGCCAGACGCAGAAGCCGGCATCGGGCCGGCGATAGCCGTAACGATTGCCGATGATCTGGTCGGCGAGATCGAACTTGATCCGGTAGAGCCTGCGGTTCTCCTCGACATGCGCTTCGTCGCCGTAAGCAGCGGTCGCAACATGCTGGAGCGGTACCGGCACCTGCGGCGCCGCGATGTTGCGCAGCTCGAGGAACATGCCGATGAGTTTTTTGTCGCCGGCGGCGAAGCCGACGCGCAGGCCCGGCAGGTTGGAGCGCTTCGACAGCGACTGGAACGCAACCACGCGGGTGAAATCAGGGCCGGCGCATTCGAGCGCGCTGCCGGGCGCTTCGCGGGTGTAGATCTCCGAATAGCACTCGTCGCTGAGGATCACGAAGCCGTAGCGGTCGGCGAGCTGCTTCAGGCGCGTGAAATAATCGCGCGAGGCGACCGAGCCCTGCGGGTTGGCGGGCGAAGCCAGATAGAACGCCACCGTGCGCGCCAGCGTCGCCTCGTCGATGGCGTCGAGATCGGGCAGGAAGCCGTTCTCGGCCGTGGTCGGCAGGTAGACCGGCTCGCAAGCGGCGGCGCGGGCGCCGGCGCCATAGACCGGATAGAACGGGTTCGGCATCAGGATCGCAGGCTTGCCGGGACGCGGGCCGACATAGCGCGCGGCCGCGATCGCGGCGAGGAACAGCCCCTCGCGGCTTCCATTGAGGACGAGAATCTCGCTCTCGGGATCGAGCGCGCGCGGCAGCTTGAAGCGTGACGACAGCCAGGCGCCCGCAGCCTTGCGGAACGGGTCGGTGCCCTTGTTCGCGGGGTAACGGCCGAAATCGGCGATGTGCTTGGCCAGCACCGGGCCGACGAAGTCGGGCACGGGATGCTGCGGCTCGCCGACGGCAAGCGAAATCAAAGGCTTGCCGGGCTGATGGGGTGCCAGCAGCTCGTTCAGCCGGACGAAGGGAGAGCGTTCGCTATCGGAGCTTCCACTGTCCTGCGGCGCACGGGATGAAGCGGTCATAGCCATTCTGGACGCCAGCACTCTTGGAACAGCCGGTCGCGACCAAGGCGCCGGCGGGAAGCGGTTCACTTCACCATAGATAGGGCGAGGTTAAGACGCGATTAACCATCGGTCGCCGGCTCCGTCCAGAGCAGGAATAACGAGACCGGATAACAACGGGATGGCTGCGGCGGTTCTTACCGCTCCCGCTTGCGGGAGAGGTCGCGCCGGAGGCTTGGGTGAGGGTTCTCTCCAAACAGGGACTGTCCCGATGTTGAGGCACCCTCTCCCCAGCCCTCCCCCGCATGCGGGAGGGAGCGCGCCGTCATTGCGGCTCTAGTGCCCCGGCAGCTTCTCGAATGTCGCCATGCCCGCGGGGATCGCGTGGAAGTCCTGCTTGTCGCAGGTGTAGATCGCCATCTGCGGATGGAACTGCGCAGGCTCGTCCAGCGTCCCGACCTTCAGGATCGCGGCCGGCAGTCCTGGAACCTTGGTCACCAGATGGGTGCCGCATTCGGCGCAGAACTCGCGCGTCACGGCGCGCTCGAGGTCCTTGCGGGTGAACTGCTTGGGCTGCCCGGTGACGTAGCTGAAGCCGGCCGCCGGCATCGCGATGAAGGTGTTGGGCGCGCCGCCCGAGATGTACTGGCACTCGCGGCAATGACACTGCGCCTGCATCATCGGGTCGCCCTCGGCGACATAGCGCACTTCGCCGCAATAGCATCCGCCTTCCAAACGCATGACGACCTCCCTCTTGTTGTTTCTTGTGGTCGATATTTCTGCGCCAGCGGTGCGGAATGGCAATCTTTTTCTTTGCGAGCGGACAAAGGCAGACCATCCGCAGCCGGTTCGTGCATCTATCGCTTGGCAAGCCCGCAGCCGTTGAATCCCCGGCCGCGCCAGCAACCGCTGCTCATGCACTCGGCTTCCAGCCGTGGACAAGCGGTTGAAGCGCAATCCGCGCGGCCGCCCATACTGACGCACGCCGTGGCGCACCTGCTTCGCATGAACGAACAGCTCATGCCGCTTCCGGTCTGCCGCGGTTGCCCTGCTCCGGCCTGATCTGGCGGCAGCACGGCCCTCTTGTCGTCGCGCTTGGTCGGCCGCTTCGAATCAGGTTGGCCCGGACTTGCAGCGGGGCTCGGTGTCGTCAGCTTGGAGAGCTCCATCCGACACGGTCGGCTGGTCTCGGTCCGGACGCCGGCGCCGGTGGTTTCTTTCAGCTCGAGTGCGAGCTTGTACTGATAGGGCGCGCCGGCGGTGCGGCGCAGCGGATCCTTCTCGCCAATCAGCCCGTTGACGGTGACAGTCGCGCTGCCGTCCGCTTCAATCTTCCCGTCATAGATTGTGGCACCGGGCTGGCCCTCTTCCCCGGAGAGAGTGTGCAGCACGCCATCCTTGACGCGCAGCGCATACTGGAAATAGGCCTCGGGAAACGGGGGCTTGTTCTCGCAAGTTTCCTTCGCGATCCAGGTTCCATCGAACGCGGTTACGCGCTTGGCGGCGTCTGATGGTTTCGCCAAAGTCTCGATGCGTGATTTCGCCAAATCTGCGAACGCGCAGGCCGGGAAGCGTGCGAGGTGATCCTTGAACGCCGCGAGCGTTCCCAGCGCTTCCGCGCTACGCCAATGGTCGCCGGCCTCCGCGCAGGGATCGACCTGAGGCGTCGCAGGCGACAACGCCGCCGTTTCGGGCTTGCCGTTCAGGTAGAACTCGCCGAAGAACGACAGCGACAGCTCCGGCACTTGCGAGCCTTTCGAGCGCTGGTAGACGCCGGCGCTGATCGTCTGAAATACCGTGTTGACGTTGCCCTTGTCGCCGATGTGCTCCAGGAACGCGCTGGTATAGGGGCTGTTGCGGCCGCTGCCGTCGTCGGCAGTCCGGCCGGCCTGTGTCGCGTAGGAAATGATGGTGCCCTCGGGACTTTCCATCTTGGCGAGGCCGCGAGAGACGGTGACGCCGCGGCCCTGTCCGACGTTTCGCCGCAACTCGTCGGCAAATGGATTGTCGCGGCAGGCGTCGAGCACGAGGATGCGCAGGTTCTTCGCCTGCTGCAGATCCGCCAGGATCTCGTCGGCCCGCACCAGGCGGCGCAGATCGACCTCGTCGCGAACGACGGCATCGACAGGCACCAGATAGTTGACGCCGGCGAACTGGAGCGCGTGCCCGCTGTAATAGAACAGAGCGACATCCGCGCCGCGGGCCTCACGCGCGAAGCGAAGAATGGTGTCCTGCATGGCGGACTGGTCGAGGTCGGTCGCGACCAGAGGATCGAACCCCGATCGCTTGAGGGCCGCGCCGACATCGGCCGCATCATTGGTCGGATTGGCGAGCGTGGGAACGTTTCGGTAGGCGCCGTTGCCAATCACCAGCGCGACGCGCTTGTCCGCACGGGCATCGAGGCTCGACAAAGCGAGCAACAGGAAGCACCAGACCAGGCAATAGGGCAGACGCATGAAATCCTGCTCCAAATGGGGAGCATGATATTCAACAAGCTCGCAGCAATGCAATTTAACTTATGACGGCCCAGCGGTGCTCGGGTCCAAAAAGAAAGGGGCTCCAACTTGCGCTGGAGCCCCTCAACGGCCGGGACATTGCCGGGTATGTGCCCCAAACCGTAGTTGTGAGCGCGACCTCCGAGGAGGCCGCGCCCGGGAGGAGACTTACATGTTGTAGGCGCGCTCGGTGTGCTCGGTGATGTCGAGGCCTTCACGCTCGCTCTCGACATTGGCGCGGAGGCCAACGATCACATCGACGACCTTGTAGAGGATCGCCGAACCGATACCCGACCACACCAGCGTGGTGCCGACGCCCCAGACCTGGGAGATCATCTGCGCTGCGAAGTCGTAATCGGCAACCTTCGGCGGGATCGCGGTGTAGTCGATGATGCCCGCACCACCCAACGCCGGATTGACGAGGATGCCGGTGCCGAGGGCGCCGATGATGCCGCCGACGCAGTGCACGCCGAACACATCGAGGGAGTCATCGTAGCCGAGCGCGTTCTTCACGACGGTGCAGAAGAACAGGCAGACCACGCCGACCACGAGGCCGAGGACGATCGCACCCATCACGCCGGAGAAGCCGGCGGCAGGCGTGACGGCCACGAGGCCCGCGACAGCGCCGGAGATGACGCCGAGCACCGACGGGTGACCCTTGATGATCCACTCCGCGAACATCCATGACAGCGCGGCGGCTGCGGTGGCGACGAAGGAGTTGGTCATGGCGAGGGCTGCGCCGCCGTTGGCTTCGAGGTTGGAGCCGGCGTTGAAGCCGAACCAGCCGACCCAGAGCAGCGAGGCGCCGATCATCGACATGGTCAGCGAGTGCGGAGCCATCAGCTCCTTGCCGTAACCGACGCGCTTGCCGATCAGCAGAGCGCCGACGAGGCCCGCGATGCCGGCGTTGATGTGCACCACGGTGCCGCCCGCGAAGTCGATCGCGCCCTTCTTGAAGATCCAGCCTGCGTCGGCGTTGATCTCGTCGAGCTTGGCCTGCGCCGCGGTCTTCGCCGCGCCATCAGCCGCAGCAGCCAGAGCCTTGGCAGCGTCCTGGATCATGTCCGGGCCGGGCCAATACCAGACCATGTGCGCGATCGGGAAGTAGATCAGCGTGACCCAGAGCGGGATGAAGAGCGCGATCGCCGCGAACTTCATGCGCTCGGCAAAGGCGCCGACGATGAGGGCGGGCGTGATCGCTGCGAAGGTCATCTGGAAGCACATATAGATGAGCTCCGAGATGTTGGCGTCGACCGAGAAGGTCGCAGCCTTCGAGTCGGTGGTGACGCCCATCATGAAGGCCTTGGAGAAGCCGCCGATGAAGTCGGAACCGCCGGTGAAGGTGAGGCTGTAGCCGTACACGGCCCAGATCACGGTGACGACGCAGACGGTGTAGAACACCTGCATCAGGACCGAGAGCATGTTCTTGGAGCGGACGAGGCCGCCGTAGAACAGCGCGAGGCCGGGGATCGTCATCAACAGCACGAGCACTGTCGATGTCAGCATCCAGGCGTTGTCTCCCTTGTTGACCGTTGGCTCGGCATAGGCTGCGGTCGCAGCGAACAGGCCGACTGCGAGAGCCGCCAATCCCGCGCCATAGGGACGCTTAAACGTCATTTCATTTACTCCTGATTGAATTTTGATTGAGCGCGAAATCAAAGGGCCGCAGCATCGGCCTCGCCGGTGCGGATGCGAACCGCATGGTCGAGATTGATGACGAAGATCTTGCCGTCGCCGATCTGACCGGTTTTCGCGGCGGTCGTGATGGCGTCGATGGTCTTGTCGACCTGGTCGGAGGCGACAGCGACCTCGATCTTGATCTTGGGCAGGAAGCTCACGGCATATTCGGCGCCGCGATAGATTTCCGTATGGCCCTTCTGGCGGCCATATCCCTTGACTTCCGTCACCGTGAGACCGTGAACGCCGATGGCGGTCAGGGCGTCACGGACTTCTTCCAGCTTGAATGGCTTAATAATCGCCATAACAATTTTCATGGGTCCTATCCCCGCTTGGGCCCGGTCCGGACGTGGCCGGGCGTTTCTCGACTGGTTCGCCACGAGGGAGAAAGTTCACTACGCGGGCACAGCCAGGACCCCTAGAATCAAATGCCGTGCCAGATCGGGCGTGTTGGCTAACGGACTATGAAAACGGGTGTTTTCGCGTTTGACGCGTATTGCGGTGCGGTGCGCTATTACGCCGCGCTCAATACCTGATCATGCCTGATTAAAATAAAGGCACGTCAAGCTGCCGACACATTGATGCTCATGCGTCGGGCAGCAGAAAGGTATTTTCGTAAGGGGGACGCCCATTGCAGGGCTTGTCGTGCTGCGAAATATCGGACCCCTGCCTGGTGTGCTCACGGAATGCGCGCAACCGGCCAACCAGCTTAAGCGGGGCGAGCCTTGCCGACGGTTGCGGGCAGAGACCGTCAGGCGGCGCTGCGTTCCGCGAACACCCGGTCGATCAGACCCCAGTCGACCGCCTGCTGCGCGGTCATGAAGTGGTCGCGGTCCAGGGTCCGTTCCACGTCCGGCTCGGGGCGCCCGCAATGCTGGGCATAGAGCCGGATAATGCGCCGCTTGGTTTCCTGCATCTCGGTGGCATGGATCAGAATGTCGGACGCCTGGCCTTGAAAGCCGCCGAGCGGCTGATGCACGTGAAGACTCGCATTGGGCAGGGCGGCGCGGTGACCGGGCTCGCCGGCCATCAGCAGGAACGAGCCCATCGAGCGCGCGGTGCCCATGCACAGCGTATGCACCGGCGCCTTGATGAATTGCATGGTGTCGTACATCGCCAGCCCGCTGGTGACCACGCCGCCATAGGAATTGATGTAGAGATCGATCGGCTTGTTCGGATTCTCCGCCTCCAGGAACAAGAGCTGCGCGCAGACGAGGCCCGACATCGCATCATTGACCTCGCCGTTGAGGAAGATGATGCGCTCGCGCAGCAGGCGCGAATAGATGTCGAACGATCGTTCGCCGCGGGCGGATTGTTCGACGACCATAGGGACGAGCTGAAGCATGTCGCGCATCGGCGACCTCCATGTCTGCGGGTGATGAAGTGGTGTTGGTGTTAGGCGGCCGCGCGCATCAGGCAGCCATTGCTGTTGGCCGGCTGCGGCAGCTTCATGCAGGTTTGCTGGATGATGCGGAAGCGGGTGCCGCCATCCTCGTTCGGTTCGATCCGGAAGATGACATGGCTTTCGCGAAACGGCGGTTCGGAATCGCGAAGCCGGTAGCGCACCTCCTGGCCTGGGATTGATGATTCCGGCTCGGCGCCCGCAAGGTCGCAATCCGGCAGCCAGCGCTCGCGCAACGCCGGAATGGTCACCGCGCGCCAGACCTTGGCCGGCGGCGCATCGAATTCATATTCGAGGACGAGAGCTGCGTCGGAGGGATCAGGCTTCGCGGCGTCGCTCATTGATCCATCTCCTTCAAGAGATCGGCGAGGGCATCCATGCGTTTCGGCCAATAGGCACGGTAGCGCGCAAGCCAGGTCCCGATGGCGAGAATTCCTTCGGGATCGACTTCGTAATTCACAAAGCGGCCCTGCCGCTGTTCGCGCACCAGGCCCGCCCCGCGCAGCACCGCAAGATGCTGCGACATCGCCGGTTGGCTGATCTCTAATCCGTCGCGCAAAGCGCTCGCATTCAGGCTTCCGCCGGCAAGCTTCTCAAAGACCTTGCGGCGGGTCGGGTCGGCCAGCGCCTTGAAGATGTCAGCTTCGATCATGGCAACACATAAGCACGTGCTTATGTGTTGCGCAAGCCCAATTACTGCAGCGCTTCGCCGTGCTGCGAAATATCCAGCCCTTCGAGCTCGTGCTCACGGGAGACGCGCAACGGCACGAACAGGCTGACCAGCTTGAGCAGGACGAAGCTCACGCCTGCCGACCAGACGAAGGTGACGGCGACCCCTGAGAGCTGGATCAGAAGCTGCTGCGGATGGCCTTCGAGCAGGCCGGCGGTGCCGCCGATCGCGCTGGTTGCGAACACGCCGGCCAGCAGGGTGCCGGTCAGCCCGCCGATGCCGTGGACGCCGAACACGTCGAGCGAATCGTCATAGTCGAACCGGTGCTTCAGCCAGGTGCAGGCCCAGTAGCAGACGAGGCCTGCGATCACGCCGATGACGATACCGTGCCAGGGCGCCACGAATCCCGAGGCCGGCGTGATGGTGCCGAGGCCGGCCACCGCGCCGGAGATCATGCCGAGCACGGACGGCTTGCGCCGCGTCGACCATTCGATCGCGCCCCAGGTCAGCGCGCCGGAGCAGGCCGCGAGATGGGTCGCGATGATCGCCAGCACCGCGCGCGAATTGGCTGCGCCCGCCGAGCCGCCGTTGAAACCGAACCAGCCGACCCACAACAGGCCGGTGCCCATCACCGCGAGCGACAGATCGAACGGCGAAAGATTTTCGGTGCCGTAGCCGTGACGGCGTCCCATCACCTTCGCCGCGACGAGGCCGGCGGTGCCGGCCGACAGATGCACCACGAGGCCGCCGGCGAAATCCAGCACGCCCATGCTGGCGAGGAAGCCGCCGCCCCACACCCAATGCGCCAGCGGAATGTAGACGAAGATGAACCATGCGACCGAGAAGAGGAGATAGGCGGAGAACCGCATCCGGTCGGCGACCGCGCCCGCGACCAGCGCCACCGTGATGATCGCAAACGTCATCTGGTACAGCATGAACAGCGCTTCCGGGATCGTCTTCGCCGCCGGGTTGACGCTGTCCATGGTCATGCCGGCGAGGAACCAGCGGTCGAGCGTGCCGATCCATGGGCCGTCGCCGACGAAGCACAGCGAATAGCCGAAGGCGACCCAGAGAATGGAGATGATCGTCACCGCGGCGAGGCTCTGCGCCATGGTGGCGAGCACGTTCTTCTTGCGCACCATGCCGGAATAGAACAGCGCGAGCCCCGGGATCGTCATCATCAGCACCAATGCGGTGGCGACGATCATCCAGGCGGTGTCGGCGGTGTTGATCTCTGAGCCCGCGGCGCGCGCCGGCGAAGCCATGATCGACACAAGCCCGATCGGCGCGGCAATAGCAGCCGCGCGGCGCAACAATCCCGCCATGTCGTTTCCCCCAGCTATTGATTGCGTCGCACGCCGTGGCGCCGTTGCCCGGTGCGATCTAGATAAGAATTAGTCCCTGCCTCACCGCACTCCACCCTCATCCTGAGGAGCCCGCGACAAGCGGGCGTCTCGAAGGATGGCCGCGGGCGAGAGCCGGGCCTTCATGGTTCGCCCGGCGATGCAAAGCATCGTCCGGAAACGCGTTCCGCGCTCCTCACCATGAGGGTCTTGAATCAGAGCGCGTCGCTGTCAGTCTCGCCGGTGCGAATGCGGGTCGCGTGATCAATCGGCGTGACGAAGATCTTGCCGTCACCGATCTGGCCGGTGCGCGCGGTCGCGGTGATGACGGCGACCGCCTTCTCGGCGATATCGGAGGCGACCGCGATCTCGATCCGCAGCTTCGGCAGGAAATTCACGACATATTCGGCGCCGCGATAGATCTCGGTGTGGCCCTTTTGGCGGCCATAGCCCTTCACTTCGGTCACGGTCATGCCGTGGACGCCGATCGCCGTAAGTGCCTGGCGGACTTCATCGAGCTTGAAGGGTTTGATGATCGCGACGACGAGTTTCATGGTCAGGCCTATTCCCCGGGATGCGCCGCGCCGTATGTCCCCGGCGCTGCGTCAATCTGGCATCTTTCCGGGCAAATGGCATAAAAAAGTTGCAGATTGAAGCGGAAAATCGTTGGGCTATGTGAACGGCCGCCTCTGTACAGGGCAGGCGTTCATCCTCCACAATGCGTTTTTGGCATGGATGCGATGAACCCAAGCGTCGCGGCCGGTACAAAACTATGTTTGAGGGGGACGCTTCATGGCGAGTTGGTTCTACGCATCCGAGGGCAAGCAGCAGGGGCCCTATCAGGAAGGGCAATTCCGCGACCTCGTCGCCCAGGGAGTCGTGCGCCCCGATACGCTGGTGTGGTCGGAGGGCATGGCCGGCTGGCAGAAGGCGGCCGAAATCCCTGGCCTGATCAGCGGCGGCGGTGCGCCTCCGATGATGCCGGCTGGCGGCCCGCCGATGATGGGCTCCGGAGGCTACGGCGGCGGTGGCGGCGGAGGATCGCTGGCGGTCGATTTCGGCATCCTCGAGTTCACCTGGCGCAGCATCGTGATGCTGATCGGCATGTGCTTCATCATCCCGGTGCCGTGGGTGTTCGTCTGGTACACGAAATGGATCGTGTCCTGCGTGAAGGTCCCCGGACGGCCCAATCTCAGCTTCACCGGCAATGCGATGGCGCTGGTGCCTTGGTATTTTGGCTTCATCGTTCTGGCGATCGTGATCGGGTTGATCGGCGTCCCGTTGCTGAGCAATTTGCTGTTCATCGCCCAGATCGTTCTCTACTGGCTCCTGATCAAATGGATGGTCGCGAACCTCGCCTCCAACGGGCAGCCGCTCGGCCTGAGCTTCACCGGCACGGTCTGGGCCTATGTCGGCTGGAGCCTGCTGTTTGCGATCTCCATCATCACCATCATCGGCTGGGCCTGGGTCGCCGCGGCTCAAATGCGCTGGTTCTGCCGCAGCATCGAAGGCACGCGGCGCGAGATCGTCTTCAACGGCAGCGGTCTCGGGATTCTCTGGCGGGGCATCGTGGCTGCATTCCTGTGCGGCTTCATCATCCCGATCCCGTGGGTGTATCGCTGGATCATGAACTGGTTCGCGTCGGAGACCGTCCTGGCTCCGCGAGGATCGCTCCGGACCTGATCTCGAGAGGCATAAGCGCGATCGATCGTGCTTATGCCTCTCTGGCTTTCCGTTCGCGCACCGAGCCTTCCTGCGCGACGGAGGCCACCAGCGTGCCGTCGGGCTTGAAGATCGAGCCGCGGGTCAAGCCGCGGCCGCTTCGGGCGCTTGGCGAATCCTGTGCGTAGAGCAGCCATTCGTCGGCGCGGAACGGCCGGTGAAACCACATCGCGTGGTCGAGGCTCGCTGGCATCATGCGCTTGTCGAACAGGGTGCGGCCGTAGCGCGCCATGATCGCATCGAGCAGCGAGAAGTCGGACGCGTAGGCCAGCGCGCACATGTGCAGCGCCGGATCGTCCGGCAGCGTCGCCGCGGTCTTGATCCAGACATGAATGCGACCGTCCTCGATCTTTTGGCCCAAATAACGGCCGAGCTCGACCGGGCGCAGCTCGATCGGACGATCGGATTCATAATAGCGGCGGATGAAATCCGGCATTTCCTTGAACATCGGCTGCTTCGCCACCTCCTCCGCCGTCAGCTTTTCCGGCCGCGGCACGTCGGGCATCTTGTCCTGGTGATCGAACGCGCTCTCCTCCTCGGCATGGAACGACACCATGATCGAGAAGATCGCGTTGCCGTGCTGAATCGCGGTGACGCGTCGCGTCGAGTAGCTCTTGCCGTCGCGCAGGCGCTCGACCTGGTAGATGATCGGGATCTGCGGATCGCCCGGCAGGACGAAATAGCAATGCAGCGAATGCGGCAGCCTGCCCTCGACGGTGCGGCACGCTGCGACCATCGCCTGCCCGATCACCTGGCCGCCGAACACCCGTTGCCAGCTAGTCTTCGGACTGTTGCCGCGGAACAGATTCACCTCGAGCTGTTCGAGGTCGAGGATCGAGATGAGGTCGATCAGGCTCTTGGACATGGAATTCAGCTTTCGCCTTGCCGCCCCGGCTTCGCTGCTCCGGAATGACACAATGGGGGCTTTCCGCCCTTGTTTCACCGCACTGTTTCGCCCACCTCAAGTCTGCTAGCAAGGCCAGGATTTAGCCGGGAATTGGATATGTCGGTACAGGGTAGCATTGTCATCGGTGGCGGCGCGTTTGCGGGCCTGGCGCTGGCTGTGGCGTTGCGCCAGGGACTCGGCCCCGAGATCCCCGTCATCGTCGCCGACCCCGCGCTCGGGACACGTCCCAGCCGCGACCCGCGCGCCACCGCGATCGTGGCCGCCTGCCGCCGCCTGTTCGAGGCGATCGGCGCCTGGGATGACGTCAGGGGCGAGGCGCAGCCCATCCTCGACATGATCGTCACCGATTCCAAGCTGGAAGATGCCACCCGTCCGGCGTTCCTCAACTTTGCCGGCGATGTCGCGCCGGGCGAGCCCTTCGCGCATATGGTCGAGAACCGCCGCCTGATCGATGCGCTGGTGGTGCGCGCCGAGGCCGAGGGCATCGATCTCCGCGCGACCACCGTGTCGTCTTACGACGCGCGGGCCGAAGGCATCGACGTGACGCTCGGTGATGGCAGCGTGATTGCAGCGAGCCTCCTGGTTGCGGCTGACGGTGCGAAGTCGAAACTGCGCGAACGCGCCGGCATCGCCACCCATGGCTGGGAATATGATCAATCCGGCATCGTCGTCACCGTCGGCCATGAGCGCGATCACGAGGGCCGCGCCGAAGAACATTTTCTGCCGGCGGGTCCGTTCGCGATCCTGCCGCTTTCGGGCAAGCGTTCCTCGCTGGTATGGACCGAGCGCCGCAGCGAAGCCGCGCGTATCATCGCGTTGAGCGATGAGGAATTTCACGGCGAGCTCGAACGACGCTTCGGCCTGCATCTCGGCGAGGTGAAGGCGCTCGACAAGCCGCGCGCGTTTCCGCTGTCCTATTTCGTCGCACGCTCCTTCATTGCCCAGCGCCTCGCGCTGGTCGGCGATTCCGCCCACGTCATCCACCCCATCGCGGGCCAGGGTCTCAACATGGGGCTGAAGGACGTCGCCGCACTGGCCGAGGTCGTGGTCGATGCCGCGCGGCTCGGCATGGATATCGGCGCCGCCGACGTGCTCGAACGTTACCAGCGCTGGCGCCGCTTCGACACGATGGCCATGGGCGTTGCCACCAACTCGCTGAACTTCCTGTTCTCCAACCAGTCGACGCTGTTGCGCACGGTGCGCGACATCGGCCTCGGCCTCGTCGACCGCGCCCCGCCGCTGAAGAACCTGTTCATCCGCCAGGCCGCGGGTCTGACCGGTGAGATACCGCGGTTGCTGAAGGGCGAGGCGCTGTAGCGCGTTTAGGGAGCGCTCCGTCCCACTCTCCGCGTCGTCCGGACAAGCGCGCCTCAGGCGCGCGCAGATCCGGGACCCATACGCCGCAGCAATAGTTTTGCGAAGACTCGGAGTGACCAGCTCGCGCAACAACCCAATTCGGTGGTTATGGGTCCCGGCCCCCGTGCGCAATTGCGCACTAGGCCAGGACGACACCTGGGGTGTGGCGCGGTCATCGCGCCAAACGACCAACGGGCCACAAGTCTCTCAATCGATCTTGCGGGCCTCTTCCGGCAGCATGATCGGGATGCCATCGCGGATCGGATAGGCGAGCTTGGCGCTGCGCGAGATCAGCTCCTGCTTTGCAGAATCGAACTCCAGCGGGCCCTTGGTCAGCGGGCAGACCAAAATCTCCAGCAATTTGGGATCGACGCTGGCTTCGGGGCGTTCGGTAGGCGCGTTCATGGGGGTCTCCGGCGGTCGGTTGCCTCTAGCATAAAAAATCGTAGCAGCCCATCGCGTCGCTCAAGCCGAAACCATCCGCAGAATCTCGTCGAGCAGGCCCTCAAGCCGCGCGGCCGGCGATGGCGGGCCCGACAGAGCGAAGCCGAGAAAAGCCCAGTACAGGATTTGCGCGCGGGCTCGCGCTGTCGCCGCCTCGAACCCGCGCTTCCTCAGCAGCTCTTCGATATAGTCGAGCCTGCGCCGGTCGATGGCACGCACCGCCGTTTGTGCCGCCGCATCGAAAGCCGCCCAGTTCCGCACCGCGCGCTCGAGGTCGAGCCGCGCGCCAAAAGTCCTGCGCAGCAGCGCTTTCAGCGGCTCGCCGCTGTCCGCCTCGACGTCGGCGATGATCTGCTCGGCCGCGATCTCGCGCCAGCGCTTCAAAAGTGCAGCATGGAACGCGCCGAGATCGGCAAAATGCCAATAGAAGCTGCCGCGCGAGACCCCCATGGCTTTCGCCAGCGGATCGGCCTTCAGCGCGGTGAAGCCGTCTCTCGCGAGCGCCTTCAGGCCCTGTTTGATCCAGTCGTCGGCGTTCAGCTGTTCGGCCATGTCGGGGTCCGGATTCAACCATACACTAGTGTATTGACAGCCGACACGCCAGCGCCTATCTCACCATACAGGACCGTATGGAAAAAATTTTCAGGAGTTCTGACGATGCGTGATCTCTTGCTCCAGTGTGCCGGGGTCGTGACCATTGTCGTGGCCCTCATCCATGGCATTCTCGGCGAGACCAAGGTCTTTGCCCGCGCCCGCATCGAGCCGGAGCGGCTCCGCACCCTGATCCGCCTGGTCTGGCAGGCCTCGACCGTCGCCTGGTTCGGCGGGGGTGTGCTCCTGATCGCAGCACCCTGGCTGCAATCGGAGCCGGCGCGGCACTGGATCGTCGTCACCATGGCCTGTGTGTTCGGCTTCGCCGCTCTCGCCAACGCATGGGCGACGCGCGGTCGGCACTTCGGCTGGATGGCGCTCAGTGCTGTCGTCGCGATGGCGGCTGCCGGCTACTAGGCGCGGCATATTGCAGTCATGCCTGTTGTGAGGCGTAAGGCCGCATCGACGCGCCAAATGCACGTTGCGCACGGAGGGCGCTGAGCTTTTCGGATCGTTAGAATATCTCTAAAGGCTTCCGCCGTAGCTGCGGATTGACTTCATCATGTGCTTTGCTTCTTTCGGTCCCGCTTCGCCCTAGGGCGTAGCGCCCACGACAGAAGAGGAGACGTTCGTGAAGGTTATTCGTGTTGTTGCCGTTGCATTGACGATCGGGATTGGCATGGGATCGGCGGCCTTGGCCGATGGTTTCAAGGACTGCACCAAGCTCGACAAGGCGTCGTGGAAGCCGGCGAGCGAAGCCGAAGCCAAGGCCAAGACGCTCGGCTACGAGGTGCGGCGCTCAAAGATCGAAGGCTCGTGCTACGAGGTCTACGGCGTCAAGGAAGGCAAGCTTTACGAGCTGTTCTACAGCCCCGAAGATCTCAGCCTGAAGCACACGATTGCGAAGTAGACCGCGCGAGACGGCTCGCGCCAAATGAACTGCGCAAAGTTAGGCCTGAGGGTGGTCCTCGCTTGATCGATGAAACGGTACCGCAAGTACGCGGGGGGTCCAACCGGACCCCCGCGGATCGAGCCGCTTCGCGGACAGTCGCGGTCTGGGACCTCCCGCTGCGGCTCTGGCACTGGGCGCTCGCGGCTTGCGTTCTGGCCGCGTGGTTCACGCCCACCGTCTATGACGGACTTCACCGCATCGTCGGCTATACCGTGCTCGGGCTTCTTGCGTTCCGTCTGGTTTGGGGTCTTTGGGGAAGCCGCTATTCGCGCTTCCGCATGGTCGGCGTCAGGCTTCGGGCCGCGCCACGCTATCTCTGGAATCTTCGCCGCGGCATCACCGGCCGCTATATCGGGCTCAATCCCGCCGGCACGTTGATGCTGGTGGCGCTGTTGGTCTCGCTCGCGATCTCGACGATATCAGGCGCGATGTCGGTGACCGTCACTTTCTTCGGCGTCTGGTGGATCGAGGACACCCACCACTATTCATCCGACGCGGTCATCGTCCTGGTCGTGCTGCACGTCCTGGGCGTGCTGTTGATGGGGCGTCTCCAGCGCGAGAACCTGATCCGCGCGATGATCACCGGCCGCAAACGAATCCGCGGGCACCTCTAAGCAGCACCGGGTTAATTCAAGCGGATGGAGCCTTGGGCCCGCCTAAACCCGTGGTTCCACGAGAATTAAGTCCTTCGCCCGCACCGGCTACCGCCAAACGGCGCCATTGTCGAGGTTGGGTTTACCTCCCGATAGGCATGCAACCGGGCATTGCAAGAAATTAACGTGACCAAAGCCAATCGGATCAATCGTCGAGCTTATTGACGAGGGAGGCGATTTCGATGTTCCGCGTTTTTACTTGCCTCACGGCAGAGCACGATTGGCGGCTTGTCATGCTCGCCGGTCTGGTTTGCTTCGCCGCAAGCATTGTAGCCGTCAGCATCTTTCATCGAGCGAACGCATCGCGCGCCTGGACGCGACTGATCTGGATTGCGATCGCCGGCGCCGCCATCGGTTATGGAATCTGGGCAACGCATTTTGTGGCAATGCTTGCCTACGAGCCCGGCGTCTCGACCGGTTACGCCATCACGCTGACAGCTTTGTCGCTCGCCGCAGCGATGATCCTGACGTCGGCAGGTTTTGGCGTTGCCGTCGGCAGCCCCGGCCGCTGGCGCGCGGCTGCCGGTGGCGGCATCATCGGCGGCGGTATTGCGAGCATGCACTATCTGGGCATGTCGGCCCTCGAAGTGCCTGGTCGCGTGACCTGGTCGCCGGAGCTGGTGCTCATCTCGATCGCCCTCGGCATGGTCCTAGGCTACGCCGCACTTGCGGTCGCCCTGGGTCGCAAGGACAGGTGGGGGACCTTCGCTGCGGCGCTGCTGCTGACGCTCGCCATCGTGTCGCATCATTTCACAGCTATGGGGGCGGTACAGATCGTTCCAGACCCGACGCTGGCAAGCGACACACTGTCGCTTTCTCCCGGCTTCCTCGCCGTGGCAATCGCGGGCGTGGCCCTGTCGGTGCTCGGGATGAGTTTTGTGGGCGTGCTGGCGGATCGCCGGCTTGCGACCAGAACCAGCCGATTCGAGGAAGTTATCACTCAGCTTTCGTTTGCCAGGCAACAGGTGGAAGATTCGCAAAAGGAAATCCAGGACCAGAAGATCAGGCTCGACACGGCCATCAACAACATGGTCGAGGGCCTTTGCATGTTTGACACGGAGAAGCGGCTCGTCGTCTGCAACGAGCGCTATGCCCTGCTCTATCGGCTGCCGCCGGAACTGCTGAAGACGGGGACGCCGCACGTCGACATCATCAAGCACCGCGTTGTGAACGGCATCCTCAAGGGCGATACGAGCGAGGGCGCTGCCGGGCAATACATCTCGAGACTGGCTGCATTGCCGTTCGACACAGTCTCGAGCAGGATCGACGAGTTTGCGGATGGTCGGTTGATCTGCGTGACGCGACAGCCGATGCCCGGCGGCGGATGGGTGGCCACGCATCTTGATGTTACGGAGCAACGCCGGTCCGAGGCCAAAATCACCCATATGGCGCAACACGATGCGTTGACCGACCTGCCAAATCGGGTGCTGCTCAGAGAGCGGATGGAGCATGCCATTGCAGTTACGCGCACTGGTGGTCTTGATCTTGCCGTGCTCATGCTTGACCTCGATCGCTTCAAGGAAGTCAATGACACGCTTGGACATCCGGCGGGCGATTCCCTGCTGCGCGCCGTCGCGGCGCGTTTGCGCGAATGCACCACGGAAACGGCGTTGATCGCCCGACTGGGCGGGGACGAGTTCGCGGTGATCGACTACGTGACCAGCCCGGCCGTGGAGGCCGCGACCCTCGCCGAGAACATCAGAAAGGCGCTTTGCAAACCCTTCGACCTCGGCGATCACCGGGTCACCGTAGGCACCAGCATCGGCATTGCCATCGCGCCGCGTGACGGCAATGATCCCGACGCGATCATGAAGAGCGCCGATCTCGCCCTCTACTCGGCCAAGAATGGTGGACGTGGCGCATTCCGTTTCTTCGAGCCGGAACTCGACGAGATCATGCATGCGCGACGGAATCTGGAGCGCGACTTGCGCGATGCGCTTGCCGGCGGTCAATTCGAGCTCTATTACCAGCCATTCATCGACGCCGCGACCGGTAAGACCAGGGGCTTCGAGGCCCTGCTGCGCTGGCATCACCCGCAGCGAGGTCTGGTCATGCCGGGCGAATTCATCCCGCTTGCGGAAGAGACCGGCCTGATCGTGCCGCTGGGGGAATGGGTCCTTAGGACGGCCTGTGCGGAAGCCGCAAAATGGCCTGTCGATCTCAGCATCGCGATCAACCTGTCTCCCGCTCAATTCAGGAGCAAGGAGCTTGTGCCGGTCGTTGTCAGCGCGCTGGCGAGTTCGGGTGTGGCGCCGCACAGGCTCGAGCTCGAAGTTACGGAGACAGCGATCATGCATGACAGCGAAGCTGTATTCGAGGCCCTCGGTCAGCTGCGCCAGCTCCGTGTGCGAATCGCCCTGGACGATTTCGGCACCGGCTATTCTTCTCTGAGCTTTCTGCAAAGATTCCCGTTCGACAAGATCAAGATCGACCGCAGCTTCGTCAGCGAACTGACCAGCGCGAGGGCAGAGGCGCAACATCTCGCGCGAGCAGTGGTTCGTTTCGCAGTCAGCTTGAGCAAGACCACGACCGCCGAAGGCGTCGAAACGAGGGAGCAGCTGGACATCCTGCGTGAAGACGGCTGCGCCGAAACGCAAGGCTACTATTTCAGCCGGCCAATGCCTGCATCCAGCATCGCGAAAATGCTGCTGCGAGATGACGGAGCAGCCATCTGCGCTGCGTGAGCGTTCAGGCCGTCACTGCAGCGGCGGATCGCCTGAGGTGCGTTTTTTGGCGAGGTCCATCTCGGTCACCGCGATCAGGATCTCGGCGCGGGTCTTCAGGTCGGGCGCTTCCAGCATCGCTTGCTTCTCGGCCACACCATAGGGCGACATCATCGCCAGCGCGTTGACGAGCGCCTCGTTGGGAGCGGTCTCGACGCCCTCCCAGTCGACCTTGAGATTGTTGGCCTTCAGAAAGTCCGCCAGCACCGTCAGCAGTGCTTCGCGATCGACCTCCTCCTCGCCCATGCGCGGCGTGAAATCGTCGACGAAGGCGAAGAAATCCACCTTGCACTGCCGGTAGGCGGTGAGCACTTCGAGCTCCTCGAGCACTTTGAAGCGCGAGACACCGGTGAGCTCGAGGATGTAGCGGCCGTCGCCGGATTCCGCGAGTTGGGTGATGCGGCCGACACAGCCGACGCGGAACAGCGCCGGCTTGTCGGAATTCTTGGGCGAATGCGCGATGTCGGGCTGGATCATGCCGATCAGGCGATGGCCATCGCGGAAGGCATCGTCGATCATCGCGAGGTAGCGCGGCTCGAAGATGTTGAGCGGCATCTGCCCGCGCGGCAGCAGCAGCGCGCCCGGCAACGGAAACACCGGAAGGATCTCCGGAAGGTCGGCGGGCCCGCGATATTCGATATTGATCGGCATCTGCCGGGTCCCCTGGCCTTGCCAGCGCGCGTCAGGAAAACAGGATGATCGACAAGCGCTTGCGTCCCTCGACGGTTGCATCGTCCGTGCCGCCCCAGGCCTCGAAGAACTGCACCAGCTGCTTGCGGGCGCCGTCGTCGTTCCATTTGCGGTCGCGCTTGACGATCGCGAGCAGCTGCTCGGTGGCAGCTGCCCGGTTGCCTTGGGCGTTGAGCGCGATCGCGAGGTCGAATCGGGCCTGATGATCGAGCGGGTTTGCGGCGACTTTCTGTTCCAGCTCGGCGACAGGCCCGAGCTGCTCCGCCTGCTCGGCCAGATCGATCGCGGTCTGCACGGCTTTCACGGCCGGGTCGTTGCGCTTGGATTCCGGCACCATGGCGAGCGTCTGCTTGGCCTGCTCCATCGCACCGGAGACGGCGTAGCATTTCGCGAGCCCGGCCAGGGCTGCGATGTTGGTCGATTCGAGCTGCAGCACTTCCGCGTAGATCTGCGCGGCCGCGGCGGCATCGCCCTCGGCGAGCACGGCCTCGGCTTCCTGGAGGATTTCCGCGATATTCGGCTCACCCGGCGCGGTCACGCCCTTGGTCAGCTTCTCGATGAAGGCGTTGAGCTGGCTCTCCGGGACCGCACCCATGAAGCCGTCGGCCGGCTGGCCGTTGACGAAGGCGATCACCGCCGGAATCGACTGGATGCCCATCTGGCCCGGGATCGCCGGGTGCTGGTCGATGTTCATCTTGACCAGCTTGACCTTGCCCTTGGCGGCCTTGACCGCTTTTTCCAGCAAGGGCGTGAGCTGCTTGCAGGGGCCGCACCACTCCGCCCAGAAGTCGATCAGCACCGGCTGGCGCTTCGATTCTTCGATGACGTCCTTCACGAAGGTCTGGGTGGTCGTGTCCTTGATCAGATCGGCGGCAGCCGGGCCCGCTGCTCCGTTACCCTGGTCGATGATCGTCACGGGATCCCCTCGTCTGATGTCTGGAATTGGCGGGTCTTTAGCACGTCGCCAATTCATATGCTTCGCTGTTGGCCCTAAATTGGGCCGGGACGGCCGAATTTCAATCCGTGCGTGCCGATTCGACGGTTCCGGGGCCTTTTTGGGTCATTTGGCCGCGTTCGGGTCTATATCGGGCCTCCGATTGCGCATCTATGCCGCCGG
The DNA here is from genome assembly GCF_040547695.1 of Bradyrhizobium sp. JR4.3. Classification (NCBI taxonomy): domain Bacteria; kingdom Pseudomonadati; phylum Pseudomonadota; class Alphaproteobacteria; order Hyphomicrobiales; family Nitrobacteraceae; genus Bradyrhizobium; species Bradyrhizobium sp. JR4.3. Next base: position 77,415 of record NZ_JBEPQF010000018.1, on the reverse strand, counting down.
TAGCTGTTGCATTCCCCTCCCGCTTTTGGCATACGACAGCCGTTGCCGGCGCAGTCATGCGACCGACACAGGATGCGGGTGTAGCTCAGTGGTAGAGCACGACCTTGCCAAGGTCGGGGTCGAGGGTTCGAGCCCCTTCGCCCGCTCCAATTTTTCCCCAGTTGCTCAAACGGTTAGAAGATATTGCCCCTCCTGGGGCCAGCGCGGCTTTTGCCCCGGGGGAGCGGCTGGGGGAGCTGATTGCGACTAGCCCAAGCTGGCCGACCCGTTTTGCAAACGCTCGGGTCGGGCTAGGTCAAGCACAGGCGCCTATTGAATTGAGCTCGGGATCGAACACCGAGCTCAATTCGCTTTTCACAGTGATGTCAGAACAGAGCGATCCGCCCTATGCCGCTCCGCGTACAGGGCACTGATCGAGACTCAGCAGGTTATCCTGCGTGGTGTTATCCGGCGTCGTCCGCAGATACTTGGTCCCGTGAAGCACATATGTCCGCACCGGTACGTCGTACAGACCGACTTTCACGTGGAAGCTGTAGTTGCCGCTGTCGATCATGTCAGCGACCTGTTCCCGCGTGTGATACCAGTAGCCGCCTTGTGGGTTGACGCCACCGACGTGAGTGATGTGCTCCCGTGGACTGTGCGGGTGCGGTTTTGTAATGCAGGTGACTCGGTTGGTCATAACCAACTCCATTGTATGCGGCAAACTGTTGCCGTTGAAAGGGGGCCGGGTTGACCTTGGCTGCAAACGGGATATTAGTCCCGCTGTTGAGAAGCCTATCCGCTCCCGGCCCCGGGAGCGCGAATCGGAAACTTAGAAGCCGCTTAGCCTTGCAGGGCTGGCGGCTTCGTCCGTTTCCGGGGTTCCGACAATAATCCGCCGCTCCCGCGATTTCGTCAAGATACCCCGTGACTTCCGCCGGCAAACTTGCCGGCGAGTCTTGACGGCCTTGCCGTTTTCGGAGCAAGGTCGGTTTGCACAGGGGGACGACCGTGACATTCGCCTTTTTTTACAACAAGCAGGAACCGCCCCTCTCGCTGGGCTTCCGCGGCGGGCCCCGCGGAACTCACTCTAGTCGCACCATGATGCTTGGGGAGTTGGCATTACTATGCTCCTCAGGAGCCTTTCCGGAAGACATCAAGAAAGCTGTCATCGAAGAAAACGCGCTGGGAAAATCGACCGCCTCAGGAAGAAGTCTCAGCTTGCAGAGGCTGACCGAGCTTTATTGCTTCGACAACTCGGTTCCGATTTTCAGGATTTTCTCGGCGCTTTGCAGACGCGATCCCACGGCCCTACCGCAGCTTGCACTTCTCATGGCGATTGCCCGTGATCCTCTTCTCAGGGCGAGCGCGAGGCCGGTACTAGGGCTCGCTTCCGGGTCGCAGCTAATGCGGGATGTTCAGCGCAACGCCATTGCTTCCGTGGTGGGCGATCGCATGAATGAGGCAGTACTCGATAAGGTCGTCCGAAACGCATCGAGCAGCTGGACCAAGACAGGCCATCTCGTTGGTCGAACGCTCAAGCGCCGCGCCCATGTTCGGGCCAACCAAACAGCCTTTGCTTTTGCACTCTGGCTTGCGCACAAGGCTGGCTTTGGCGGTGCGGAGCTTTTCGACAACGGTTGGATCGCCGCGCTTGACCTCGAACCGACCGCTGCGCGCGCGCAGGCGGAGCGCGCACACGCAGCTGGTTTGATCAACTTCCGCAAAATTGGCGATGCCGTCGAGTTGGATCTCTCTCTCTTGGACCATATGAACTGAGGCGGGTGACATGTCGAAGATCGATCAGCTCGCAGGCGTATTCCGAGATCATGTCGCGGTCGGTTGGCCCAGCAGCAGCTCCGGCGCCCAGCGCGTGATCATGATCGTGTACGACCCAAATGAGGAGCGCGCACTGAGAAAGAAAATTGGTCTATTTGCCCAAGCTGCTCAGACTCACCAACATGCTTGGCATAGCATCGATCTTACCTCGGTCTTTGCAAAATGGCTCGGAGCGCATCGATATCGCGAAAGCTATTTTGAGGAACCGGAAATGTTGGCGGCTGGCGCAAATGAGCGCTTCACCGAACACGCATCCAACTTTATTCTCCAAACCCTGGAAAGACCTCAGCATACGGCTCGCGAACTCGTCGGCATAATAGGTGCCGCCTCGGTGTTCGGAGTGGTGTCATTGTCCGATATCGTTGCGCGGGTGGAGCATGCAATCAAGGGTCGCCTTGTAATTTTCTTCCCTGGGCGAACTCGCGATGGTCGTTATCGCCTGCTCGATGCTCGTGAAGGCTGGGACTATCACGCGGTCGCCATCCAAACCGAAAGCAGTGGAGTACGCCAATGACAACGATCGCAGACCTCCTCGATCGCGATCCGCGCGGTCAGCGGCTTGTCAACAATGGTCAGGCCCGACTGATCGGTACCGACGAAGAGGCTCGAGGTGAATTGCGCACCTTCGTCTGTGAAGGTCGCTATGCCGATGGCGTGACCCGCATCCTTGAGAACTTCTGCCGCGACATCGGCAAGTCGAGTCAGCAAGCGGCTTGGGTTAGCGGCTTCTATGGTAGCGGAAAATCCCACCTCCTGAAAATGCTCGGTTACCTATGGTCGAATGAACCTTTTAGCGATGGAATGAGCCCTCGCGCTCTGGTCGAAGAGATGCCTGGGTCCGTGCGCGCTGTACTTCGCGAGTTGGACACACAAGCCGCTCGCGCTGGCGGCCTTTTCGCGGCTGGCGGCCCCATGCCCAGTGGTCAGCTTGAGCGGCCTCGCCACTCGGTGTTGTCTATGGTCCTCCGAGCAGCCGGGCTTCCAGCCGACTTCGGTAAAGCGGCCTTCTGCCTGTGGCTTGAAGACAAGGGTATCATCGACGACGTGAAGGCTGCGGTTTCGTCGGCTGGCGGTGCGTTCGATGAGGAGATTGACGAACTCTACATGAGCCCCCTTATCCCGGAGGCCATTGCCAGTCAGTTTCCGGGAGAGACCTCGAAGGAAATTCGCGAGCGCATCCGTGCGCAGTTCAAAACGCCTGATTTCGATATTGACCGAACACAGTTCGTTTCCATGTTGAAGCGGGTGCTGAAGCGTCAAGGTAAGCACGGCAAGCCGCCGCTGACGCTGATCCTGCTTGATGAGATCCAAATTTACATCGGCGATAGCCAAGATCGTGCCGGCGCGATTGCCGAGATTGCGGAGACTCTTGCAAAGGAATTCGATAGCCGAATCATGCTCGTGGGAGCGGGCCAGAGCGCGCTGCAAGGCACGTCTCAGTCAAATCCCCAGCTTGTTCGCTTGCTGGATCGTTTCACGATCCGCGTGCAGCTTGACGACAATGATGTCGAGACGGTCACACGAAAGGTGTTACTGCGGAAGAAGGCGGAGGCTCGAACTCTTATCGAACACTGTCTTGACATTAACGACGGTGCAATCGCGCGCCAACTTGCGGAGACGAAAATTGCAGTGCGTGCAAACGATCGAGCAATTCGCGTCGATGACTATCCGCTATTGCCAGTGCGCCGGCGGTTTTGGGATGTGTGCTTCCGTGCCGCTGATCTTCAGGGCACGCAAAGCCAATTACGTTCGCAGCTGCGCATTCTTCACGATGCGCTCGCAGAGAATGCCGAGAAGCCTCTTGGCGCAGTTGTTCCGGCTGACGTGCTCTACGACGCGCTGAAAGCGGCACTCGTCCAATCGGGCGCGCTGCCGCGCGATGCTTATGATCGGATTGAGCCGCTAGCTGATGTTTATCGCCCCGATGGTGCTTTGGCAAAACGACTCGCAGGCCTCGCCTTTTTGATTTCCCGACTGCCGACCGAAGCCGGCGCCGATATCGGAGTGCGAGCCACACCAGATCATCTCGCCGATCTATTGGTCGACGACCTAACGATTGACCAGGGGGCGTTCCGATCGCGCGTACGCGTGCTCATCGACAACATGGTCGAGGACGGGAATCTGGTGCGAATAGGCGAAGAGGTGCGCATTCAGACGACGGAAGGGAGAGCTTGGCAACAGGAGTTCCAGAAATTCCGGAGTCACTACGGCAATGACGTGTCGGCCATCGCCGATGCACGCGAGAAGCTGATCGAGGACGCATTGGCAGCCGTGCTGCGGCAGGTGTCGTCTGTTCACGGCGACGCCAAAGTCCCCCGCAAATTAGTACCTCATCGAGGCGATCGCGCTCCCGAGAAAGATGGCCGCAACATTCCGCTTTGGATTCGTGATGGGTGGCGAACCAGCGCAAAGGAAGCGCGTGATACAGCAAGAGCCATGGGCTCTGCAAACGGTATCGTTCACGTATTCTTTGACAAGCCAACCAGCAATGACCTGAAGGATGCGATCGCGGACTTGCTCGCGGCAAAGGCGACGCTGGATAAACGGGGTCTCGGACACGGCTCGTCTGGTGAAGAAGCTCGACGTGGCATGGAAACGCGGCAACGAGTTGCCCAGGAGCGTGCTATCGAAATCGCGGAAAGGGTTGTGGATGATGCCGTGGTGTTGCTCGGCGGCGGGACTACCGAAATCCAGGCGACATTTTCAGCTCGCCTCGAAGCCGCGATCGAAACTGCGCGCAAACGTCTCTTCCCGCAGTTTAAGGACGCCGACCGGCCGGCCGCTGAATGGGAAAAGGCTCTGAAAGCCGCTCGCGAGGGAGGCGAGCATCCTTTTGCAGCGGTCGGCCATATGGCGGACGTCGATGTCCATCCGGTCGGGCGCGCAATTCTCGGTATTATCGGTGCAGGCAAGGCCGGGCGGGAGGTGCGACAGTATTTTGAGCGCGATCCCTACGGCTGGCCAAAAGACGCGGTCGACGCAGCGCTGGTCGCGCTCGTACGCGCAAACAAGCTCACGGTCATCTTGAACGGAGAGCCAGCGGCCGCGTCCGCCTTGGATGGAACGGCAATTGGGAAAGCTACATTCCGGCGAGAGGACGTTGCAATTTCGGCGCGCGACAGGATTGGACTCGCCGGATTGCTTCAAACGCTTGTCGGGCCGATCCCTAATCGTGACGATCTGGCAGACCCCGCGCGCGATTTCCTGCGCAGGTTCCGATCCCTTGGAGAGAGCGCGGGGGGTGAGCCACCATCGCCGGCCGCGCCACGGCTGTTGATAGAAGACGAGGCGAAAGCGCTTTCGGGCAACGCACTGCTGCGGCTGCTGCTTGATCGCAGGTCCGAAATTGAGCAAGCGATTGAATCGTGGACGGCACGCGCCAAGCTCAAGGCGGAGCGAATGGCGCGGTGGCGTACAGCCGAACGGCTCAGTCGACATGCAGAACTGATTCCAGATGCGGCAATCGATCTGATTGAACTTAAGGGCATCCGTGAAGGCCGACAGCTTCTGGAGACGAACGATCCCTTGTCGGCACCGATGAGTCGTCTGCGGGAGCTATTAACAAAGCGGCTTACGGCCGCGCATCGGGACCTCGCGGAGGCTGTGCGCGGAGCGCTCAACACGCTCGACGCAAATCCCATCTGGGTCGGGCTCGACCTCCCGAAGAAAGAGGCGATTTTGGCGGAGGTCGGGCTGAAGCTTCCTGTTCAGCCAGAAGTGTCGGACGATGAACGTTTGGCCGAAAGCCTCGATCGCCGCCCGCTTGGTCAATGGCAAGCAGAAGTACGGGGCGTATCTGATCTTCAGGTCAGCGCCGTCCAAAAGGCCGCACAGCTATCAGCGCCTCAGACGCACCGCGCGACCATCGAGAGGGGCACGATCGTTCGTACTGAAGGTGAGGTCGACGTGTGGCTCAGTCGCCAGCGCACCACGCTTGTCGCGGCTGTCAAACGTGGCCCTGTGGTAATTTCGTGAGGTGATCGGTGGCCATAGCCCTCGAACGCAGCGTTAGATCTATACTGCGGACCGCAATTATCGGCCAGGCCGGCGCTCGCCGTGTCGCCGAAGACGGTGCCCGCAAGGCGCTAACTGAAATTGGGCTTGAGGAGGCAAAGAGACCGGATGGACTTTCGCCAGCGCAAGCAGAGCTGCGCAATCGGCTCCGGGCGCATGCGCGATCCCTCGGCGATGTCATGCAGCCAGATGGTTCAATCAAAGCAACCCGTTTGGTGCGTGAAATTGCCTACGAACATTGGCATCGCGCGTTGTTTGCACGATTTCTTGCTGAGAATGATCTTCTCATTGATCCTGAGCACAAGGTGCCGGTGTCGCTTGGTGAACTTGAACTCGTCGCGAAGGAGGAAGGGCGGGACCTCACAGAGTTAGCCGCCGATTGGGCGGAGCCAATGCTGCCGCAGATCTTTCGCAAGGACGACCCCGTGCTCGCTCTTTCGCTACCGCCTGAGACGAAGGGAGGCCTCGCCGAGATTGTAAACGGGCTACCGCGCGCCGTGTTCGGATCCGATGATTCACTTGGCTGGGTTTATCAGTTCTGGCAGGTAGATCGGAAGGCAGAGGTAGATCTTGCTGAGAAACGGGGATCTAAGATTGGAGCGGACGAGATTTCGCCGGTGACGCAGCTGTTCACCGATGACTATATGGTTCTTTTCCTCTTAGAGAACACGCTAGGTGCCTGGTGGGCAAGCAAAGTGCTTGCCGCCGATCCAGTTCTCGCGATTGAAGCAGACTCGGAAGACGAATTGCGGGATAAGACAAGTCCTGACGGCTATCGCTGGAGGTACTTACGCTTCGTACGCGAGCTGCAGGAAGGCGAGACGGAAGAAACTGCTACTGGCCCTTGGCGGCCGGCTGCAGGCAACTTTGTAGAGTGGCCTATTGCGGCGAAGGGTATCACTGTGCTCGATCCGTGTATGGGGTCGGGTCATTTCCTGGTATTCGCGCTATCGATCCTTGTCGCGTTTCGCCGTGCAGAGGAGGGCCTCGACGAGCGCGAGGCCGTCAAAGCAGTGGTGGCTGACAACCTCTTTGGCCTCGAGATTGATCTGCGCTGCACACAAATTGCAGCGTTTGCTCTCGCACTTGCCTGCTGGAAGCGCCTGGGTGGACCGGAACCTCTTCCGAGACTCAATCTGGCTTGTTCGGGTCTTGCGATTGGGCTTGGTAAGCCGGAGTTTTTGAAACTTGCTGAAAAAATTGCCTCAAAGCGAGGCTGGAAACCTCCCACTGATTTGTTGGGAGATGGCGCGTTACCCATGGAAAGCGCCGCTATCAAACGCGAGCGTGAAGGTCTCGCGCGACTGTACGATCTGTTTGAGAAGGCGCCCTTTCTCGGTAGCTTGATTGATCCTCGTCAGGCCAGTAGCGATCTTTTTGCATCAGGCTACGAAGATATCGAAGGATTTTTGGACGACCTCTTGAAAGCCGGCGAAGGCGTTCCTGAAGTTAGGGAGCTGGCTGTAGTCGCGGCGGGATTGGCGCAAGCAACGCAGATATTGCGGGGCACCTACACGCTCGTCTCAACGAATGTGCCCTATCTTGGCCGCGCAAAAATGAGCGCGACAATTGGAGAGTTTGTCGATCAGAATTATAGGCTCTCTCGATCCGACCTTGCCACATGCTTCATAGAGAGATTGCTGAGATTCTGCGCTAAAGGCGGGGTCACGGCGACGGTTACCCCGCAAAACTGGTGGTTTCTAGGTTCGTACAAAGCTCTCCGGCTTCACCTTTTGGAAAGAGATAAGATAATTCTGCTGGTCGATTTAGGTCCGGCTGCGTTTGAGGTCATGAATTGGTGGGCTGCGAAGACAAACTTGCAGATCATTGGCGACCGCTCAAGTTCCTCGACCAGCTGCTTGGATGCATCAGCAGGGAAGTGGCCGATACAGAAAGAGCGGAATTGTCGACAGGCCAGTGTTTTACAGCGATCTGTCCGAAACTTTCTCGATCAACCAGATCATCGGTTTGCATTTGCGCCGCCCGGAGAACACCCGCCGCTTTCAACACAGGCCAGCTGTCTTGCTGGGATTCTGAACGGTGATACTCCAAGGTTTATTAGAAAATTTTGGGAGTTTGCTGCTAACAATGAGTTTTGGACGTTCCAGCAAACAACTGTTGACGCATCCGCACTGTGCGGAGGCTTGGACCAAGTAATCTACTATGATGGACGGAATGGCCACCTTCGAGAAGACGCGAAGATACGACGGGAGCGGCTCCATGATTCCGACCAGCGAGGTGGCTCCGTTTGGGGGCGCCCCGGCATCGCCATTAGTCAAATGCGGGCACTCCCGGTTGCCCGATATTTTGGCGACAAATTCGATTCCAATGTCGCGGCTTTGGTGCCCACAGACCCAACACTCGTACCCGCTTTATGGTGTTTTTGCACCAGCGAAGAGTTTATTGAAGCGATTCGCAATATCGAGAAGAAGCTCAACGTAACCAATGCAACGTTCGCAAAGATCTCCTTTGAACAGGATCGTTGGCGCAAGGTAGCAAACGAAAAGTTCCCCAGAGGTCTCCCAAAGCCGTATTCGAATGATCCCACGCAATGGCTGTTCGATGGGCATCCGCGTGGAAGCGCTGATCCGAATGTCGCGGAAAACAAAGCAATTGATCCGGGGCTTATTGTGCCGCTTGGAGTCCGGCCGGGTTTGGCCGAGCATCCTTTGCAGGTAGCCGTCGCGCGACTACTTGGCTATCGTTGGCCTCGTCAAACCGGATCCTCCTTTATGGACTGCCCGCCCGTTACAGAGCCGGATGAGGTAGATAGATCTGGGCTCATCGACAGCGATGGAGTTGTCTCATTACCTGCCCTAGCTGGCGAGACCGACGCTGCGGCCCGACTGCGCGAACTGATCCGCGCCGCCTGGGGTTCAGATTACAACGAAGGCACGATCCGCGAACTGCTCGGGGCCGAAGGAGCAAGAGCTAACGATCTTACGACCTGGCTTGCTGACGAATTCTTCGAGGGGCATTGCGAGCTGTTCCACCAGATTCCTTTCATCTGGCATGTATGGGACGGCGTTCGCGGAGGCTTTTCCGCGCTCGTCAACTATCATAAGCTGTCTGAGGGGAACGGAGCTGGACGCCGCCTGCTCGAAAAGCTGCGCGACAGTTATCTTGGCGAATGGATTGCCTTACAGCGTCGCGCGTTGGCATCGGGCGAAGTGGGCGCCGAAGAGCGGTTGATGGCTGCGGAGCACCTTCGTGGCGAACTGACCGGGATTATAGAAGGCGTGCCGCCCTACGATACTTTCGTGCGATGGAAACCGCTTCATCGCCAAGCGATCGGCTGGGAGCCAGATATAGATGACGGTATCCGAATCAACATTCGGCCATTCCTAAACGCGCGACCGAAAAAGAATCGCGGTCAAGGCGCTTGTATCCTACGTGTCACTCCACGCGTTAAGAAGCACGCAGGCGCTGACCGCGGTTCCGAACCTCGCAGAGAGAAAATGGAATTTCCTTGGTTCTGGGCCGAGGACGCTGACGTGTCGAAAGTCGACTTCGCCGGCGTAGAATTCAAGGGCCGCCGCTACAACGATTTCCATTATAGTCGCGGATTCAAACAGCGCGCTCGCGATAAACAGAGCAAGAAATCATGAGCGATGGAACGCTCCTAAACGGCCTTGCTCGCGCGTTTGTCGACGCTGCTCAGACGTTTGAGAGTGGGAAGGAATGGCCGGCGGCGTTGCTGTGGCCTGATCCGGAACGGCAGTGGTTGGCGGCGTTCTCTGATATGCGCCGTCGGCTCGCTTCACAACGCATCGCGCTTTACGCTCATGGGGACTACGCGCCTGAGGAAGGCATGGGTCCGTCCATTTGGCTTCGCTGCCTGATCGACGCGCCGGACGCGCCGGGTTTGAAGGGACCCGTCCCAAAGGGTAGTCTCCCTGTCATTCTTTTGCCTGGAGTGTCATGGCGCAATTTGCGTGAGCCGCTTACCTTGCCGCGCGGCGTCCAGCTACTGGTCGAGATGCAGTACCGCGGCGATGTCTTTCGCCAGCGCAGGCAGGCACGTGACTGGACTGTGGCGACCTTCCTCCGCGATACCGACCAAGGCCTGGGCCTCGACATATCGGTCGACGCGCGCACCGATGAGGCCGCGCAGAGGGCACTTGCCGCCTTGTTGGATCTTGAACTGGATGGTTGGCGTGGGCGTCGCATAGGGGCAGATGAGTTCGATCGACTCCGAGTGCCCGACGACGTGCGAGACCTTCTCTCTTGGATAGCAAATCCTGACGCTACCAAGCTAACAAAAGAGGCGGGCACGTGGGCCGCGTTGCGCGATTTGGTCAAGCGCGACTATGATGTCGATCTCGACGAGAAGGGGGCATTGCAGCAAGCGATCGATCGCCTGATCCGCCGAAAAGGGCCGTGGGGTCGGGTTTGGAATCGCCTAGCGGACTCGCCACATCAGTTTCGGCAAGCCTGCGAGCGTTTGCGCGAGGCAACCGGTAGTAAGCAGACTGATTTGTTTGGCGAAGGCGATCCCTTCACCAACCCGCACGATAACGCGCTCGCCGAAAGGATATTGGCGCAAGACCTTAGCACAATCGCGGATCTTTCGGGCCGAGCGGCGGCAGCAAAGGTGGTGTCCCTTGAAGAACGTCACAGGGGCCGCCGCGACACGTTGTGGGCAAGATTGGGCGAAGCACCGCTCGCCTCAGCACTCGATCCGCTCGCGCGCCTTGCAGCGGCGGTCGATGCGTACCTCTCTGGCAACGACCTCACTACGCTCGCCAGCTCCTACGCTGAAGAAGGTTGGCGGGTCGACGCTGCGCTTATCGAAACAATTGCCGCGGCGGGAACCCGGGAGGACGCGGTAGCACGCGCCGCTGGCGCTCTTTACCGCCCATGGGTGGACGCACTTGCAAGACGCTTCCGTACGACATTTGAAGCCGCCGGCGAGGCAGCGCGACCGAGCCCGCTTTCCTTTGAGCCGGGGACGCTTGTCCTTTTTGTTGACGGACTACGCATGGATGTCGGCCACTCGGTCGCCGAACGATTGAACAATTCCGGTATCGAAGCTTCACTTGGCTGGCGTCTCTCGCCTATCCCCAGTGTGACGGCTAGTGCAAAGGCGATCGTAACCCCGGTCGGAGACAGCATAGCCGGCCGCGGTAAGCTCGATGCGTTCCTGCCGTTGGAGATCTCGTCAGGAAAGCCGGCGACAGCGGACGTTCTGCGCAAAGCCATGCTTGCCCGGAGTGTTCAGGTCCTTGAGCGCGAAGCTATCATGCCTCCGGAGAAGCCAACGTCGATTGGATACGCTGAGTGCGGCAACATTGACCATGACGGTCATGGCATGGGGCTGCGCTTGGCGGGCCAACTGGCATTAGAGGTTACTCGCATAGCCGAGTACGTTTTGGCTTTACGGGCGGCCGGTTGGCCGCGAGTGCGGATTGTCACGGATCATGGCTGGCTGCTCATTCCAGGGGGCCTTGAAGTGGTCCGTTTACCGCCTTCGGCGGTTATCGCCAAAGGAAGCCGTGCTGCTATTCTTCAAGACGCTGCGGCTGCCGAGCTCGCGTTCTTACCCTGGCATTGGGACAGATCAGTTCGAATTGCAATGCCGCCGGGCGCCGAGGCCTTTCGTGCTGGGGAGGTCTATACACACGGCGGCTTGTCACCGCAGGAATGCGTCATCCCTGACATTACCGTGGGGGACGGCGGAGAATCGTCCCCCTCCAAGGGTGTGCGCATTAGCGCGATTATCTGGCGTCGTTTGCGTTTGACCGTCGAGCTTACCGTCGAGTTGTCAGATGTCACCATAGAGGTTCGCCGCAAGGAGCGCGATCCGGCGTCTCGCGTCGATGTCGGCTCTACGACGGAAGGGGCTCGCGCACGGCTGACCATATCCGACGAGGTGGAAGAGGGTGATCCCGTTCTCGTGGTTCTTGTTGATCGTCACGGCAGCATCATCGATGCTCGTGCCACACGCGTTGGAGATCGTTCATGACCTTAACACTTGATCGGCTAGATCACTTGGGCGCAAGAGCCTTCGAGGGCTTTGTCGTCCGAAAAGACTTGGTCCGTCGCTACGCCAAAGCCTACCCGGTGCCCGCCTACGTCGTGGAGTTTTTGCTAGGTCGCTATTGCGCGTCGACTGACGAAGCCGAGATCAAGGAAGGGCTTGAGATTGTAGAAAAACAATTGAGAGATCGCTGCGTACGCACCGGCCAGGAAGAAGTTTTTAAGAACGAAGCCTATCGTAAGGGATCTGTCCGCATCATCGATACTATACGCGCGCGGCTCGATGCCAAGAATGCCTGTTATGTTGCAGAACTTCCAAGTCTCGCACTTCGCGACGTGCGCATTCCAGATACTATCGTTGAAGAGAATGAGCGCATCCTGATTGACGGATTTTATGCAGAGGTGACCCTCGCATATGATAGCATTATCGCGCAGGAGAAGAACGGGCGTCCGTTTGGTATCGAATCCCTGCGCCCTATCCAGATGTCTCGCGCCGATGTGCTCGACACCTTCTTTGAAGGGCGCGCGAAGTTTGAGTCGCCGAACGATTGGATTGATTTTCTACTGCGTTCCGTCGGATTTGAGCCCGCCGAATTTGACGACCGCGCGAAGCGGGTTGCTCTCCTCCGCATAGTTCCTTTTGTCGAGCGCAACTATAATCTTGTCGAGCTGGGTCCGCGTGGAACGGGCAAGAGCCACCTGTTTCAACAAGTTTCGCCGTATGCTCATTTGATTTCAGGCGGCAAAGCGACTGTAGCTCGAATGTTTGTCAATATGGCGAGTGGACAGCGTGGCCTTGTTTGTCAATACGACGTCGTTTGCTTTGATGAGATAGCCGGGGTCTCTTTCGATTCGAAGGACGGCGTCAACATCATGAAGGGATATATGGCATCAGGCGAGTTTTCGCGCGGCAAGGACTCCATAAGGGCCGAGGGCGGGATTGTGCTCGTCGGCAACCTCGATATGGATCTCGATCAAGCGCAGCGCGTCGGTCACCTGCTTGCGCCGCTTCCGCCGGATATGCGGGATGACACAGCTTTTATGGATCGACTACATGCGTACGTGCCGGGCTGGGAGTTTCCAAAGCTTGACCCTCGGCGGCATCTGACAGACCATTTTGGACTGGTGTCCGATTTCCTATCGGAGTGCTTCACGCGCCTGCGAAAGAACTCACGTGCTGGCGTTCTGGATGGCCGTATTCACTTTGGTGGAGCTCTCTCTGGTCGCGATATCGAGGCGGTTAGAAAGACAGTCAGTGGCATAGCGAAGCTTATGTTTCCGAATCCCACGGAACCAATTTCAGATGCAGATCTAGAGTGGATCGTGCGCTTAGCGTTGGAGTCGCGGCGGCGCGTGAAGGAACAGCAGCGGCGAGTATTCAAGAGCGAGTTCCGCAACACGCATTTTAGTTACACTCTCGGCATTGACGGCGTAGAAACATTTGTCGCGACGCCGGAGCTACAGTCAGAAGAGGCAATCGAAAGTGATCCGCTGCCGCCCGGTCAAGTGTGGGCAGTCGCCTCGGGATCGGCGGATACCGGCCCGGGCGTGTATCGCATTGAGATCTCGCACCAGCCTGGCTCCGGAATACGCATCCTTAACCAACCTCCCTCTCCGACGTTTCGTGAAAGCGTGAAAGTTGGCGAGCAAGTTCTCTTTGGACAAGCTCGAAGTTTGGTGGGCGACCGCGATCCCCGTGAGCAAGAATTTACTGTGCAACTCCGCGCAATAGATTCAGATAAGGCCGGCGCTGGATTGGGCGTGCCGGTTGTGGTGGCACTATGTGGTTCACTACTTGGGCGCAATAGCCGGGGGGGCACTATCGTTGTTGGTTCAACAACTCTGGGAGGCTCAATCGAGCTCGTTCGGAATGCCGCTCAGATCGCCGAGTTGGCAATTGAGAAAAGAGCGCAGACACTTTTGATGCCCGTATCTGCGCGGCGACAGCTAAATGAGCTCGCGGACGATATGTGGACGAAGATAAATATCGAATTCTATCGCGACGTGCCCGATGCCGTCTTCAAAGCCTTGGAGGAGTAGCTCTAAAACGCTGAAGTAGTCCCGCAACATGTCAACAATGCGCACTTGTAACGTTCGCTAACAAGCCCGCTATCGACGGCTCGCAGTGACGGCTCTTCAGTCAGACGAGGGCGGCATATTCTCCGTCTCGGGAACGGTGGCCTCAGGAGCCACCATGGCTAAAAGCTTTGTAAACCGCCGACTTGCATCGTCGTCGTCGTGCGGGCTCGGACAAAGGAGAGTGATATCACTTGCTCCTGGCATTCGCTCGAAATCGGTCCACTCCGATGCCCGCGTCGGAAACAAGACAAAGCCGCCCATGGAATGGCACCTGACGACTTGGCCTTCGACGGACCATCCCAACGTGCGCCTATACCTCTCGACCGTGTGCGGCTTGGAGTCACCCTTGTCTGCACCCTTCCCGTGATGTTTCGGACTGGCCAGGCACGCGTCTCCCACCATCAGCGACCTTCTGAGCGGCGTCGTAATCCTGAGCATGTAATCCGGCGAGCACTTTGATTCGGTTCCCAAAAAGGGACGATCCGGATCAAGTACCTGGTTGCGAGCCGCCCATTCGAGCGCGGGCAGGTCCCGATCGTGGGCGGGCGGTAGCCGTTCGTAGTCGACGAAGACGGGTACTGGCTCGTAGTCGAGTTCGGCAACGATATCATCCCGCTGCAAACGCCACGAACAAGATCTCACTGCATCGGTAGCGTCGGTAGAACAAGTGCCCTCGAATCCCATCAGCCGAAGCTGCTTCGCCAGCCACACCGCTCCCCAAAGCTCCCAAAGACTATTCAGGTAGACCGGTGGATAGTGCGATCTCGAAGACTCGACTTCGGAGAGCGATTCCGAAACCCGAGGCGCGAATGCGCGGAGGAGGCGGCGAAGTCGGTGATCGCGCTGGAACAACGGACTGGGATATACGACCGTCGTAAGTTCCGCGTCATCTCGAAGGTAGGTCACAGTGCCGCTCAGATCAACCAATCTATCTTCGAGCGAGGAAAGCCGCCTTAAATCATTTTCTATTCTTATCTGTCGTTGCTCGGGATTTTTTCGGGCGGCCTTCGATCCCAACGACTCGATCTCGCTCCTGACGATGTCACCGGCATCTTTCAATTGCCCTCGCCTGCGCATCGCCCAGTGTGAGACGATCGCATTCTCAGCGAGCGGGAGCCCGCGCCTTGATTGAGGTCCTAATTCGATAAACGGGTCCCGACGAATCGAGAGCGCTGATCGCAACTCCTCGTCGACCAGACCGACGAGCTCGGATGGCGATATGGACCGACCGTATTCGTCGCGACGGCTCCACGAGCGTTCGGGTCGTTCGGTTATGACATCCCACGCAGCGGCCACCTTGAACTCCGCCTCGATATCTTCGACCATGGCGATGACATCGCGATAGCTAAGGAGCAACGCTGGCAATACGTAGCAGCGTAGCGTGCAGTGCTTCGGGGCCTTCAGCGAGAGACTGACTTCGCCGAAGCGGCGACGCCACGCCAGATCCGCTTCTAAATCCCATCGCTGCCACATGGCGCCGTCGGGAGCAGGCTCCGACAAGATCTTCAGCTTCGCCTCGCCTCTCGCCGCCTGGGCGGGACCACCTCTGACCAGGACATCGAGGTACGGACAATCGTCCCGAACAATGTACCACGTGTTCGGCCGCCAGCCGTACTCGACGCCTACGCCGTTCGTGCCGGCGACGCGTACGGCGCCGATCTCGGTCTTTCCTACTGCCACGGCGAGACGAACCCGAGCCGCGCCTGTTGTCGCGCCAACTTCAGGCGTCGACGCGTCCGCGGAAGCTCTTCAGCGCCGTCGAGAGCCTTGTCTAAAGCATCGAGCGCCGGCTGCAGCTGATCGAACGCGCCTGATAGTTTCACTAAGATCCGGCTGGCGAGAACACGATCCACTAGATCGTCCCGGTTCAACAGATCCTTGCCCTGAAGGTCCAACCTGTGGTGCAAGCCAAGAAGCGACTTGATGTCAGCAAGCACGCGTCGAGATGGTAGAAAATCGTGGCGAAGGTCGTGCTCGGCGACGGCAACATGCAGCGCACGCAGAACGGCGTCGATTCTCTCGTCGGCGTTCGCGCCGTCGACTGATACCATCGGAAGCCCAGGCAACGGGGCTATTGAATCAAGATTTTCTAGCCCCGTCGGCTTCTCGACATCCCATGGAACCTGCGTCAATTCCAGAAGAAAGCACCTGTCTATCACCTTCGGCGACGGTGGACGCGATGAGTCGTCGATGTTCATCGTTCCGAAGATTCGACACGAAGCGATCTTCGTTCCGGCAGCGATGGAGCCACCTCCGCCGTCAAGCGCGTTGAATAGTCGCGACAGGTAGTATTCCGGGCGTGTGAGATTGAACTCGTCGAAGAGTATCAGATGCGAGTGCGCGTTCTCGCCGAGTAGATGACACAGCTTACCGCTTTCGTCGAAGAGCACGCCGTCGTCTTCCCAATGTGCCTGCACTGCGATCTCATGGAAGGTGCGTCCGGTCTCCTTTCCGAGGATCCGCGCAATCGTACGGACGAGCGTCGACTTGCCGCATCCCGGTGGGCCGGCGAGCAGCACGATCGGGCGGACCGCGAGCGCAAGTAGAGCGACGACGATGTCGTCGAACTGCAGGTGAGGCGCGGCCGTTTTGATCTCATCTCTCATCGTTTCCAGGGCATGGGAGAACTGCGAGTCGGGAATACGAACGTCCCAGTCGAAAGGCATGGCATCGCTGGGTTCGGCAGTACCCTTTTCGCTTGCCGATCTTTGCGATGTCTGTTCGCCCAGGGCCTCGCGGCCGCCGCTGCCTACGGCCGCGACATCGGCGGAATCCGAACGCAGTTCGGATCCGGTCTCAGATTCAGCACGCCGGGTAAAGTCGGCGCCTCTAGTCGGCGCCTCGCCGGCCTGCCGAGGACCAAACCGCTCGGAGGATGAGGTCTCTGCCGCGACACCGGCTTCCTTCTCTGCGTCGACGGCGCCCGGCAAATCGCCCCGTCCGTCGTCGGACGGCGCCCCGCTTTGATGTTCGACGTCGGGACGACCGTCCAGCCCCTCGCGTACCACGCGTTCCAGCTCTTCTGCCGAAATCCACCCGCGATCGGCAGTCAATGCGACGATTTTGGACATGCCCAAATCCAGAACGACGTCCTCTGCGGCGTCCACAGCGAGCGCTCCCGGTTGCAGAGGCCCGTCGAACGGATCCAGCGCAGACTCCTGCCGCTTACGTAGAGTATTGGCGTCGATCCAAAGCGTGCCGGTCCCGTCGACCTGTTCAGAGTGGACGAACGCCTTTTGCTTGGCGGGATCCCATTCGATCGACATCTTGCCCGGCGCTTGGCGGACGTTCATCGCGCGAAACTGCCGTCCCTGGCGAGCCGAAACGCCTGCCGCACCGCCGGGGATCAGTCTCATCCGCGGCTGCGAGCCCGCCGCAAGAGGAGGAGTATCCGGGATCGTCCGCTGACCCCCGTCATCGATGAAGGGCTCGTTGGGATCGAGCACCGTGACCTGTCGTTCGCGCTCCGCAGGTTGTTTGATGCCGAGTAGTAAGGGATACGGAAGAGTGGATTCCAACGGAGCCTTGAATACGCTCCCACCCTTTCCGTCAGGCTCGCGGAGCCGCGGCGGATCGTAGTTGTGCAGTATGTGCGCCAGTCCTCCGGCGGCCGCCGCGATCGCAAAGGAGCTTCCGACGCGGAGCACCGCGGGCCGATGGCCATCCGGGAACAGGGTGGCCATCATAGCTTCCTGAAATCCTGGAAGCAGGCTCGTTCCCCCCGCCAGCAAGATCGTGTCGACCAGACGATAAGCGTCTCCGGCAGAGTTCACGCGCCGCTCGCGCAGACGGGCCTCGCTTTTTCGCTTGGCGTCTTCCGTAGAGGTCTGGTTGACGTACAAGCGTTCGCAGAGACGATCGAAGAGAGGCTTCAACTCAGTCCAGATTTCGTCCGACACCGAAACGAGCGTATTCCGGTCGATGACGAGGGGCTCTCCGCTCGACGGAAGTTCGACCTGAACCGGCGTCCCCGTCTGGCTCGACTGAACCTTGGCCTGCTCGATAGTCCTCAACACACGGTCGCGATCCTTTTCCAACAGAAAGTCTGCTACGCCGAGTATGTCGACAAGGCGCGAGTCGACCCAGCGGCCGGCGTGACTAACGCTATCGCCCCGCAGCGCGCGGACTCTTAGGTCGCGCTGGGCCCCTTTCGCATCAACGTCGAGGATTGTGCCGTCCCGCCGGCTGAGAACCACGCTCATGTTGGCGGTAGACGCGCCTACGTCGACCACCAGAAGGACGTTGTTCGCTCCCGTTTCGAGCTTCAGCGTTCGCTTCACGAGACGGAAGAACTCGCACACCATTTCGGGCTCGGGCAAAATTGTTATGCCGGGGATAGCCGCTTCGACGGCTTCCATGTAACGAGTCCGCGTCTTGTCGTCTCCGATCGACGGCATAAGGGCGTATTTTCGTCGCTGCATATATTCCGCCGGCAGCCGCTCCAGGATCTTGCGGAGGTACGCCCGAAAAACCTCGTCGCGTTCTAGTTCCCGGAACGGCGTGCGAGGATTCTTCACATCGAAAAATATGCGCCGCACCGCTTTGCGATCGTGCAGCATCCAATCCTTCATATCGTCCAATTGGTAGACCCAAGGGGCATCTACCGGGAAATCAAGCTGCAGACCCCATTGCCTGCGATCGTCCACTTTCGGATCAGCCGTTATATAGCAGCGCGAAGGAAAGAAAGGCTGCCGCTCGTGCTGCAGCAAAAAGCGGAATGCGGTATCGGACATGCTCACACCGCACCCTCGATTGGAGCAGGGGTCACTAAACTGAAACGCAAGGAAATCATGACGAGAAGCGTGATATAATCGTGTAATTCAACGCGAGCATCGCAAGTTCGACGGGCCTAAGCAACTCCGAATTGCGTCTGGCTCCGAGTGCGCCGCGAGCTGTGCACATCAACGACGACCAATGTGCGGTCCGATGGACGCCGAGCTCTCGGTAGGATACCGCCGCTGCTCACATAGGCCGCACGCCTCAAGGGCGGGACTTCGTGCGCCGAGGAACCATCCGCATACTCTGATGCAATATGCTCAGCAACATGTAAGCGGCTGGCGCACGTTCTCCGTGGGAGCGCCTCTCCTTCGATAACGGATAGAGATGATGTGTTGGCCAATGTCGATAATGGCCATTGTTGATCTATCCACCTGTCAAAAGCAGCCTCAGAAGTAGCTCAGGAAGCTCATCGCGATTGCCCTCATATCTCAAAACCTGATCAAAATATAAGGCGCATATCGACGGGACGGCTTCAGGCTGCAGGTTATAACCTTGCGCGTCGTCCATCTGCACAACACCGGTTTGTTCAAGCTCCGGAACCACGTCGTGGATGGCTGGAGGGCCGTCTTCATGTCCCTCTTCGCAATCATCATCTTCTTCATTCTCAGACCGGTTGTCCAGAATGAACGCGCTAGCAAACGGTCCGAATTCCGAATGAAGGTCCATAAGAGCGCCTTCTGAGATGGATCGCTCCCCTGAGCGCAATGATCGACACATCAGATGAACCAGCATGAAGCAGGCGCATAATGTAAGCGAGCCAACTTCGGACCGGGCCTCGCGAAGAACGTAGTCGTCGCTACAGAGCAGCATGGAAACCCGACTGGCGAGATCAACGGGGCTCATGCGATAGAACGAGAGCGCCTGGCGCGGCTCGATAACTTTAACTTTCTCGAATTCCTTGAATTCCGCGCATATCATTCGAACCTTATCCTGGTGTTCAATCGATGATGTGCAGAGTACAATCCACCACTCATCGACCGAGGCCTTGTTAAGCGCTTCTGCGTATTGCGACTTTAGAAGCTGTAGCAGCGAGACGCCGGCTTTCTTGCCTTTCGCTGCCTCCAGCTCGACGTAAGACTTGATCTGCATGCCGAGCGAATAGCGACCGTCTGCAGTGCCATAGGTCAACATTACGTCGCAACCGCTATCTCGGACGCCTTGAATGTCATGCACGTCTGAGCGGTGCCGCTTATAGGCATCAAGCACGCGGTCAACCTGTTCTGCAAATCGGGGGCACAGATCCTTGTTGTGCCGAAGCTCTCGAAATTCGTACGTGGCCTCATCGCTATAGGCGCGCAGCGAAAGGAGCTCTGCAACTAACTCAACCGGCGTAAGCTCATGGGTAATAAACACGCGGCAACTCCCAGGTGGTGAGACGGTTTGTCCGAGTGCTTCCTAATCTGGAAACGAAATGCGACCTAGCTACGGTCACTCGCGACCATACCGGTGATGGTGTCGTGAGACGAGACGAGAAAATGAGGTATCTGTACCTGCGAGTAACTCCGGTCGTGCCGTACGCAAAGCGCATGAGTCGAGGCCTCTAGTCAAGGTTTAGGAGTTCCCAGTATACTAGCTTTGTAGATTTGATCCCTCTCTACGTCGCGAGATGAACGAACATGCAACGAAACGCGCGCGGCAGGTCAATTCGTATGTATCTGCTTGACGGCAGTACGACAGGGCTGATCTTCGCAGAAATTGTGAATTGGACAGGCATGGCGGTGGTAGTGCAACGTAGCAATCTGGCGGAATTTCTGAATCGACCAGAAGCCCAAAAAGCAGGTTGTTATATTCTTGCCGGCCAAGATCCAGACGACCCCTTCAGACCACTCGTGTATGTCGGAGAGAGCGAGGTCGTCGGCAAACGGCTTAGAGAACATGATGCCGACGAGGAGAAGGCATTTTTTCAGCGCGCTATCGTTTTCATTAGCAAGGATGAGAATCTAACGAAGGCACATGTGCGTCATTTGGAGAAACAGCTAACCGAGCGCATCAAGGAAGCGGGCAGAACCACGCCCATGCACAGCAATGAGCCGGGTGGAGCATCGCTACCAGAGGCCGACCGATCCGATATGGACTACTACCTTGATCAAGCGGGAATTGTCTTGCCAGCTCTAGGTCTTGATATACTGCGTCCTATAATGACTGCCTACACTCGGCCCACCAAGAACAAGATTGACGTTCCGACATCAGGCGTAGAGCGGATTCTTTTTTCCTTTAGTGTAGGGGATGCTCGCGCGACTGCTACAGAGAACCGGGGTGACTTTGTTGTCCTCAAAGGTTCTATCGCCCGGGGGTCGGAAACGCCGTCTTATCCGAAGACGTACAAAGCCCTTCGCGAGAAATTAAGAGCAGATGGAACACTACAGCGAAAACCAGGTGCTGACACATACGAATTCACTAGGGATACTCCCTTCGACAGCCCTACTGCTGCTGCGGCGGTTATTTACGGCACGAGCATCAGCGGACCGGCTAACTGGAAGATCAGCGGAACGGAGCAGACGTATGGGCAATTTAGGGAAAGAAGCCTAGAAACGGCAACCATGTTCGACAGTTCAACAGCTGTTGATACAGAAGAATCCAACAAATCCGGAGGGGGAGTATCTCCTGCAGAGTGACGGTAAAACGTCCGTTGATTGCTCTTATGAAATCGGGCCACGTGTGGATTTTGGGTTAAAGATCCTACTTGTGAATTACGCGCCCGCCTCCTTAATCAATCTCAACAGCCCCTCCCCTCCGGCGGGACGATCTCAGAGGCTCCGCCCCTTAAGGCCGGTCCTTCACAACCGGTTGGCTGCTGGTCGGCCACGTTTTGGATGTGCTGGCGGTTTTGCTTCCTAGGTCCAGAGGGCCGCAGGTCTGATCAACTCCTCCATCAGCAGTCTGGACACATCAGCCGCTGCGATGACTTTGACAAGTTTCCATGGCTCTCCGCAATCACCCCGTGTCGGTTTAGGCGTGCGACGTCTGTAGCCGCACGCGCAGCATCTTGGCAGTGGGAGGCGTTCTCGACGGCTTCTTCATGGATTCTCAGGCCGGACTTGCTCCTTTGGGCCTCTCGATGAAAGGCAGATACCCCAAGGCTCCCCTGTCGACTACCGCATGGGTAGGTCTAATGCACAATGTGAGGCCTATCGAAATCGACCCTAACCCTGCGGAGGTTGGGCTCCCGCACCCACCAAGTTACCTCCGCGGCTCGCGTTATTAGTAACAGTGGCAGTTATCTTCGGATCCTAGAATCGGCTCAGCAGGTATTCGGTGTACCACCCACGCAGCGACAGATCTGCGATACATTGCTTAGCTCCAGGCCTTCGTAGGTCGCTTTGGTATCGAAGAACTGGTTACGTTCTTCACGTTTCGATTGTCATCGTCCACATATGATGCCACAGGCGCGACACATGCGGCCCCACGTCTGTATTTCCTCATCCAACTCGCCAACGACCTTACTCGTCTCGGGGGCGGTGCAAGTGCCCGATGCACCTTTGAGGCTCGCCTTTTCATTGCGAAAGAATGTTATCAAACGGTTCAAAGAATCCGTTTCTACACAGTCCTTCACCGCTTCGACAGCCCGACGCTCGACATCAAGGCGCAGGCCGCAACTCTCCAAGTAAGCGGCATTTGAAGCAGCGGAAACAATCTTTATCGCGACTTGAACTTTCTGTTCGACGGAGCGGCCTTCGATAGTCAACTTTCCTCCGACTTTCGGTTGCGCTCCTACACCCTCAATCTGTTTTTTGAACTGGCCGAAAATGATGTCGAGGTCGCCGGGCTCCCGCACGCCACTTAAATACAAGCGACCTAGATTCATACGTGCAAGCGTCACACCCTGTTTCGCGGCCTTCCTATAATAGGCTGCAGCGAGTTGGAGGTTTTCGGGTACACCCGAGCCTCGCGCATACATCACAGCAAGGTCGTTTTGCGCGGCGGGAAAGTTCTGATCGGCTGCCTTCCTTACCCATTCGAAAGCTATGGAAGGGTCTTTGGCGACGCCCCAACCATTATCGTACATCTCGCCAAGCATGTATTGCGCGGGCGCGAAATTTTGAACCGCCGCTTTCCGATACCAAGTAAGAGCAGTTGCAAAATCCTTTTTCACGCCCCAACCATTCCAGTACATTTGCCCAAGGCTGAACTCCGCGTTCGCGAAATTCTGATCGGCCGCTTTCCGAAACCAGACAAGTGCGGTCCCGAAGTTTTGCTGAACGCCCCAACCATTTTGATACATCACACCAAGGTCATTTTGCGCGGGCGCGAGGTTCTGATCGGCCGCTTTTCGATACCAACTTAAAGCCGCATCATAATCTACCTTCACTCCCGAGCCATTTAGATTGAGCGAACCAAGCGCGTACTGTGAGGCCGCAAGATTCTGATCGGCCGCCTTCCGATACCAAGTAGAGGCGGTTCCGAAATCTTGCTGAACGCCCCAACCATTCTGATACATCAGACCGAGGCTGTGTTCGGCAAGCGCGAGATTTTGATCAGCGGCTTTCCGAAACCAAGTAAGAGCGATGCCGAAATTTTGCTGAACGCCCCAGCCGTTCTGGTACATCACGGCTAGGTTGTTTTCGGCGACCGCCAGGCCTTGTTCTCCGGCCTTCTTGTAATGGAGGAGCGCATCAGAAAAGTTATTCGCTTTTTGATACGCGCGTCCGAGCTCAAAGTGTAATCGGGCATCTTCCGGGAATTGTTTCACCGCCTCTTCGCAGGCCGGAATTGCGAGTTTTGGGTCCAATTTTTCGAATGGAACGGCGCCTGATGTGCGTCTTGGATCGAATTCCGAAGCAGCATAGGTGTCGCATCTGGCTATGGCATCCCGGGAAAGATGTGTATCGCGCGATGGTAAGCTGTTTGGCGGAGACGCTGGCGGTCCAGCTTGGCCAAAAGCTGAGGCGCAGGCATAAATCGAGTTCGCAAATATTAGCGCGAAACACTTTGATCCGAATACTGGAGAGCGATAGCTGCCCACGCGTAGATCCAATCGCCTTGTAATTAATTGAGTTCCCTGGGCCTACATGCCGGTGGCTCCGGGCGAGAACGATTTGTAGATTTTTGAATTTACCCTACCTTGCGAGGGCAATAATTACAACCGGGGCGATTGAGCAGGTTTGCGCGTTGCGCGCGCGCCTTGGCCGTACAATGAGGACTACCGGATCTCGATCGCACCACAACCCCCGAGCTCAATGGAATGCGGCGAATAATGAACATCTCCGTTGGGCCCGTTCGCGAGGCAAGCGAACCCATGCGATAGGCTGCCGTATTCCAGCCGAGAGCCCGACCGCGTATACCGGGCGAGCGTCGCGGTGACCTGAAAGAGAACTTACACCCGTTTGAGACATTTCCCGACAAGGGAGCAGGCGATAGAAATTGGCACGTGGCAGATGCGGATTCGAGCACCGAAGGCAGTGTATGGTTTCGGCCGATCGTGGCACTGCAACATCGCGGGGCTACTCCGAATTTGTAGGACGTGGGCTTTTCCGACGATGCTCCCCTTGTCGTTGACTTGAGGCGGGATGTCGTCAGTATGACGAGTTGTGCGCTCCAAATTTCATTCCGATTGGTTGTCTGGCCGTCGTTCGGATATTTTCAATGGAATCGATGCGTTGCCTTAGTTTGGGTATCTCTGATGCGCCGCCGCTAGAGTTTCTCCAGGGCGCTGCGAACGGTGCGAGGGCGTTCGGCGACTGGGCAAAGGACCTTGGCATTCCGACGGAAGTTCTCGTGGATGACGAGCGGCCGGTGGGTTTTGATACCGTAAAAGCTGCCTTCGAGCGCCTATTCGCTGGCAGGCCCAGAATTTCACGTTTGCTGATATATTTCGCCGGGCACGGCCTCACGCGGGACCCGGCTGAAGATCTCTGGCTGCTCTCGCAATGGTTCACTAGCCAAAGGGCCGTTTCAGTCGGCCAGCTATGCCGTAGGCTCTCCAGATATGGTGTGGAGCAATTGACTGTCGTCTCGGACGCGTGCCGATCGCTGGCCGCTACCACAGATAGTGCTGACCTCGCTATCGATCCCATTTTGGACAAAGGTCCCTTTGATGTACGCCTGCCGTCAATAGATATGTTGCGAGCGTCTTCTCCATTTCACGCAGCCTATATGGTGAGGGGAGCTACGCCGGATGAAGATCGCTGCATCTTTAGCGGGCTTTTGACAGAAGCTTTGTCTGGAGCCCATGAGGAGGCGTTCGAGGCGCCCGACCGGCGGCGCATCAGTAATTTTAGTCTGGCGGACTTCCTCAGCCAGCAGGTGCCCCTGCGCGCGAGTCAATATCAGGTTGAGCTAACTCCAGACATTGCGACGGGTTTGCGGCCACCAAACAATATTTACCTTGCAAGTCGGCCAGCAGCCCCACCGGTCCTTAAGTCTTGGCCCGAGCCGAGCATTGTTGGGGAGATGAGTTCCAGGGTTGGAGGAGCTGCCGCCGGCCGAGGTTGGTCGACCTTTTCGGCGAAGCCCGTCCCAAAAGCTAAGGGGTTCAGCTCCTCAATACGGCATAAGGCGAGGTCGGGCCGCTCGCATTATGAATTGAACTATACGTCGAAGTTACTGGTGGATCGTGATGCAGAAGCATTTGCGCTTAGCCTAAAGCAACAGGAAAAGAAGGTTGCGCGTATTCTCAGAGAATACGCATCTGAAAACGATCGCCCAACGCACTTTGTAACGGGTGCTGGCTTCAACGTTGCTGGCGCCAACGGGCGACGCGCGACGCTCGGGCGCTCGGCGAGGGCCGTTCGTGAAACAACAAAATCCTGGTGGCGCATCGATCCGATCGGAGCAAGCTATTTGTCGCTTCCGGCGCCGTTGTTGATCGAGTTCGATAATGGCAATTGGGGTGGGGCCGCAGCACTCCCAGATCACGTCGCGACGTTCACCGTCGAGGGAGAAGAAGTCGTCAGCGTCATTTACCGCCTCTTGAACGCGGCTCCGACCGAGGCGCGAGATACTGAACTGGCCATTGCACAACTCCGCGCCGGCGCGTTGTCTGCGCGAATGGGTTACGATCAAGCAGCGCGCCTCCGGGACCAGAAGGAGCGCGATCCAGTGCGCGCGGTTATCGCTGCATACATTTACGACGCACTGGGCGATCGCGACAGCATACATCGGATCGCATGGTATCTCGCGGCCGCCGGCATTCCCGTTCCTTATGACGTAGCCTTACTTGGGCGTCTTCGCTCCCGACAGGTTGCGCCCGGATTGATTGAAGTCGAAATTCCCGAAACGCCGCCGAGGAAGCCGCGTTCTCACGAAGAAGCGCGCCGAACATGGACCTTCAACTCCACACCCTCTGCGCGTGCTCTGGTTGCGGGCATTTTCCCGTGGTTGCGGCAAGGATGGTCGCTGCTCGAAGACGATGAGGCATCGGGCCTTGTCATGGAGGGGCTTGTTGATTTGAGAGCCGAACTGTTGCGAAGTTCGTTTAGCACCCTCTCCGCCCGCGGGGGGCAGCAGCTTAAGACAATTATCGAGGAGATGTAGATGCGGCTAGTTTTCGTCCATGGCATTAGTCAGGAGGGCAAGAGCGAAAACTTGATCAAAGCCGAGTGGTTGGCGTCCCTCGAAAATGGACTAGGTCAGCCGGGCATTACCGATGTACTCGAAGTCCGGGCGCCGTTCTTCGGAGATGCGCTGTCACGCTCTGCTGGCGCACAATTCGATGGCACGGTAGCTCAAGGACAAAGCGCTGATGCTAATGAAAGGACCTTTCTCGCAGCGGCGCTCTCGGAACAGGCTCAGGCTGCTGGCGCAAGTGCAAAGATCATAGCACTAGAAGAGCGCGCGCTGGCAGAGGAGGGGGGCGCGTCCGTTGCGAGTCAAGGTTTTCCGATGGATCGGCGTCTTAATGCGATCCTGCGTATCATTGAACGGCTGTCGCCGTTGCATGGTGCAGTTTGCATGAGCCTGTTGAAGCAGGCGTACGCCTATCTCAAGCGACCGGGCGTAAATAACATAGTAGATGCGATTGTACGTCCTGTTCTTGACGCGGCTCCAGCAGTGGTAGTCAGTCATTCGCTCGGAACCGTGATAACATTCAAGTTGCTGCGTCAACTGGCACTCGAGGGGCGCCCGCTCCGCGTTCCGCTTTACGTGACACTCGGCTCACCATTACCATTAATGGCAGTGCAGGCAGCACTTGGACCCGCGTTTACTGTCCCAACCGGCGTAGAACATTGGCTGAATGCAGTAGATCCTGACGACCTCATTGCACTCGGACGAGGGCTTGACGCGGCAAATTTCACTACCGGGATCCACAACCTCCTCGACATCCGGAATATTCGAGGAAACCCCCATTCTATCGAAGGCTATATCGGAGACAAACGTGTTAGCCAGGCGATAATAGCTTCGTGCGGGCGTTGATAAGAGCTGCCGCCGGGCGCGCCGAAAGCAAATCCGCTCCGGCCGAGTTGTCGCTTTCAGCGAATGCATCACTTGGACACACGGATGGATCAAGCGGATCATTGCCGACGGCATTTGCTTCAAAGTGACGTGCCGACCAGTGTAGTCGCGTCGTAGCGGGTAGCAAGCACGTTACTCTTGGCGCTTCAGCGCCCGCGTCAAAATTGCATTTGAGAAGCTGTGCATCTAAGCTCCAGGGAGAAATCAAGCAGTTTTGTTAAATGATTCAGCAGGCGTGCAGAAGGATGCACCGGATATTGGAGCGCTGCCGTG
Source organism: Bradyrhizobium sp. JR4.3 (assembly GCF_040547695.1). Classification (NCBI taxonomy): domain Bacteria; kingdom Pseudomonadati; phylum Pseudomonadota; class Alphaproteobacteria; order Hyphomicrobiales; family Nitrobacteraceae; genus Bradyrhizobium; species Bradyrhizobium sp. JR4.3. The sequence continues at coordinate 50,082 of NZ_JBEPQF010000018.1, read as the reverse complement.
CAATCGACTAAGTGTGCATTGGTGCTTGGCAACAGCTCGTATGATGGTGAGCTTTGGTTGCGTTGTCCGAAGTCCGACGCGGAACAAACAGCCGCCGCGCTCAAGCGACTACACTTCGACGTTACGCCAGGAATCGATCTGAAGTATGACCAGTTAAACGCGCTGATTGATAACTTTATAGGTAGGATTTCAAAAGAGAAGCCCCTCGCCACCGTTGTTTATTATTCTGGCCACGGGCTTCAGGTTAAGGATCATAACTTCATATTGCCAATCGATTTTCAGTCCGACGACAGCCTCAATATGGTTAGTGTTCAGCAACTACTCGATCGTGTAGCCAGATACAGCAACCTTCAAATTGTCCTGTTGGATGCTTGCCGAAGTAGTATGGAGCCGCGAGAGATATTGAAGGGAAAATCGATTGGCCCAGTTGGAGCCAAAGCGTACAATGCTGCGACATATCAGGAGGCGCGAACAGGCTTGGCCGAGATGCAGGCGCCGGGTAATACGTTCATCGCATTCGCTGCCGCTCCAGGGGACGTTGCTTACGATGGCGACGGATTGCTCAGTCCATTTACGGAAGCATTTCTGAAAAACGTAGAGCTGGTGGACATTCCTGTGTCCAACCTGATGAGTCGTGTGCGCCAGGAAGTTTACAGGGCAACGGCCTATCAGCAGCAAACTTGGGACCATTCTTCGCTCACCATTCCGTTCTATTTCAATCCTGGGTCGCTGTTCCTGTTTATGGGCAATGCACTGGCTGTCGTTGCGCTTCTGCTAGCGATGATACCGTATTCCATTTCGCTTGCGTCGCCCGAGCGGTCATGGAGCGTGATTGCACTTTCGAGCGTGTTTCCGGTCGCGTCGCTCCTGATACTAATGTCTGGATCGCACACGGTCTATTCGAGGCTCAGGGGAGCCACTCAAGGCTTTATAGAAGGGCCGCTCTCCCTGCGAGATTATTCGCTCGTCAGCCTGAGAAAAGGGGTCGTTGGAGGATTTGTAGGATCGATTGTTCCAGCGTTAATCATGAGCCTCGTCTACGATCGGATGTGGACATCAAAGTTCAGTCAGGGAGCACGCGCCTGGGTGGAGGGCGCTCTACGAGGATCATCTGCACCTGAGCCGTTGAGCTTGATCATGGCCAAGGTTTCGATCACAACCACGGTTTGCGGATGCATTTTTGGCTTCCTTTCCCTTTTTTTTGCGCGCGTTGATGTAAGTGGCGGAAAATTCGCACTCTCAAGCAATAGGTCGGCTACACGCACGCTATTCGGTTGTGGATTGGGCGGGGCGCTGAGCGGTCTTATTTGCGCGCCCATCGTTACTTTCTATTTTGGAACGGGAGCAGGGCCCCCCGCGATGCCCGAGCTTTTGCTACCAAGTGGCATCGTTGGGACGGCAATATTAGTATTTTCGATCGTCAATTTTGACTTCGAGCGCCTAAGCGCTTCCCGCCTGGGTGTAAGCCTCTTATGTGTCTTAGGGGCTGTCGTAGTCGGCGGTGCGATTGCGGCGGCTTTCCTATCGATACTTTACGCTGTTGGTTTAGTCGGCGTCGTTTTCGAATGGCTTTCGAGAAACGCCGACAATACTCTGGTGCTGATGACGGGCGGGGCAGCTTACGGACTAGTTGTTGGTGTCACGTTAGGCGGCGTTATTGGACTCGCGGTCATTCTTACCAACCATTGGACCGGGCGCGATGTGCTGGAAGCGGGCAGTAACCGCTAACTTACAGTGTAAGCGTCGTTCTAAGGCCACGGCTTTTGAGGGCTTGAGCGCGGAGACGAAGGCCAATTAAGCAATTCATTGACGCTCGCTGTGGCTTTGGCGAGCCTTGACCGCTGCGCGACAATCAAGCGGCGCTTACCCTGATCGCCGGCGCGCAGTCGCTCCCCTGCCGCTCCCCCCAAGCGACGAGTAGGGACTATCGCCACTTGGGAACCAACGGTTCTCGAAGGTGACCTCAACCTTTAGAAGAGTAGGGTCCTCGAAGACCCGCTTCGCGAGGGGACAAAATGTCCGCCTTGGCTTGTTAAGATGTTAAGAGCCAAGGCTCACTGGTCCAAATGGTTGTAGGTCAGCTTAGCTTCGAAACTGGGAGTCGATGCTGGCTGATTTGCTTCCGAACGATGCATACGCGAATGCGGCCAACTCGATTCATTTGCCTCGGAAGGCTTTAGGTCGCATTAGCCTCGGATTCGGTGATGCGCTGGAATTCAAACAGCAATTCCTGAAAGTGCTTGGCGAGATAACCGACCACCCTACCGTTGCGCAGCAATTTTGAGACGTAGCCGACCGCGAGCACCAGATCGAGATGGTCGGTGCCGTAGGTCTGTTCGGCCACCTTGAATTCGCGGGCGAGCGAGGCCGACTCCCGCTCCATCAGAGACAATTGCTCTTCCGACAGACCTTTCGGAGTGCGCGGCGTATAGCCGGCCGCCAATTGGTTGCGCGGCGTCGCCGCCACCAGCGAGCGCACATAGCTGTTGGAAAAGTTGTTCATCGCAATCATCAACTCGGCGGCTTCGATCTGCCTTAATGGTGCTAACTTGCGCAACTCGGAGAACGAGTTGAGGGTCAGGTGCTTCTCCTTGAGTAAATCGACCGCCTCCGCGCAGATGCCGTCGAGCAGCTTGCGGCGCCGGCGAATACTGGCGACATCGACGTTCAGCGCCTTGGCAATTCTCGCTTCCGATACCCCGTTCTCGATCGCCTTCAGAATCATGCGATGTTCTTGAATGATGGCAATCCGGTTGACGCGCTTGTTGTAGGTAAAGGCCTCATCTTCGGTCGACACCAGGCACTCCACCTCCAAGAGACCGCGGTCGCGTAGGACCTCGAGGCGCAAATGGCCGTCCAGAAGTAGGAATTTGCCATGGCTGTCGCGGGTTCGCGCTACCACAGGCGGCTCGACCAAACCGATCTCGGCCACGGAGGCTGCGATCTGTCGGTATTTTGGCGAGCGCTTCACCTCCTCGGACACGAGTTTGAGGGGCTGGATGTCAGCCAGCCGGACCACGGCCGTCCGTTCCTCAAAGCCCATCCGCACCGAAATATGGGGGCGGCGTGCCATGGCTCAACCCTGCCCATGCAGCCGAAGCGCAAGGTTCTTGGGCAGCGTATCGAGCTTTTCCCCAGCGAGAATCGAGAAAAATTCCGGTTCGACCAGGAGCTTGCGCAGGGCCTCCAAGATGAAGATTAGGCGCGCTTTGGTGCTGTTGGACTTGCGGATCAGGACACGTTTGCGGTCGACGTCTTGGCGGTAGGCGCGCAGCAGCGCGTTTGAGCTCATCGGCGCCCCGTCGCTTCGTCGCGGGCCAGTCTTGTACCCTTTTCCCCGCCGCCGGCGCTGCTCGATCAGCTTCTTGGCCGCAAGCAGCTTCTGTCCCCGCAGCAGGCGTTCCTCGTAAGCTTGCTGCAGCACGGATTGGACGTCGGCATCTTGCGCCTGCGAGATCATCACTGCGGTGCTGACCGGCATCTGTCCGGCCTCAACGGCCCGGAGCAGCCGGTGCTCGCCGCTTTCCAATAGGCTGCTGACGCCTTTGACATACTCGATGCTGAGGCCGGTCTTGCGGGCGATGTCATCGAACTCATAGCCACGCCCCCGCAGCCCCTCGATGTCATGCAGGAGGTCGATCGCGCGGTGCTGCCGCCGGGCGCAGTTTTCGACCAGGCTCATGATGGCGCCGTCTTCGTTGGTGGCGTCGACCACGACGGCCGGGATCTCGCGTTGGCCGAGGGCTTGGTAGGCTTCCAGGCGCCCCTGGCCACAAACTAGATCGTACCGGAGTTCGCCTTCGCAAGCCTTTCGTTTGACTGTGATCGGCCGCTTCAAGCCGAGTTCGGCGACGCTGGTTACAATCTCCTTGAAGACCCGGCGATTGCGTACTCGCGGATTGACGACATCGATAGCTCCGACTGGAATGATCTCAATGCATTGAGCTGATGCCATAGCTGACCTCCATCAGTTGCGAGCGGGCTGCGAGTTCAAACAGCATCTCCAGCGTGTCGAAACGATAGGCATCGAGGGCCAAGCCGTTGTGTTCGGCAAGAGCAACTTGGTCTGCTTCCATCTCAAAGCGCGGCAACAGGTAATAGTCGAGCACGGCGCTGTTCATCTGGTTCATCCGGATCGCCACCGTGATGTCCGGCCGCAAGCCCGCATCGAAGCGGATCTTCCAGCGGTAGGACCCGGCTAGGGTTTCCTGGGACCGGACGAGGCAAAGAGAAGCGGTGAACTCGTCATTGACCGTGAGGAGATCGGTTTCCCTATCCTGACGAACCGATCCCCCGATCTCCTCGATGCCGCGAACCGTCGATGCAATGAAATCGGGATACATCCGGCGTAGGGCCCGGTTGATCTCAATGTAGCGGTAGTCCCGGTCAGGGCTGAAGCCGATCAGTTCATAGGCGCGGATTAGGCTGCCGAAGCGCGAACGATAGGCACTGCTGGATGGTCCGACCTCGAGTTCATCGATGATGATGCCGGAGAGATAGCCGTGCTGTTCCAGGAGGCCCCGCAGCACGTCGAGCAGTTCCTCGTCGGAATAGCGCTTCGAGCGATCTGAAATCATAGCTTGCGCGGCAATAAATGTATCTTCAGCGACGATCGGCTCGAAAGCCTGATCGTGGCGAATCCAGCGCTCGGGGGGATTATAAACTCGCCGGCCTTTAAGCTTACAAGAGCATCGATTCCAGACATTGTTGCCGATGTACTTTTCGTTGATCAGAATTTGGTGGACCGTGGCTCTCGTCCAGGACCGACCAAGATCGGTGGTGATACCTTTGGCGTTGAGGCAATCAGCAATTTCCCGCTCGCTCTTACCTTGCGCGACAAAGGCTTCGTAAATGAAGCGGATCGTCTCGATCTCTTGCGCGGGACCTGGGATGAGGACGATCCGATCCGTTTGGATGCTTTTGTGTTCGCCGCGGACCAGCTCGGCTTTGGAAATACCATTCTGATCAATCAGTTGCCGCCTCAGACCGTATCCCGCCGGCCCTCCCTGGCGATAGCCAAGCTCGATCAGCCGCCGCTGTCCTGCAAAAACTTTGACCGATAGTTCTCGGCTGTACTCACCCGCCATTGCGCGTTTAACGCCTTTGACGATGGTCGAGACCGGGCTCCCGTCATTCTCAAATTGCTCGGCGCAATAACGAACCGAGATGCCCGCCCGCTTGCAAATATACTCGTAGTAAGCGCTTTCATCGGCATCTTGGAAGCGCCCCCAGCGACTGACGTCGTAGACGAGGATGGTCGCGAACTCGGCCGCGCCATTTTGTACATCTTCGATGAGCTGCTTAAGCGCTTGCCGGTCGTCGAGATTGAGACCACTCTTGCCGCTATCCTCATAGGTTTTCTCGATCCGAAAGCCGTGACGGGCAGCGTACTCGCGAATAGCCTGTGCTTGGTTTGCCGTTGAATACTGCTGGTGATCAGTCGACATCCGCACGTATTCGGCAGCGGGTTTTTGTGCCGGGCGCTCCGATTCGGCACCTGAGTGGGACATGCCTTGCATCAACTCGCCCTACTAGCGTCAAGAATGCATGATCGGTCTTCAAAACTATAACTTAGCTCGGGGGGAAACATGTTTCCGAAAACGGGCAAGAAGTTTCCAAACGACAGAGCGACCTCCTCCACTTACGCGAACTTGATCGCAGATATTCTAAGATCCGAGCTGGGCAACAGCCATCAAGCTCAGAAGACCTTGATGCGGTGGACCGGAGCTAACGAAAGAACCGCTAAGAATTGGCTTTCCGGACTAACGGGCCGAGCGGGGAGCATTTACTGCAGCTCATGCGTAATTCAGATCGGGTATTCGAGTTCGTCTTGAAGTTATCGCATCGGCCCGCATTTCCATCCAATCAGAGGCTCGCAGAAGTGCGGAACAGCTTACAAGTGACAGCTGATCTGCTCTCGGAAGTTATCCAGGTTCGAGACGGACAGGACACACCAAAATAGGCGAGAGCGCTGGCAACCTCGCCGTGCGTGGCAAATGGAGCTCCGGCAATCGGCCCGGCTCGCTTAGAGAGACGCAGACGGGGCGCATCCTGGTGCCTTGGCAAAGCTCTCGTCGGCGTGAGACGGCGGATCGAAGTTCGTCGCCTCTCCGCGTGGTTCGCGCGGCGTTGCCGTCTTGGACGGTTAAATGTCGGGGAGAGAAACCTTCAGAGGAGTTTGCCCAGATCACGATGCGCATGGTGCGCCTTTGTTATCTCAACTGGAAAGGTCATCGTCTCATATTTGCACACAAGCCTCGCGCGCGCGCGTGGGCACTACAAATGTGCTCGATTAGACGCCGTCCTCCAAGATATTCCTCAGAAAAAGTGCTGCGCTTACTGAGCTGTCACGCCACCGCGAAAGCTTGAATCTTGTCTCTTGCATAAATTTTTGGGGTGGGAGATTTCCGATAACTTTCAGCAGGTGCAAGGCAATGCGATGGGCTGGGAAGTTAGCGATGAGGATTGTCCCATTTGCGAACCTAAGTAGTCGGATAGACTCGGTTTTCTATCTTCTTATGATTCCAAGTAGAATCCGACCTACCGACCTTACCGACCACGAAGTAGAGGCCAGGGCGCGAGCTCATCGCTCATCACTGGGGCCTGCGGATAAATATCGGGGTCGGTGGTCGGCAGGTTGGATTGAGCCTGTCCTAGAACGGCGGCTCGAAAGGCGTTTTGGAAGGATCAAGAGGAGCCCACTCTCCAGTGTCGTGCCATTCAACCCTGGTAAACACCCGGTTCCAAGCTGCCCGCGCAAGCCCCAGTTCAGGAAAAACGAAACCGCGCGGTCTGGGATTGTCGATCTTCTTGAACTGAAGTTTGGTGAGTAGGAAGTTGACGGCGTTCCAAGAGATGTCCTCCTTCCGCAGCTGCTGCCGAGCGACGTCCGTTAGCACGGAGGTGGCAACGAAGGGCTCTTTTTCGGTGATCCAGCGCCGGACCGGTACCACGCCCTGAAAGAGTAGATCGAGAAACCATTTCTCGAGGGGCGATAGAGATGCCGTTTTTTGGAAGTCCTTCTCCGCAGTCTGAGGAATATTCACCCTGGGGTGCCATTCCCCCAACGGGCGTTCCAGAAGGTCGTACAGCATCGCCTCCAAGCCTCCGGATTCGAGCTCCTCATTCAGTGCTTTGAAGTAGAGCTTATCGCCCTTTCGTCCTTCGGAGACTCTAAAGACGGCAAACCGTCGGTCATCTAGCTCCGCAGTAACCACCCACTCCTCGTTGGACGCCATAATGACTTTTGCGTAGTTCGTCATCTGGACAATATCGCGCCCTTTGCCCTCCATAGGGAGATTTCTCTCCGTAAGAAGTGCCTTCAGAATGCCGCGTGCTGAGCGGTCGTCCGGGCGCACTGCTTCATCTGCGAACAACAAGCAGACGTCTCTCATATGCGCGTTGAACCGACCGGCAAACTGACTTGGTGTCACCACTTGCAATCCGTGCTGGCCGAAGAGCGACCTCATCGCACGGCCAAACGTCGATTTTCCTGTTCCTTGTCCACCTTTGAAGACCAGCGATACCTCTGCAGGCTGGTCGGGATTCTGCACCGCCCACGCAGCCCAATTCAGGATGTACTCGGCTGAGCTGCCATCTCCATCTGCAAGGACCGAAGCAATGTGAGCTTGCATGAGTGACCAACTGCCAGGTCGAGGTTCTACTCCGAAACCGCGCCAGAGGTTCAAGAACCCGTTTATCACCTGCTGCTTGCCGGGACGGAACACAAGACCACGGAATTGCCGCCGCATTTCATGTTCCAGCCAGAATCTGCCTAGCGGCTTGAATTGCGGGTTTTCTTTCGCGTCCTTGCCGACGAGCACGCGCATATGCATATAGCGGTTACGAAAGTCCTCGAAAGATTGGGTCGACAACTGGTCTCTGCCGTCTCCCTCAGATGGGATCCACTCAGCGACGCGACACTTGCCAGCATCGTTCTCGATTACAAAGTGCTTCTCGTTCAGATGCCTTAGATCTGGGCTTATGACCTCTTCCTTCGCTCGCTCGATCTGCCGGATCGCATACTTCTCCGCTGCGCTACCTTTTTCGAGAACGCTTTCAGAGATGGCCCAATGGGGGTCGGTCAACAGTGAAAAGATCACCTCATCCGGAACGCGCTGGCGCACCAGGTTACACACAGCGTCAAAGAGCCAAGCCGAGCGGCTATTATCATCCAGCTTCGGCTCATCCGGGTGTTTGCCTTGGCCAATGATAATCTTGACGCGGTCAGGAACGCCCCATTCGTCGAGTTCGGAGGATTCGACGATGCGACGAACGTTTCCGCCGATTTTGACCGAGTTATTTGACTGTCCTGGGCGCCCCAGCGCGGCAGATTGATCACTCCGCGTAGGGGCTGCGGGTGTAAATGCTGAAAGTGGATAAACTCTCGAAGCATCGAAAGTCACCACCCGCGCCAGAGCTGGACGCCGTCCCTTCAACCGCTTGCGTTCGTCAGGAATGTTGATCGTTCCTGGCAAACGCATGATGCGGTCGATGTTATGGCAATTGTCACCTTGGAAAGCATGCTCCAATGCAACGTTATAAAGTGCCGCGCTTTCAGCCAGTTCAAGCTTGCCGTCCAAAACGATCGGCTCTTCCAGCCGCCAGAAAGCTTGGAATCCGCCGCCCGAAAAGAGAATGACAGTCGGCTTCGGAATGCCAGCCGGGAGTCGATCCGTCGTCAGCGAGAGGATACGGCGCTGCTCATCTTCCACCGGCTCGTTAACTCGCGGGTCGACGTCGACGTGGAGCCAGCGGACCTCCTTAATGTCTTCGCGTTCAGCCTTCTTGTCGAGATCTTTCAGCGGTCGATTCACATGGAAATAAAGGTTAGCACTTCCATTGCGCGTAAGTAGCCATTGCCTGAGTTGATCTATGCGGTCCGGACCGAAGGTACGGGTCTGGATTCCCTTCCGATGTGGAGGAATCGCGGTGAGCACCCACGGCCCCTCGGGCTCGAAAGTCTTCAGGAATTCGATGGCTGCATCGTTGTCCGGCTGTGGCACAGCGTTATCTGCATCAGACATTGCCGCCCTCCTGCATTCCCGCGGAAGACCTAGGTGTGCTCGCAGACGTGGAATAGCCACGGGCAGCCGCGACTTGGGTCTTCATCCACTCAAGGACCTCATCTTCCAAGAAGGCGGTAGTCTGGGGTCCGAGGGCGATAGGCTTGGGAAATGTCCCTGCTCGAACGCGTGCATAAAGGGTCGTTTTCGAGAAGCCGACCATGGGGACGACTTCGCTAACTCGTAAAAATCGCATTTGTTGCTCCCTTCGGTTTGTAAGGAAGCAACCAAATAGTGCAGTTGGTTGGTTGGCGTCACTAGCCGGAAATCAACTGCACTTGGCTGAATATCTCAAAGCAGATCGGTCGTAATTCAGCTCGTCAAAGCGTCCACCGTCGCATCGCCGAGAAGCTCTTCGCGAAATTCCGGCTTTTCGTTTACTGATTTGATCACGGCTTCTATATCAGAGAGCTCTACTCGCTGATCCAGCAAGCGCGCTGCGCCGTACAGCAAACGCGCAGCTGCGCTCACCGGTACGTGGTCAACGGGATGACGTTCCTGGCGAGTCGCCGCCTCGAAAGTAAATGCAACTCCCGCTTCGAGCAGAAAAACTCTGAGCTCTTTGGCAAATTCCTCTAGTGGCAATCGTTGAGCGCCTCCTTTGCCGACTCCTCGCTTTCGTCCTGCCGTCTTTTGCCGCTTAGAAAAAAGCTCCTTACTTCCTTCATCCAGCAAACCGAGGAGCCGTTCCAAGTCTCCAGTCATCTCTTCCACGCTTGAGCCGCGACAGCGAGCCATCGAATCAAGCTCCTCCCGCGAGATCTCATCAATGGCCGATAAGGCCTGGACAACTTCCCTTATTTTCTTAGCCATTCCTGCGCATCGTACCGGAAGCTCATTGTAGACGTAACGTAATTTTCGGATGTCCTGAAGTTCCCTCTTGCAGTCGACATACCGTTGCTCACCTGCTCGCAGTACCGTCAATAGGGCGTCTTCTTTTCCGACCAGCAGCTGAATAGCTTTACCGAGGCGCTTTTGTTCATCAGCAGAGTCATATTTGATCTGAAATCTAAACGTCTCGTCGGCGAGCGCGCGTGCATGGTGCGGCGTAAATAGACTCATCGCACAATGCTCATGATGTGTGCTTCGTATGCAGCGACAGCTTCGCGCTTTTCGGTCAAGTAATCGTACTTGTTGTAAGTCTTTTGAAGGCCAGCCTTCGCGTGCCCAATGACTGCGTCTCGAACGTCTTGATTGAAGCCGAGTCGCGCCAGCCTCGTCTCGCAGGTGACGCGGAGGTCGTGAACACGGAACGGCTTGAGAGTGGCGCCAGGTTGCTCGACAGAAATCTGCTTGGAAATTTCCTGGTCAAGGCGAGCCTTGCCTTTGGAGAAGCCCGAGACGGGCACCTTGCCACCACGGGTCGAGAACAGGAAATAGTCATTACCCGGCCAGACGGGCAGCTGCTCGAAAACGGACCAGGCTTGCTCGGCCATCGGCACGATGTGGTCGCGATCGCCTTTATACCTGTTCTTTGGGACCTCCAGCCACCCTTTGTCCGAATTCACCTCGGACCTGCGCGCCGCGGCCCATTCCGTGCGCCGCTGTCCAGTCAGCAGCAACAGGCGGTACAACGGACCAAAAGGGTAGCCTAAAGAGGAGCTGGCGTGCCAGACCCACTTAATTTCGTCGTCCTCAAGTGCGCGGCCCGCTTCGTCGTTGTTCTGGAGGTCTCCGCGCTTGAACCCATGAATAGGGTTATCGGCGATGATCTCGCGGTCGACTGCCCAATTGAAAAAGCGTGACAGATGCTTCCGAAGCTCTCGGGCCACGCCATGACGGCCGCTTTGGACGAGTTCATCGATGAGCTCGTGGATGTGGGCGCGGCGGAGGTCATGAATCGGTGTTTTTGCCCAACGAGGCAAGGCGTGCCGGCGCAACACGCCGTCCACGTTTCGCCAAGCGCCGACGTTCGGGATGATCTCGATTTGCATAAAGCGCTCGAAGACGGCCTCAAACGTGTTGACAGCCCGGATCAGGTTGCGCTCGCGCCTTTCCGTCCGCAGATCGCGACCTTCTGTCGCAGCTTGGATGATGTCCCGGGCCTGCTGGCGCGCATGGGTCAGCTCAAGGGGAGGCGTGCCGCCCAAGGTGATCCGATGTTGCTTACCGGCCAACAGCCGCCCCGTCGGGCTGGTCCCGCCCTCTCCGACGACCCGGTAGATGACGCTAAAGGACTTAACATTTCGAGGCGTGATGCGCAGCAACAGGCCTGGGCAGGCCTCGTCCTCGATTTCGATTCGTCCACTCGGCGGGGCCGCCGCTGGGTCGTACCGCAGGCGCTCCACGCCCTGCGGCGTCAACCTTTTGCGGTTCAGGCTCTTCATTTCTGCTCCCCCGGGGAGTGCTGGGGGAGTGCGGGGTAGCGTTTCTCACGCGTACGCGTCCGTACTCCTGGAGATCAGATTGTGTCGCGGTATCAAACATTTGACAAAGCAGGACTTTGCGCATGGTTACCGGCTGGTTCTGGGGAGCTTAACCTTGCCAAGGTCGGGGTCGAGGGTTCGAGCCCCTTCGCCCGCTCCAATTTTTCCCAAAGCATCCAGCCGGACCGGACGGGCACGTGGTTTTCCACGCCGCTGGCGGCTGTATTGGGTAACGAATGACAATTCTGGTCACAGGCAGCGCGGGCCATCTCGGCGAGGGTCTTCTCCGCACGCTCCGCGGGCGCGGTTCGTCTGTGCGTGGGATCGACCTGAAGCCATCGCCCTTCACCGGCGCTGTCGGCTCGATCGTCGATTCCGATTTCGTGCGGCGCCAGATGGACGGCGTCACCGCGGTGATCCACACCGCGACGCTGCACAAGCCGCATGTGGCGACCCACAGCAAGCAAGCCTTCATCGACACCAACGTCACCGGCACGCTCAATCTGCTTGAAGCGGCTGTGGCGGCCGGCGTGCGCAGTTATGTCTTCACCAGCACCACCAGCGCGTTCGGCTCGCAGCTCCGCTCCGAGGCGGGACAGGCCGCGGTGTGGGTCACCGAGGACCTGCCGCCGATCCCGAAGAACATCTACGGCACGACCAAGCTGATGGCCGAGACCCTTTGCGAGCTGTTCTGTCGCGAGCGCGGCCTGCCTGTCGTGGTCTTGAGGACCTCGCGCTTCTTTCCGGAAGACGATGACGATCCGGCGATGCGGTCGGCTTACGCGCCGGAGAACGCGCAGGCCAACGAGCTGCTCTATCGCCGGCTGGATATCGCCGACGCGGTGAGCGCCCATCTGCTCGCAGTCGAGCGCGCGCCGAACATCGGATTTGCCCGCACCATCGTGTCGGCCACGAGCCCGTTCGAGCAGCGCCATCTCGCCGCGCTTGCGCGCGACGCGGCCAGTGTGGTGCGCGAGCTCTATCCGGATTGTGCGGAGCTCTACGCGGCGCGCGGCTGGCGCCTGTTCCCCGCGATCGATCGCGTCTATGTCAACGAGCGCGCGCGGCACGAGCTCGGCTGGCGGCCCGAATTCGACTTCGCGCATGTCCTGAACTGTCTTCGCGATGATCGCGATTTTCGCAGCACGCTGGCGCGCGATATCGGATCGAAAGGCTATCATGAGACGATTTTCGACGATGGTCCCTACCCCGTCGCCCCGTAGCCGCCACCTTTGCTAATTCGCTCGACTCGTCAGATGTCTACCCGGAATCACCGGCAGCAAGATGGCCGGAGCCGTTCTACTGTGCATGGGGTTGTTTTCGCGTTTTTTTGTTCCGAACCTCCTGCTGCCTGTAAATTAGCCGCGCGTGATCTTGATTCCGCGCTGCAGCGAGAGCGTTGTTGTCGCGGCGTTCGCCATCATTGACTTTCCGTCTCAATTTTTACTGAGCGCTATCGCATCGCACGCGGCGCGCTTCTCACCGCTCGCAGATGTGCTAACCTTTCTGCGTCTGTCCTCTCGACAGAGTCCGAACTTCGCCTCTCGACAGCAAAATAAAATAAATGTGCAGCCCTGACGGCTGCCTTAGGGGAGTGACGCGATGAAATTCCATCGATCCGTCTTTCAATCCATCCTGGCGCTTGCAGCGGTTGCCCTTCTCGCGGGGACAAGCGTCGGTCACGCGCAGCAGCAGGACAAGAACAAGCCGCTGAAGAAATACGAATCCGGCACCAAGGAGTTCTGGACCCATCCGCCGGACGACTGGTTCCTCGGCGACGAGACCGAGGCGCAGAAGGGCCTGGCGCCGCCGTCGGGGCCGCCGACCGGCGCCTCCGATACCGAACTCGCCAATATCGTCAAGAAGGTGAAGCTGCCGGCTGGCTTCAAGATGGAGGTCTACGCGTCCGGTGTGCTGGCCGCGCGGCAGATGGCCTGGGGTGACAAGGGCACGCTGTTCGTCGGCTCGTTCGGCCTCGGCAACGTCTACGCGATCAAGGACAACAACGGAAAGAAAGAGGTCAAGACCATCCTCAAGGGGCTGAATATGCCCACGGGTCTGGCCGTCAAGGACGGTGCGCTCTACGTCATCGCGGTCGACAAGCTGATCCGCTACGACGACATCGAGAACAAGCTCGACAATCCCGGCGAAGGCAAGGTCGTCTATGACGACATGCCGTCCTATGCCGCGCATGGCTGGAAGTACATCGCGGTCGACAAGGAAGGCTGGTTCTACATTCCGTTCGGACCGCCCTTCAACATCGGCGTGCCCCCGACCAGCGTGTCGCAGATCCGCCGCGTCGATCCCAAGACCGGCAACGCGGAAATCTACGCGCTCGGCGTTCGCAACTCGGTCGGCGGCGACGTCGATCCGCGCACCGGCAAGTTCTGGTTCACTGAGAATGCCCGCGACTGGATCAGCGACGATCTGCCCTCGGACAAGCTGAACATGATCAGCAAGATCGGCGAGCACTTCGGCTATCCCTACTGCCACCAGGGTGACCTGCCGGATACCAAGTTCGCGATGGGCCACAAGTGCTCCGAGTTCACGCCGCCGGTGCTGAACCTCGGTGCTCACGTCGCTCCGCTCGGCATGAAGTTCTATACCGGCGACCAATTCCCGGCCGAGTACAAGAACAACATTCTGATCGCCGAGCACGGCTCCTGGAATCGTCACAAGTACCAGGGCGGCCGCATCATGCGCGTGATCGTCGGGCCCGACGGTAAGAACGCCAAGCAGGAGGTGTTCGCTTCCGGCTGGATCGAGGGCGACCAGGGCTATCTCGGCCGTCCCGACGACATCATCCTCGCCAAGGATGGCTCGATCCTCGTCGCCGACGATTGGGCCGGCGCGATCTACCGCATCAGCTACAGCAAGAAGTAGCATGAGACGACACGAGGCTGCGGTGCCGAGCGGCGCCGCAGCCTTTCTCATTTCAATTTCGCACGCTGTCGTTCCTGATCGCGCGCCGCTTGCGCGCAAGTCCGGAACCCTTGGCCACGAACGTGGGTTATCGAATTCTCAGATGCGCAATTGCGCATCATAGCTCGCGCTTCTTCGCCCCGGAATGACGCGTTCGATAGATCGGAAATTTCAATCATGCGCCGGCAGTTCATCTCGCACGCAATCAGCGCGGTTGCGCTTCTCGCGCTCGGTTCTCTCCCGACAAGCGCCGCCGACAATGCCGCGATCAAGGAGAAGGCTGCCGTCTGCGCCGGCTGTCACGGTGAGAACGGTATCTCGCAGACCGAGAACATCCCTTCGCTCGCTGGCCAGCCCGATCAATTCCTGCAATGGCAGCTGGTGTTTTTCCGCGCCGGCTCGCGCAAGAACGACCAGATGCAGCCGATCGCCGAGGAAATCACCAACGAGGACGTCCGCAATCTCGGCGCCTATTTCGCCGCGCTGACGCCGCCGACAGCGGCGGAGGACAAGGATCCGGACCTGTCGAAAAAAGGCGCGCAAGTTGCCGCCGGCCGCCGCTGCGCCTCATGCCATACCGATAGCTTTGCCGGCACCAAGGCCGTCGCGCGGTTGGCGGGCCAGCGCGAGGAATACCTGGTCAAGGCGCTGCACGACTACAAGAGCAGCCAGCGCGTCGGCGGTGGCGGCGCCGCGATGGCCGATGTCGCCTATCACATGAGCGATGAGGAAATCACCGCCGTCTCGCACTATCTCGCGTATTTCAAATAGCGGAAGCTGCGGTCAGCCCGCCCGCTGCTTCTCATACGCCTTCAAATGCGTGTACGCGATGCGCAGCT
The DNA here is from genome assembly GCF_040547695.1 of Bradyrhizobium sp. JR4.3. Lineage (NCBI taxonomy): Bacteria > Pseudomonadati > Pseudomonadota > Alphaproteobacteria > Hyphomicrobiales > Nitrobacteraceae > Bradyrhizobium > Bradyrhizobium sp. JR4.3. The sequence goes on along the minus strand of NZ_JBEPQF010000018.1, from coordinate 34,890 downwards.
TCGGCACCGGCACCTTGGCGGCATCGGCACGCTCGATGAGGTCGCCGATGACGTGATCGGCTTCGACCGGCAGGCCCGCCTTGACGTCGCGGAACATCGAGGCCGTCATCGGCGAACCCTCGGTGGTGAGATTGCCCTTCACGCGCTCGAAGAACGGCCCGCCCGGCGAGTAGCCCGACGCGGCGGCGATCGCACTGGTCTCGTCCAGCATGCCGAGCAGGAAATCCCTGCCGCCGGGCGCGGCGAGAATATTGCCGACGGAGGTGCGCATCAGGCTGGTGGACGCAGCAAGCGAGGACAGGAACACCCACTTCTCCCACATGTCCTGCATGATGTTCTGGCTGGCGGTGGCCCCAACGATGCCGCTCTTGAAGGCCTCGTCGATCGCCTTGACGCGATCCGACAGCTTGCCATCGCGCTCGCCGTAATTGATCGACTGCATCGGCTGCAGCTGCACCACCTCACGCTTTTCGTTGAGCGTCGCGGCGATGGCGCAGAGGCCACCGAGCACGCGCTCCTTGCCGAACTTGCCGTCGAGGATGTCGAGATGCTTCATGCCGTTGAGCATCGGGATGATCGCGGTATTCGGCCCGACTGCTGCCGCGAACGACTTGATGGCGTCATCGAGGTCGAAGGCCTTGCAGCTGAGCAGCACGACATCGAATTTTTCCTTGAGCGCGTCGGCCTGAACCGTCGGCGGATTGTTCAAGGTCACGTCCCCGTTTGGGCTCTTGATAACGAGGCCGGCGCTCGCGAGCTCGCTGGCGCGCCGCGGCCGGACCAGGAAGGTGACGTCGCGGCCCGCCTGCAGTAGCCTGCCACCAAAATAGCCGCCGATGGCGCCAGCGCCGACCACGAGGATACGCATGGGATTGTCCTTGTTGTTTCTTGCTGTCGTCCTGGCGAAAGCCAGGACCCATTACCCCGACTGTATATTGTCGGGCAAGTTGGAGCCCCAGCTCGTCACAGCCACAGCGTTCGGTGGTTATGGGTCCTGGCTTTCGCCAGGACGACATCAGAGATGATGGCTCGATCTGTCCATCATACGAAAATCACTTCCCCGAGACCATCTCCTCGACCTCGCGCAACTGTTCCTTGCCGAAGAACATCTCGTCGCCGACAAAGAAGGTCGGCGAGCCGAACGCGCCGCGTGCAACAGCCTCCTCGGTGTTCTTGATCAATCTGCCCTTCACCTCCGGTTCCGCCGCGCGGGTGAACAGCTTTTGCGCGTCGAGGCCGGAGGACGCCAGCGCCTTGGCCGCGATTTCCGGATCGTCCATCTTCTTCGGCTCGCGCCACATGTGATGGAAGGCGGCCTCGACGTATGTTTCGAACACGCCTTCGAGCTGCGCCGCGATCGCCGCGCGCATCAGGTTCAGCGTGTTGACGGGGAAGAAGGGATTCCAGACATAGGGCTGCACCTTGAAGCGCTTGACGAAGCGCTCGGTCTCGACCGCCTGGAATTCCCGCTTGTTCTTGACGCCGGCAAGCGTCTCGGCCGGGGACTTGTTGTTGGTCGACTTGAAGATGCCGCCGAGCAGGATCGGCACGTACTCGAATTTAACGCCGATGCGTTGCTCGATGGCCGGAATCGCGAGATGACTGAGATAGGCGTTCGGGCTGCCGAAATCGAATAGGAATTGCGGGGCTGTGCGGGTCAAAATCATCCTCCCTGACCTGGCTTCTTGATCTGGATTGCCATCCATTGTGGCGCGGCGCGCACCACAGGTCCACCGTTTAATGACGGTCATAATACTGTGAGCGCGCGAACACGTTGGGCGCGAGTTGCGCGTACGAACGCCTCAAGCTCAAGCGCGGTCGCTGTAGGCGAGCTTGACGATGTGGTCGCGGATGTCGGCGGGCCAATCTGCGATCAGTCCTGTGAAACGCCGCCGGTCATCCGCAAACAGCGCGCGCGAAGCTTCCTCGAACTGCGGCAGATTGCCGGCCATGGTCGACATGAAGTGATAGGCCGCATCGCGCGCCTGCCGCGCGCGATCCTTGTCGCCGCTGGCACGCCGCGCCTCTTCGACAAGTTTCCGCAGCGCGACCGAAGCGCCGCCTGCTTGCGCGCTGAGCCACTCCCAGTGCCGCGGCAGCAGCGTCACCTCGCGCGCGACCACGCCGAGCTTCGGCCGGCCGCGGCCGCGCGGCTCGCTCGGCGATGGCGTCTCCTCAACCGGGGGCGGGACAAGCTTCGCCAGCCGCGCCAGCACCTCGCGGTCTCCGCCGCGCAGATCGAAGTCGATCGACCGGCCCGTGGCGTCCTCGAAGATGACGATGGGCTCGTCGGGCCGCTCCGCCATCCGCTTGATGACCAGCGCGACCTCTCCTGCCGGCCCGGAGACCAGGCGACGATGCCCTTGGAAAGCGGTGAAAGTCTTCTGCATTGGAATCATTGCCATATTCGTCGCGATGGCGACTTTAATACCCGGGTAAATTGCTGAGGTCAATATACCCGGGTTAAAATATCCGACCGGATGGCTCGACATTGTGTTCCCGGGCTGGCACGAACGCGCGGCCGATCGACCATGCCTAGCCCCGGGGACCACGCGATGCTGACCGTTCATCACCTCAACAATTCCCGCTCGCAGCGCGTGCTGTGGCTGCTCGAGGAGTTGGGCGTGCCCTACGAGATCGTGCGCTATCAGCGACAGCCGGACATGCGCGCGCCGAAGGAGCTCCGCGCCATCCATCCGCTCGGCAAGTCGCCCGTCATCACCGACAACGGCAACACCATCGCCGAATCAGGCGCGATCATCGAATATCTCATCGCCACCTACGGCAACGGCCGGCTGGTCCCGCCGCCGAACACGCCGGAGCGGCTGCGCTTCACCTATTGGCTGCACTATGCGGAAGGCTCTGCGATGCAGCCGCTGCTGCTCAAGCTGCTGTTCACGCTGATGCCGAAGCGCGCGCCGGCGTTGCTCCGCCCGCTGGTACGCAAGGTCTCGAACCAGGCGCTCACCGCGCTGGTCAATCCGCAGCTCAAGCAGCACATGGATTATTGGGAAGGCGAGCTCTGCAAGACCGAGTGGTTCGCCGGCAACGAATTCACCGCCGCCGACATCCAGATGAGCTTTCCGCTCGAGGCAGCCCAGGCGCGCGGCGGGCTCGAGCTCGGCCATCCCAAGGCGATGGCGTTCCTGGAGCGCATTCATGCGCGGCCGGCATACAGTCGCGCCCTCGAAAAGGGCGGGCCGTATCAGGTCGGACGATAGTTAGCCTTCATCAGTCCGCGTGCAGCACGCGCCCGCGCGTCTCCGGCAGCGCGAAAGCGGCGATGAAGAACAGCGCGTAAGCCACCACCGCGAAGATCGCGATCGCATTCGCAAGCGACGTCGTCGCCGACAGCGCTCCGACCAGGAACGGAAACAGCGCGCCGATGCCGCGGCCGAAATTGTAGCAAAATCCCTGGCCCGAGCCGCGCAGTCGCGTTGGATAAAGCTCGGTCAGGAATGCGCCGACGCCGGAGAAATAGCCCGAGGCGAAAAAGCCGAGCGGGAAGCCGAGCACCCACAGGACCTCGTTGGTGAGCGGCAGCTGCGTGTAAAGCAGCACAACCGCTATTGCGCCGATCGAGAAGGTCAGAAAGAGATTGCGCCGTCCGATCCGGTCGGCGAGCCAGGCGCCCGTGAGATAGCCGATGAAGGAGCCGATGATCAGCGTCGAGAGATAGCCGGTCGAGCCGACGATCGACAGATGCCGCTCCTTAGTCAAGAACTGCGGCACCCAGAAGGTGACGGCGTAATAGCCGCCCTGGCAGCCTGTCGCCATCAGCGACGCCAGGATCGTGGTCTTCAGGATTGGACCGGAGAAGATTTCCCAGAGCGCCGGGCGATTGCCGCTCGCGGCCTGCTTGGCGCGGGCCTCAGCCGCGATCTCCGGCTCGGTCACGGAGCGGCGGATGTAGAACACCAGCAGCGCCGGCAGCGCGCCGACCACGAACATCCAGCGCCACGCTGTCTCCGCCGGCAAGGCCGAGAACAGGATCGCCTGCGACAGCACTGCAAGGCCCCAGCCCACGGCCCAGCCCGACTGCACCGAGCCGACCGCACGCCCGCGATATTGCGGCCGGATCGCTTCACCCATCAGCACGGCGCCTGCCGCCCACTCTCCGCCGAAGCCGAGGCCCAGCACCGCGCGTGCGATCAGGAGCTGTTCGAAATTCTGCACGACCGCGCAGACCAGCGAGAACAACGAGAACCAGATGATGGTGATCTGGAGCGTTCTGACCCGGCCGATATGATCGGAGAGATAGCCGCCGAGCCAGCCGCCGATGGCGGAAGCCAGCAGCGTCACGGTGCCGGCGAGCCCGGCCGATCCCGCATCGACCTTCCATAGCGCGATGATGGTGCCGATCACCAGCGGATAGATCATGAAGTCCATGCCGTCGAGCGCCCAGCCCGCGGCGCAGGCCCAGAACGTCCGCCGTTCCGGCGCGTTCATGTCGCGATAGAAAGCAAGAAGGCTGGTGTCCTCGATCTCGGCGCGTTCGATGCGCTGGTTCGGATCAACGGTGGTCATGTGCGTTTCCCGACAGTGTTTTCTTTTGCGGCATTTTTGGCCTTCGCGGTGGTAGCACGCGCGGCGGCCTGCGCAAGCCGGCCGCCGGCCTTCGCGCCATGCAACGACAGAGTTACTGCCCCGCTGCTTCCGCACCCCGGCTACGCGGATCGGGCGCGCCGAGCGGACCGTTGGCGGTCACCGCGATCGAATTCGCCGATGTCTGCCCCATCGGCGTGACGATGAGATGATCCATCGCCTTCAGCTCGAGCAGCACATTGTCGGGAAAGCCGCTCTCGATCCGGACCTCGTCGGGCAGCCATTGGTGGTGCAGCCGCGGTGCGGCCACGGCGGCCGCCACGTCCATCTTGTAATCGAGCACGTTGACGATCACCTGGAGCACGGTCGAGATGATGCGGCTGCCGCCGGGCGAGCCCGTCACCAGAACCGGCTTGCCGTCCTTCAGAACGATGGTCGGCGACATCGAGGACAGCGGCCGCTTGCCCGGCCCGGGCAAATTGGCCTCGTAGCCGACAAGGCCGTAGGCATTGGAAGCGCCAACCGCCGCTGTGAAATCGTCAAGCTCGTTGTTGAGCAGCACGCCGGTGCCGTCGGCGATGAGGCCGACGCCGTAACTGAAGTTCAGCGTATAGGTGTTGCTGACTGCGTTGCCGCTGCCGTCGACGACGGAAAAATGCGTGGTGTTGCTGCCCTCGTGCGGTGAGGTCGCGGTGGAAACGAGCTGTTTCGACGGCGTGGCGCGATCGGCGGAGATGGTTGCCCGCAGTTTAGCGGCGTAATCTTTGGCGGTGAGCGTCCCGATCGGTGCGTTGACGAAGGCGGGATCGCCGAGATAGCGCGCCCGGTCCGCATAAGCGCGCTTCATGGCCTCGATCAGCAGATGCAGCGAAGCCGGCGATCCCTGTTTAAGATCGGCGAGCTGAAAACCTTCGAGGATATTAAGCGTCTCCACCAGCACCACGCCGCCCGATGACGGCAAGGGCATCGACACGATGTCATAGCCGCGATAGGTGCCGCGCACCGGGGCGCGGATCACCGCCTGATAGGATTTCAAATCGGCCGGCGTCATGATGCCGCCCGCGTCGGCCACAGCCTTGGCGAGTTTCTCAGCGACCGGCCCCTCATAAAAACCGCGCGGGCCCTGTGCGGCGACAGCCGACAGCGTTTCGGCGAGATCGCCCTGCACCAGCCGGTCGCCTTCACTGAGTGGCGTGCCATCAGGCCGCGAGAAGATCCTGGCCGAGGAGGGCCAGCGCACCAGCCGCTTGTGCCAGCCCGGGAGCGTGTCGGCGATGTCGTCGCCGACGAGGAAGCCATCGCGGGCGAGCGCGATTGCGGGCTCGAGCAGTTGCGCCAGCGTGAACCGGCCCGAGCCATATTTTTCCAGCGCCAGCGCAAGACCCGCAACAGTGCCGGGCACGCCGACGCCGAGCGCGGAATCCCGCGACTTCGCCGCATCGGGCTTGCCGTCGGCACCGAGGAAGATCTGGGGCGTGGTCGCAGCCGGCGCGGTCTCGCGATAATCGATCGTGATGTCTTCGTTGCGCTCAGTGGAATGAATCACCATGAAGCCGCCGCCGCCGATATTGCCGGCGCGTGGATAGGTCACGGCCATCGCAAAGCCGGTCGCGACCGCGGCGTCGACGGCATTGCCGCCGCGCCGCAGGATGTCGGCGCCGACCAGCGCAGAGATTTTCTCCTGCGCCACCACCATGCCGTGCTCAGCGGGAACGGCATGCACCGTGTCGAGCGCGGGCGGTACATAGGCCCGCCGCGCATCCTGCGCGGTCGCGGCCGGAAGTCCGAACGCCAGAGTGGCAAGGAAGGCGAAAAATGTCCGCCGTGTCGAAAAAGACGACATCATCAAACTTCCGCAAAGGCCATGGGCAGTTCACATGCAGCGCTGCAATGCTATACGGTTTGCCCAGACAGAGGCAAAACTGTTCGTGATGAGGATTATGGAGTGACGACGATCGCCCCGGATGCGCGCATCGCCGGCGCGCAGCGGACCTATCCGCCGCGTAGCGCCGTCGTCAGCTGGATCTTCTTCGACTGGGCCGCGCAGCCTTATTTCACGCTGATCACGACCTTCGTGTTCGCGCCCTATTTCGCCACCGGCATTGCGCCGAATCCCGCCACCGGGCAATCGCTGTGGGGCTTTGCGATGGCTGCCGCGGGCCTCGCGATCGCGTTGATGTCGCCGGTGTTGGGGGCTATCGCCGATGCTTCAGGCCGCAGGAAGCCATGGATCGCGGGATTTGGCGCAGTGCTGGTGCTGGCATCCTGCACGCTGTGGATCGGGAAGCCCGGCGATCCCTCGATCATTCCGCCGCTGCTCACCGCGGTCGCGCTCGCCAGCGTCGGCGCGGAATTCGCCACCCTCTTCAACAATGCGATGATGCCGACGCTGGTGCCGCCGGAGCGCATCGGCCGGCTTTCCGGCACCGGCTGGGCGACGGGCTATGTCGGCGGCATCGTCAGCCTGGTCATCGTGCTCGGCCTGCTCGCCGCGAATCCCGAGACCGGTCGCACGCTGCTCGGTCTCACGCCTCTGTTCGGGCTCGATCCCGTCAGCCATCAAGGCGACCGCGCCGCCGGACCGTTGACCGGGCTTTGGTTCATCATTTTCGTGACACCGATGTTCCTGTTCACGCCGGACTATCCGGCGAAGCGCCCGGTGCGCGAGGCGCTGCACGAAGGCTTGTCGGAGCTGAGGCAATCGATCAAAGGTCTGCCGCAGCAGAAATCGCTTGCGGCGTTTCTACTCGCCAACATGATCTACACCGACGGTCTGGTGTCGCTGTTTGCCTTCGGCGGCATCTATGCTGCCGGCACGTTCGGCTGGCACACGATCCAGATCGGCACCTTCGGCATCATGCTCGCGATCGCCGGCGCGTTTGGCGCGTGGTTTGGCGGCAAGCTGGACGATCGCTTCGGGCCTAAGCGCGTGATCGCCGGCAGCATGCTGGTCCTGCTGCTGGCGCTGGCGGCGATCCTGCTGGTCGACAAGGATTCGATCTTCTTCATCAAGGTCGCGCCGCCCGCGCCCGGCGGTGCATTGTTCGCCGCTGCGTCAGAGCGCGCTTATCTGGTGCTGGGCTGTCTGATCGGTGCAGCCGGTGGTCCGCTGCAAGCCGCCTCACGCACGCTCCTGATCCGTCTCGCACCGAAGGACCGCATTGCGCAGTATTTCGGTCTGTTCGCGCTGACTGGGAAAGTGACGTCCTTCATCGGCCCGCTGCTGATCGGCGTGATCACCGCGGTGACGGCGAGCCAAAAGGCCGGCATGGCCGTGCTGGTGGTGTTCTTCGTTGCGGGGCTGGCGCTGTTGATGCGGGTGCGGGAGTAGCCCCGCTACCACGATTCATTCCCGTCATTGCGAGGAGCGAAGCGACGAAGCAATCCAGGTTTTCTCCGCGGAAAGATTCTGGATTGCTTCGCTGCGCTCGCAATGACGAACTCGATGGGATCGCCCGTACGCCATTCAATCAATGCCTGAAGTGCCGCGTGCCCGTGAACACCATGGCGATGCCATGCTCGTCGGCGGCCTTGATGACCTCGTCGTCGCGCATGGAGCCGCCGGGCTGCACCACGGCGGTGGCGCCGGCCTCGATGCACGCCAGCATGCCGTCGGCGAACGGGAAGAACGCATCCGACGCCACCACCGAGCCCTTGGTGAGCGGTTCGGCGAGCTTCAGTTCGGTGGCCGCATCCTGCGCCTTGCGCGCCGCGATCCGCGCTGAATCGACCCGGCTCATCTGGCCGGCGCCGATGCCGACGGTGGCGAGATCCTTGGCGTAGATGATGGTGTTGGACTTGACGTGCTTCGCCACCCGAAACGCAAACTTCAGGTCGCGCATCTCGGCATCAGTGGGCGCGCGCTTCGTGACAACCTTGAAGGTCATGTCGTCGACCACGGCGTTGTCGCGACTCTGCACGAGGAGACCGCCCGCCACCGTCTTGGCGGTGAGGCCGGACGCGCGCGGATCGGGCAGGCTGCCGGCGAGCAGAAGCCGAAGGTTCTTGCGCGCGCCGATGATGGCGATCGCTTCCTCGCTTGCGTCGGGCGCGATGATCACCTCGGTGAAGATTTTCGTGATCTCGCGCGCGGTGTCGGCATCGAGTGCGCGGTTCATCGCGATGATGCCGCCGAAGGCCGAGGTGGAATCGCAGGCCAGCGCCTTGCGGTAGGCGCTGACGAGGTCGGAGCCCTCCGCGACGCCGCAGGGATTGGCATGCTTGACGATGACGCAGGCCGCGGTGCGCTTGGCGTCGAACTCGCCGATGCATTCATAGGCCGCATCGGTGTCGTTGATGTTGTTGTACGAGAGCTCCCTGCCCTGGAGCTGCCGCGCGGTCGAGACGCCCGGCCGCTTGTCGGGGGTCGCATAGAACGCCGCAGTCTGGTGCGGATTCTCGCCATAACGCAGCGACTGGATCAGCCGGCCGCCGAAGGCACGGAAATCGGGCGCGTCGATCTCGAGCTGGCGGTTGAACCAGTTCGAGATCGCGGCGTCATATGCAGCAGTGCGCGCGTACGCCTTGGCAGCAAGGCGCCGGCGCAACTTCAGCGTGGTTGCGCCTTTGTTGGCGGCGAGCTCGTCGAGAACGGCCTGGTAGTCCTGCGCCTCGACCACGACGGCGACGTCGTCATGGTTCTTCGCGGCGGCGCGGATCATCGCGGGGCCGCCGATATCGATGTTCTCGATGCAATCCTCGAAGCCCGCGCCTTTGTCGACGGTCGCCTCGAACGGATAGAGATTGACGACGAGGAGATCGATCGGCGCGATGCCATGCGCCGTCATCGCATCCGCATGGTCCTTGTTGTCGCGGATCGCGAGCAGGCCGCCATGCACCTTCGGATGCAGCGTCTTGACGCGGCCATCCATCATCTCGGGGAAGCCGGTCAGCTCGGAGACGTCCTTCACCTCAAGGCCGGCCGCGGCGATCGCCTTTGCGGTGCCGCCGGTCGAGATCAGTTCGACATCGTGTGCGGCAAGCGCCTTTGCGAAGTCGATCAGGCCGGTCTTGTCGGAAACGGAGAGAAGGGCGCGGGTGACGCGGCGGGGATGGTCAGTCATGAGCAAGATCCTCTGTCTGAAGGAGTGTCTATGCCCAGGCGCGCGGCTTCTCAGTCCCGCGCTTCCCGATGGTGCTCCATCCAAGGTCGCCAGTCGCGCGAGCGAGGGCTCGATAGCAGTTTTCGATCGCTTTCACAACGATCAGATAGCGCCGAATCACATGCGTCTACAGCGGAAGTTCCGGCTCCCGCCGCGCATTTCTGCGGGCATTCGTGATCGCCGGCGAGGCGGTGGAGCGGACAAAACTCCAGCGGATCGAGGGCGCCTGCCGCGCATCCTGACGGATCACGATCTGCGCGGTGCGGCGCGGGCCGTCATTGCCGGCCAGGGATACGCTGTCCTCCAGCTCCACCTTGTCGTCGAGCGCCTCGAAGGTCCAGACGTCGCGGTTCGGTAGCACCAGCATGACGCCGCGGGCATCGGACAGCCGGCTCGCCTTCACCGCCGGGTGCAGATGGAATCGCAGCGCGAAATCGGCATCCGGACCCTTGAATCGTCCGCCTTGCGGCGGCGACAGCGTGTCCTCGCCGTCGATGCGCGCGCCGTCATTGGCGATCATCAGCACGCGGCGGTGGATCGCGCCGAATTTTGTCAGGTAACCGTCATGCGACGTCGTCAGCAGCGTGCCGTTCTGCACGATTTCGCGATAGCTCTCGACCTCGACGGGGCCGCTGGTGACCGGAGCACCGTGCAAGAGCCGCTTCATCGCCGACATTTCCACGAACTGGCATGACGAGGTGTCGTGGTAGGTCAGCGTCGAATGCGCCGCCGTGCCGCGTGCGAACGGCCGCCAATTGTCGCGGCCCGTGGCCGGCATGCCGCAATTGGTGACGATGCGGCTGATGCCGGAGGACAGTTCGAACGACAGGCAGCCGGCATGGGCGTCGTGGCTGACGCTGGCTGCCGGCGGCGGGCCAGTGTCGATAATCAGCGTGGTCTGGCCGGCATCGAGGCGCTGGAAACCCGTATGCGGCATGTTCGACATCGGCGCGCCGTGGGTGTCGTCATAGGCAAGCAGCGTCGCGAGCAGGTCCGAGGGCGTCGCGCTCATGCCGTTGAACAGCGCGAAATTGCCGTCGCCGTGGCGGAAGAAGCGCAGCATCGGCATCATGCGGTCGATCGCGTTGAGCAGCGCGGGCGGCGGCGCGATATTGCGCGCGGCAAAGGTCTGCCGCAGCGGCAACAGGTCGATCAACAGCTCGATCAGCGCGCCCGGGTTGCGCGAGACATGCCCGCCGTCGGGCAGGATCTGCCGCTGCAATTCATCGGAGAGCTTTTTCGAGGTGCTGCGGATGTGACTTGCCTGGTTGGCGAGGCACAGCGCCGCATAGCACAGCGCGATCAGTACCTGGAGCTTCGGCACTCCGTCGGGGATGTTGATCATGGTGTAGCGCAGCAAGCGGATTTCGCGCGCCAGCGCGCGCAGATAACGGCGGTAGAATTTGTTGTCGGTATCGTTCAGCACCAGCGGTGCCTGCGACAGCAGGGAGATCACGCGCCGCGCCAGGACGTCGGCGCGTCGCGCGACGGGACGGCGCTTGCTGGCAGGGTTGCCGATCCAATCTTCGATCAGCGAGCGCGCATTTGCGCGCGTCAGCGCGGTGTCGGCGGCGCGCAAATGGCGCAGCCAGCCGAAGCCGAGCAGCGCGACCTCCCAATCCTCCGACGGCGGCTCGAGATCGAAGATCGAACGACCGTGGCAGTTGACGATCTTGCCGGCGAAGACGAAGCGGCCGGCATAGATCTCGGCGGCGCGGGTCGCATCCGCGGTGCGCAGATCATGCGGCGCGATGATCAGCCGGTCGGCGCGGCCGGGCCAGACCCGCGACAGGGCGACAGAACCGCCGCTCGCGCGCGCGAGCATGTTCCGCGCGAAGCGGTTCATCACCAGCGTCGAGATACGTCTGCGTTGAGCGACCGACACGCCTTGCCTTGATGGGGGAGAGGATTCCGACGAATCCTTATTAATCCCAAAATCGGACGGCCGACACCACCTTGAACGACGCGAATCAGCGCCGTGGTTGCAAAATCCAGTGCAAAATCAGGATTTAACGAGCCGGGCCGCGAAAAATCCGTCGAGCCCGCCGAGCTTGGGATCGGCGTTCGGCAGATGGCTGGGCAGAGTGCGCAAATCGCCCTCGGCGGTGACGATCTCGCTGAGCCCCGACACCTCGGACGCATCGATCGGGACCCGGCGAAGCCCAGGCTCTGCGGCCAGCAGCGCGGCGACCGCATGCTCGCCCTCTTCGGGTTCCAGCGAGCAGGTACAGTACACCAGCGTCCCGCCGGGCTTGAGCAGCGGGACCGAGTTTTGCAGCAGCCTCCGCTGGAGCACGGTCATTGCTGCGATGTCGGATTCCTGACGGAGCCAGGAGACATCGGGGTGGCGGCGGATCGTCCCGGTCGAGGTGCAGGGCGCATCGATCAGGATGCCGTCGAAGCCATCGGCCGGACCCGCCCATTCCGCGGCGTCGGCGACGACAGTCTCGGCCTGGAGCGACAACCGCGTCAGATTCTCACGCAGCCGCGCCACCCGGGCAGGCGAGCGGTCGATGGCCGTGACATGCGCACCGGCCTGCGCCAGCTGCGCGGTCTTGCCGCCGGGAGCGGCGCAGAGATCGGCGATGGATTTGCCCTTGATGTCGCCGAACAGCCGGGCCGGCAGCGCAGCGGCGGCGTCCTGCACCCACCACTGTCCTTCGGCGAAGCCGGGAAGCATGGTCACCGCGCCGTGCAGCACCGTACGCACCGATCCGGTCGGCAGCACTTCGCCATGTAAGCGGCTCGCCCATTGCGCGGCGTCCGACTTCACGGTCAGATCCAGCGAAGGATCGTGGCTGAGCGCGAGCGCCATGTCCCTTGCGACTGTCTCGCCGTAATGCGCGCTCCAGCGCGCGACCATCCAGGGCGGCAGGTCCAGCGACTGCGCCGCAACCTCGTCCACCAGCGCCTTGCCCTCGCGGGCGCAGCGGCGCAGCACGGCGTTGACGAGGCCGGCATAGCGCGCGGCGCGCCGGTCGGATTGCACGAGGCGAACGGAGAGATCGACGGCCGCGTGATCGGGCACATCCATCCAAAGGATCTGGGCAGCGCCGATCAACAGCGCGCTCTGCGCGCGCGGCGCGTCGGAGGGAATGCCCTTGTCGAGCAAGCGGGACAGCACATGGCCGAGCGTGCCGAGCCGGCGCAGCACGGTGGCGACCAGGCGGCGCATCAGCGCGCGGTCGCGATCGGGGAGCGTCTTCAGTCCGGGATGGGCGCCGCTGCCGTCGAGCTGCTCGTCAAGCGTGCGGTGCTTTTGCAGCACGCCGTCGACGATGTCGGCGGCAATCCGCCGCGCCGCGAGACCGGGCACTTCGGATGGAGGAGCGAAACGTTGAGAAGGCATGCGGAAACAAGGTTCTGAGCGAGCGGCAGTTCGCCGTAATGGGCGCATGCCTTGAGAAGGCGATCTCTGGCACGCGAATATGCCAAATGTAAGAATCGCTTCCGGGTTTTTCAGCCCTTTCGGAGCCATTTCAGGAATGCGTTATTGGGCGTCGCGTCGCGGGCCGTCCCGCGCTAGAAAGCCGACGATGAGTGACCAGCCTCCCGTTTCCGACCGCAAGCAGCTCACACCGGCCGCCCAGCGTGCGCTGGCCGAGGCCGAAGCGCGCCGGCAGGCTGCGGCAGTCCGAGCCAAAAACGACGGCCAGGCGACGCCAAAGGAGTTGCAGGGGCCAAAAGGACCCGAACCGACCCGCTATGGCGATTGGGAGCGCAAGGGCATCGCTTCCGACTTCTGAGCTCTGTGCCGGCCGCCCGGATGATGCCGGGCAAGACCGGTCCCGGCCGCTACAGATAATCATGCTCCCGGAGATAGCGGATGATGCGTTCGCAGGCCGCCTCGGTTGACAGTTCCGAGGTGTCGATGGTGATCTCCGGCGCCTGCGGTGCCTCGTAGGGATCATCGATGCCGGTGAAACCCTTCAGCTCCCCTGCCCGTGCCTTGCGATAGAGTCCCTTCGGATCGCGGCGCTCGCATTCGGCGAGCGGGGCCGCGACATGGATCTCGATGAACTCGCCTGCCTCGACCCGCTGGCGGGCCAGCTCGCGCTCGCTGCCGAAGGGTGAGATCAGCGCGACCAGCGCGACCATGCCGGCATCGACGAACAGCGCTGCGATCTCCGCGACGCGCCGGACGTTCTCCATCCTCTCCGCACTGGAGAAGCCGAGGTCGCGATTGATGCCGTGGCGGAGATTGTCGCCGTCGAGCAGCGCGGCATGGCGTCCGAGCTCGGCAAGCCTGCGGTCGACGAGATCGGCGATCGTCGATTTGCCGGCACCGCTGAGGCCCGTGAACCAGAGCACGCAGGGCCGCTGCTGCTTCAGCCGTGACCGCACGGATTTATCCACCGCAAGGTGCTGCCAATGAATATTGGTGGCCGCCCGCAGCGACAGGTCGATCATCCCCGCGGCAGCCGTGCGGTGACTGATCGGATCGACGAGAATGAAGCTGCCCATGTCGCGGTCGTCGCGATAGGCCTCGAACACCAGCGGACGGTCGAGGCTGAAATGGACGTAGCCGATCTGGTTGGCATCGAGCGTGGCGGCGGTCTCCAGCGCCATGGTGTCGATGGCGACACGGTGCTTGAGCGTCGTGATCACCGCGCCGGTCGAGGCCGTGCCGCATTTGAGCAAGTAGCGCCGGCCCGCGACCATGGCCTCGTCGTCGAACCACACGAGATGGGCGGCCAGTTGATCCGAGATCAGGGGCGTGGGTCCTGCCGTCAGCACGTCGCCGCGGCTGACGTCGATCTCGTCCGCCAAAGTCAGCGTCACCGAAGCGCCCGCCACAGCCCGGTCGCGCTCGCCGCCGGGTGTGAGAATGCGCGCGACTTTCGTGCGACGGCCCGAGGGCTGCACGGCGATGCTCTCGCCGGTCGCGATCGTACCGCTGGCGATTCGCCCGCAGAAGCCGCGAAACTCCGCATGAGGCCGGTTGACCCATTGCACCGGCAGCCGGAACGGCCGCTGCGAGACGTCGCCGGCAACGTCCACCGATTCCAGATAGGCCGTGACGGTCGGCCCGGCGTACCAGGGCATCCGCGCGCTCGCGGCGACGATGTTGTCGCCGTCGGGCGCAACGACCGGGATGCACTGGACCTGGGAGATCCCGAGTTGACCGGCCATGGTCAGATATTCGGCGGTGATGGCCGCGAAGCGGTCCCCGTCGAAGCCGATCAGATCCATCTTGTTCACGGCGAGCACGACGTGGCGGATGCCGAGCAGCGACAGGATGTGGCTGTGGCGCCGTGTCTGCGTGATCACGCCCTTGCGGGCGTCGACCAGCACCACGGCGAGATCGGCGTTGGAGGCGCCGGTCGCCATGTTGCGCGTATACTGCGCATGCCCGGGCGTGTCGGCGACGATGAAGCGCCGCAGTTTGGTGGCGAAGAACCGGTAGGCGACGTCGATCGTGATGCCCTGCTCGCGCTCGGCCTGCAAACCGTCGACCAGCAGAGCGAAATCGAGATCGCCGCCGGTGGTGCCGGACGTTTTGCTTTCCGAGGCGAGCGCGTCGAGCTGGTCGTCGAGGAGCGTCTTCGAATCGTAGAGCAGGCGGCCGACCAGCGTGCTCTTGCCGTCGTCGACGCTGCCGCAGGTGACGAAACGCAGCGTCGGACGATCGTCGTCCTGTTCGAGCCGCGGCACGTCGGTTGCGGCGATCGTGGGGGCCTCGTGATAGGACATCAGAAGTAGCCCTCCGCTTTCTTGCGCTCCATCGATGCGGGACTGTCCCGGTCGATCATGCGTCCCTGCCGTTCCGAGGTGCGTGATGCCATCATCTCCCGTACGATCTCGGGCAGAGTTGCCGCCGTCGAGATCGTCGCGCCGCTGAGGGGATAGCAGCCAAGGGTGCGAAACCTGACGGAGCGCCACCGCGGCTCTTCGCCTGCAAGCAGCGGCATCCGTTGATCGTCCACCATGATCAGCGCGCCGTCGCGCTCGACCACCGGGCGCCGAGCTGCCAGATAGAGGGGAACGATCGGGATGTCCTCGAGCAGGATGTAATCCCAGACGTCGAGCTCGGTCCAGTTCGACAGCGGAAACACCCGCATGCTCTCGCCGGGCGCGAGCATCGTGTTGTACAGGCTCCACAGCTCCGGCCGCTGGTTCTTCGGATCCCAACGATGCGCCGCGCTCCGGTGCGAGAACACGCGCTCCTTGGCGCGCGACTTCTCCTCGTCGCGTCGCGCGCCTCCGATCGCGGCGCCGAAGCCGTGGAGGTCGAGCGCCTGCCGCAATGCCTGCGTCTTCATGACGTCGGTGTAACGGGCCGAGCCGTGGGTGAAGGGATCGATGCCCTGGTTCAATCCGTCGTCATTGGTATGGACGATCAGATCGAGGCCGAGTTCGCGTGCGCGCTGGTCGCGAAACGCGATCATCTCGCGGAACTTCCAGGTCGTGTCGACGTGCAGCAGCGGAAACGGCGGCTTGCCGGGATGAAATGCCTTCATCGCCAGATGCAGCAGCACGGAGGAGTCCTTGCCGATGGAATACAGCATCACAGGCTTGCGGAATTCGGCCACGGTCTCCCGCAGAATGTGGATGCTTTCCGCCTCCAGGCGCTGGAGATGACTGGTAACGCTGTGGCGCGCCGCGGGTTGATCGGAGGCGCCGCGCACTGGCGCCTCTATCGCGGAATCGATCTGAGCGGTCATGCGGCCGTGCCCAGGCGGTCGCCGAACAGGCGCATCGCCGTGTCGGCGTCCAGTGAGAGGTCATCGACGCAGGCCGCGACCGAGGCGCGGTAGATGCCGTTGATGTCGTAGCGTTCGATGACCGCCAGCTGGGCATCGCTCAGCGACGCCGTCTTGCGGCCGCGATAGCGGTAGGCGGTGTCCGATCCATGAAGGCCGACGACGGTGTAGACCTTGGGCTCGCTGAGGAAGGTGACGCCCGAACCCTCCGATTCGATCTGCCCGCGCTCCCGCCAATCGGTGACGGCGCTCTCGGTAAAGCGGGCGCCGAGGCCGAGCCGGTCGAACAGCTTTCGGACCGAGCCGGTCGCGTCCTTGCTGGCTTCATAGACGTAGCGGGTGACGGCCACACCCTGCCGCCTTGCGTAGCTTTCGACGCGAAGGGCGTTCAGCGTGGAGATGACGTAGTTCTGGATCAGCCGGTCCTCCGGAACGCGGTCCGACCATTTCTCCAGCCACGATGCGAGCGAGCTGGCGGGATCGCGGTCGAGCATGATCATGTGGAGCTTGTCTGCCGGCCAGCCGGCCTCGATCAATGGCAGCAGCGGCAGGAACAGGCTTTCGGCCAATACATAGGGCCCCGCCATTTCCTTGCTGAAGACGTGCGGCTGCTCCGCCGCGACCGGCACGGCCCAGGGCTCCCCCGCGTTTCCGACGAGACGATGGCGCAGGATTGCCTTCACCGGCTGGAAATAGGAGGGCATCCCGGCGACGCCGAAGAGGTTGGTGAGCGCGGTCGAACCTACGCGGCAGCGCCCCCATGCGCAGTAGAGCGTCGGGAAGTCCTCCGGAGCCCAGTGCCGGAACGCCTCGCCAAGACAGTCCCTCACCTCCCACATCAATTCGTCCAGCGCGGCGGGCCGCGTCTGATATTTGCCGTCCGGCGCGAGCACCATCGTATCGAGCGAAGGATCGTCGCGGCGGACCAGATCGGCAAGGCGGTCGGTTTCTTCGACTGACGTCGTGATGGTGCTCATCTTCGGACCTTTCGGGTTGAGGATCGAATCGACCACGATCTGTGCGCGGCGCATGTTGACGTCGACAGCGGCGGCGTAGAAGTGTGTACCCTTGGTGGGGCCACCGACCGCATAGATGTTCGGATGAGGTGTGCCGTGGCGGTCGTGGACACGACTGTCGTCGTAGCCGCAGCGAATCCCGCCGAGCGCGTCGAAGGCGATGAGCCCCTGTCGCTGCATGTCCTGATAGAGCGGGCTGGCATCCGGCCGGTAGGACGGTCCTGTCGCATCGACGACGCAATCGACGTCGTGATGATCGCCCTCGCCCAGGATCGCGCGAAATCGGCCATCAATGGCGGTCACCCTGCGTAGCCGGGCGCGCGCCGAGAGCCTGCCCGACCGCATCAGGTCGCGGATACGGATCGCGTTCTCCAGCGGCATCGCCGAACGGTTGCGAAGCCAGCCGGAATTATAGAGGTCCATGAAACGCATCTTCTCGGCATCGCTCATCCGGCTCCAGGCGTCGCACATCACGTCGATGACGCTGACGAGATAGGAGTGGACGTTGAGATCGCCGGTTTCAGCTCGCAAGATGTTGCGCTCGAGATCGCTCAGTGCATCGCCATCGACGTTCCGGCATGACAGGTCGCAGCGAATCCCGGTGGTCTCCAGCAGCAGTTCGGACAGACGGGCGGCAAAGCCGTCAGCCTCGATCCGCTCACGGCTGGTCACATAGCGATGCAGCGCGTCGCGGAAGTCGTTCGTGGTTGCGGGAACAGTCGCCGGCTGCACCGTGGGAAACAGGCCGCTTCTGGAGAGGCAAGTCATCCTGACGGCTTGGTGGGTCTTGGCCAGCGCCGTTGCAGTGTCGACCGCGCTGAGCCCGCTTCCGAGGATACCGATCTCGAAGCCGTCGCGATCCGCGAAGGTGAATTGCGCATAGGGATCGCGGAGATAGTTCGGGTTTCCTGTGAGACCGTAGTGATCGTCGGGCGCGTTGTGACCGGTGCAGAGGACCAGCAAAGACGAGATATGCGTGATGTTGCGGTCGGTCGTCAGCAGGACATCGCGATCCGGCGAGAGCCGCATGCGGACGATTTCGGCATCTTCGACATGGACGGACAGACCGGCGCTGCGGCATTGAGCGATCGCGGCCAGTCGCACTGCGTCGAGATAGTCCCTGTAGACCATCCGCGGCAGATGCTTGTTGCCGTGGCAGCTGAGACCGCGGACCCGAAGCCAGCGCAGAAACTCCTCCGGATCGCCCGGACGGATCGACATCGTCGACGCCTTCATGTTGAGCAGGTGGCGATCGCTCTGCGTGCGATAGGCCGTCCCACCATCGAAGCCGGATTTATCGAAGAGCTGAATTCCGCTGATCGCGTGGTGGTCTCGTCCCGATGTGGCGAGCTCCGCCAGATGACGCAGGATCGTGATGCCGGTTGCGCCGCCGCCGACAATGCTGATGATCATCGCTCAATCCCCCATTTGCCATGTTTGACCCAGGCGCGAGCGGGGGCTCGGCGTGGGGGCCTCCCAAAGCCATTGATTGATGGACGGGTCGGAAAGTGGCGTGCGGCCGGCCTCAGGTCGGCCGCATGATTTGCGGCGCCTCAGGCGGCCCGCACCGTGTCAAGGAACTTTGCGACCTCGTCCTTGAGGCGACCGCTCTCAGTCGAGAGCGAGCGCGCGGATGCGAGCACCTGCGTCGACGCCGAACCGGTGGCGCTGGCGCCGTGACTGACCTGGGCGATCTTGTCAGCGACCTCGACCGTTCCCTTGGCGGCTTCGCTGACGTTGCGTGCGATCTCGGCGGTTGCAGCCCCCTGCTCCTCGATGGTGGCAGCAATGGTGGTCGAGATGTCCGAAATCTTGGAGATGGTCGTACCGATCTCCTTGATGGCGCCGACGGAATCTTGCGTCGCGGTCTGCATGCCGGCAATCTGTGCGCCGATCTCGTCGGTGGCACGCGCGGTCTGGGCCGCGAGTGCCTTGACCTCGCTGGCCACCACGGCAAACCCACGGCCGGACTCGCCGGCGCGTGCGGCCTCGATGGTCGCATTGAGCGCCAGAAGGTTGGTCTGCTCCGCAATCGCAGTGATCAATTTGACGACGTCGCCGATCCGGCCTGCGGCCTTGAGCAATTCGTTGATCCGGGCATCGGTGTGCTCGGCCTGCTGCACGGCCTCGCCGGCGATGCGGCTGGAATCATGGACCTGACGGCCAATCTCGACGACCGACGCGCTCATTTCCTCGGCAGCGGATGCTACGGCTCCGACGTTAGCGGATGCTTCCTCTGAAGCTGCGGCCACCATTCCGGAAAGCTGCTCGGTCTCTTCGGCCGTTCCCGACAGCGTGCCGGCGGCGGATTCGAGCTGCTGTGAAGCGATCGAAACCGAGTTGACGATGCCGCCGACCGCATCCTCGAACGCGTTGGCGAGCCTCATCATCTCGTTCTTGCGTCGGGCGGTCGCTGCGGCCTCCTGATCCTTCTGCTCGGCCTCCATCTGCTCGATGCGGATCAGATTGTCCTTGAACGTGCTTGCCGCACGGGCATTGTCGCCGACTTCGTCGCCGCGGGAAGTGTAGGGAATCTCGACGGCCTTGTTACCTCCGGCGAGTTGCAGCAGCACGTCGCCGATGCGGCGGATCGGCCGGGCAATGCTCAGCACCGAAAACAGCGCCGAGCCGGCCAGGACCAGGATCACGAGGACACCGACGATCAGGCTGACCTGGGTGGCCTGCTCCAGCGCGGTCACGAGCTGGGTCTGCCGCAGAGCCATAAACTCATTGTTGGCGGCGACCAGCTTGTCGACACGCGTCGTGATTTCCCTGGCGGCCGGAAGCACCCGCTCGTCGAAAATGCGCCTCTTCGCTTCCTCCGCCTTCATGACTGTGCCGGTTGCCGCCTTGTAGCGCCCGGCGAGCGCAGAGAGCGCATCGATTCCATCAGCGATATCCTTGTCGCCGGCGGACTGACGAACCTGCTTGAGAACGCGGATCATGGCGTCGGCCCGTCCGGCGATATGGTCCTTCTGCGCGACGTCGCCGGTCGCCGTGAAATGCCAATCGGCCGCGCTGACCGCCTTGAACAAGGCGTCGGCTTCGCGCAACGCGACCTCGACGTTGAGGTGGTTCTGCGATGCGACGAGTGCGGACGACGCCAGCAGTTTCTCGATAGCCTTGTTCCAGGCCTCTTCGATCTGGTTTGCCGCGGCGAATTCGGTGACGGCGGTGCGACGTGCCTCGCCAAGATCGTTGCCGGCCTTCAGAGAGGCCTCGAGCAGGATCTTGACCTCGCGGCAGAGCTCTTTGGCTTCGGCGCGCCTGGACCGCTCCAATGCGGCGTCCATTTCGGTTGTGGCAGCGGCGATGGAGCCGCGCAACGTTTCGAGATGTTTGCCGAGACCCTCGGCTGAGGATGCGGATCCGATTTCCGCGATGGCGAGGCGTGCCCGGGTCACTGCGAGCTCGGCCCCTTGGGCATTGGCCTTGTTGGCGGTGTTGATGACCACCAGCCGGCTCAGATCCGCGATCTGCTCGTTGCGGACGAGCTGGTTGGCAAGCATGCCACCGACGAGAAGGACCCCCGCGCTCGCGGTCAATCCGAGCTTTGTACCGATGCGAAACTTGAACGATGCCATACTTACCGCTCCCCCACACGCATACCGAGTACTCGGCCTTAATACTAAACAACGGCTGAAGATCAAACTCCGTACAACTACAGGAGGTATCGATTGGAGAGTGCTCGGAACAGCGTGGCGCGCATAGGTGCGATTCTACGGAGCAACGTTCCGGACTTCCGCGACCACGATCAGGCGACGGACCATCAAGTCGGCATCCGATGGTGTCTTGAAGGTGCCTTGCCGGCTTCCCCGACTCAGCCCTAGCCTGCAATGATGCGTTTCCAGGATCGTCCCAATGCCTATCGGCCGCAGTTCGGCGGCTCGCCTTTCGGTCGCCGTTTCTCGGGGCTGTTGCCGTGGATGTTCGTGGTCGGCGTCGTGGTGGCGATCGTGCTCACCTTCCGGCATGGGCCGAACTGGCCCGTTCCGCATGGCGCCGACGGCCGGTCGCAGGAAGCCGAGATCATCCTCCAGCAATCTGGCAATGCCGATGCTCGCCAGCCCGTCGACGTCATCCGCACCATCGACGGCGACACCTTTCTCGCGCGCGTGCATCAGCAGGGTGGCCGCGACCTCGTCGCGCGCGTTCGCCTGCGCGGCATCGATGCCCCTGAGATGAAAGCCTCCTGCCAGGAAGAACTGGACAAGGCCGAAGCCGCGGCCCGCGCATTGCGCGATCTGCTCGGGCAAGGTGGCGTGACGATTACCAATCTCGGACCTGATAAATACGGACGCGTTCTCGCTGACGTCGCGACGAAACGTACGGCCAATGTCTCGGCGGCGTTGCTCGCCGGCGGCTACGCGCGGAGCTACAATGGCGGCCATCGCGACGGCTGGTGCGCGCGGAGTTGGCGCTTCTGGTGACAAAAAAGCCGCGTCGAAAGACGCGGCTCTTGCCGTCTCACCCGATGCCGGCGATCAGCGCGTCACGACCACCGTGGTGCCGACCGAGACGCGGCTGTAGAGATCGGTGATGTCGTCGTTGAGCATGCGGATGCAGCCATAGGAGACGAAGCCGCCGATCGAGCCCGGCACGTTGGTACCGTGAATGGCATATTCACCACCGGACAGCGTCATCGCCGCGACGCCCATCGGATTGCGCGGTGAGCCGCCCGGGATAACGTCCGGGATGCTCGGCTTGTCGCGCTTCACTTCGGCAGGCGGCGACCAGGCCGGATTGCGGTACTTGCCGTCGATGCGGGTGGTGCCGGCCCACTGCTTGCCGGACTTGCCGACGCCGACCGGGTAGCGCACGGCGTGGCCGTTATCGAGGACGAGATAGAGCCGACGCTCGTTGGTTTTGACCACGATGGTGCCCGGCGAATAGTCGGCCAGGTGCGTCCCCACCATTTCCGGCCGCGCCTGCGCCGCCGTCGACATCAAGACCCCAGCCCCGACGGTGGCGGCCAGCGCCACAGCAATCCTCATCGACATCGATTTTCCCCCTGCCCCGAACGGACCGTCCAAAATTACGCAAAACCGGCAATCGCTGGCTCGCCAAGTCCTTGTTGCAAGTCCTTGTCAGGGGACATTCTTAACCGCGCTTGTTAACCGGATGGTTTCCACGCACGGCCGCCAAGGGCCAGCCAGCAGGGGGAACAAAGGAAATGTTCGAAACAAAGTAAATGACCTGAAAACAACACTCGGCGGGAAAGATGCCCGGCCGCCGGGGCGCGGCCTGACAAGTGCGTGAGGATGTGAACGACCGTTGTTCGGGGGAGCGCTAACGCGGGGATGGGTCTCGTGTCCCGGACGCGGCAAAGCGCGAAGCGGTGCGACGGAGGGCCGGGACCCAGAAAGCCTCAGAGTCTGCTGTTGCATGGGCCCCGGCTCTGCAGCGCACCGCTAACGAGCGCTGCGCTGCGTCCGGGGCACGAGACCGCCTTTACGCCGACTTCTTGTTCTGCCGGTTCTTGACGAGGTCGTCGACCACGCCGGGATCGGCCAGGGTCGAGGTGTCGCCCAGGCTGCCCGGCTCGTCCTCGGCGATCTTGCGCAGGATGCGGCGCATGATCTTGCCGGAGCGCGTTTTTGGCAGACCCGGTGCAAACTGAATCTGGTCGGGCGAAGCGATCGGGCCGATCTCCTTGCGCACCCAGGTGACGAGCTCCTTGCGCAGATCCTCGGTCGGCTCGATGCCGGCCATCAGGGTCACATAGGCGTAGATGCCCTGGCCCTTGATGTCGTGCGGGAAGCCGACCACGGCGGCCTCCGACACCTTCTCATGCGCGACCAGTGCGCTTTCGACTTCGGCGGTACCCATGCGGTGGCCGGAGACGTTGATGACGTCGTCGACGCGGCCGGTGATCCAGTAATAACCGTCGGCATCGCGTCGGCAGCCGTCGCCGGTGAAATACTTGCCCTTGTAGGTCGAGAAATAAGTCTGCTCGAAGCGGGCGTGGTCGCCATAGACCGTGCGCATCTGGCCCGGCCATGACCGCGTCAGGCACAGATTGCCTGATGTCTCGCCGTCCAGCACGTTGCCGTCGGCATCGACGATCTCGGGCATCACGCCGAAGAATGGCTGCGTCGCCGATCCCGGCTTGAGCTTCGTGGCGCCGGGCAGCGGCGTGATCAAAATGCCGCCGGTCTCGGTCTGCCACCAGGTGTCGACGATCGGGCAGCGGTTGTCGCCGACGACGCGGTGATACCACTCCCAGGCTTCCGGATTGATCGGCTCGCCGACCGAGCCGAGCAGGCGCAGGCTGGCGCGCGAGGTCTTCTTCACGGGCGCGTCGCCGCTCTGCATCAGCGCGCGGATCGCGGTTGGCGCGGTGTAGAAGATGTTGACCTTGTGCTTGTCGATGACGTTCCAGAATCGCGAATTATCCGGGTAATTCGGTACGCCTTCGAACATCAGCGTGGTCGCGCCGTTGGCGAGCGGTCCGTAGAGAATGTAGCTGTGGCCGGTGACCCAGCCGACGTCGGCGGTGCACCAGTAGATGTCGCCGTCGTGATAGTCGAAGACGTATTGATGCGTCATCGCGGCGAACACGAGATAGCCCGCGGAGGTGTGCAGCACGCCCTTGGGCTGGCCTGTCGAGCCCGAGGTGTAGAGGATGAACAGCGGATCCTCGGCGTGCATGTGCTCGACCGGGCATTCCGTCGTCACCATCTTGGCGGCGTCGTGGTACCAGAGGTCGCGCGAGGGATTCATTTCGACCGCGCCGCCGGTGCGCTTGACCACGACGACCCAGTCGACGCCGTCTGCCTTAGCGAGCGCCGCGTCGACGTTGGCCTTCAGCGGCACCTTCTTGCCGCCGCGCAGGCCCTCATCCGCGGTGATGATCACTTTGGACTGGCAGTCGTTGATGCGCTGGGCGAGGCTGTCGGGCGAGAAGCCGGCGAACACCACGGAGTGAATCGCGCCGATCCGCGCGCAGGCCAGCATCGCGTAGGCCGCCTCCGGAATCATCGGCAGGTAGATGGTGACACGGTCGCCCTTCTTGACGTTCCGGGTGCGCAGGATGTTGGCCATCCGGCAGACCTCGTCGTGCAGCTCCTTGTAAGTGATGTGCCGGGATTGTGAGGGATCGTCGCCTTCCCAGATGATCGCGGTCTGGTTGGCGCGGCTGTGGAGATGCCGGTCGATGCAATTATGGGCGACATTGAGAACGCCGTCCTCGAACCATTTGATGGAGATGTTGCCGGGCGCGAAGGAGACGTTCTCGATCTTGGTCGGAGCGTGCATCCAGTCAATGCGCTTGGCCTGCTCCGCCCAGAAACCGTTCGGGTCCGAGATCGAGCGGGCGTACATGTCCTTGTATTGGGCCTGGTCGACCCAGGCGCGCTTCGCCCATTCCGCGGGGACGTCGTAGATCTTCTCGGACATGTTTCCCTCCAGATACGGCAAGCCGAGCACAGACCACTGGCGAGCCGACTTGATCGTTGAACCGATTATGCGTCGGGCTAACCGGACCCGACAAGGTGCACAAGCTGGACCTTCGGCGAGCAGCCTGCCATGCGGAGGATCAAGCCGCTTCTTGCGACTGTCGCAGTTTTGAAACAGGGCAACGGGCGGCTTTCGGGTCTTTACCCAGATCGTCGGAATGGGCCCGCGCAGAGCGCCATGCACCCAGCAGAGGTATTTAGAAACCGTCTCTCACTGATTCGGGACTCGCAATGCGGTTCGGAACACCCTAAATGGCCAACCCGGGTCCAACGAGACCCCTTGGAACGAAAATCAGAACAGCGGCATTGACCGATAACAGACAGGGCTAAGGCATAAGACTATGATGGATCAGCAGAATCTCGGGACTTTGCGGCCCGCTTCAGCCGATCCTGCAGCCATTGCGCTAGCCAAAGCCCTCGGACAATGGCCGAAACCGGCCGGTTCCGGCCGCCCCAGCCCGAAAAAAGTGTTCGACGCGGCGCCTGGGGCAACGGTCGAGGCCCTTGCCAAGGAACTGGGCCTGCGGCTCGGCGACCAGAACGAGCTGACCATCCGCCGCATCAGGCGCGGCAAGGGCTATTCCTTCGTGCGGCACAACGGCGTCCACATCCGCGATCCCCGCACCATTCGGCGGCTGCATTCCATGGCGGTGCCGCCGGCCTATCGCGAGGTGCGCTACTCGGCCGATCCAAGCACGCATCTCCAGGCGGTGGGACGCGATGCCGCGGGTCGGTTGCAATATCGCTATCACGCCGATTGGGAGAAGGTCCGCGAGCAACGCAAGGCGCATCGCCTTGAAAAACTCGTCGGCGCGCTGCCCAAGATCCGGCGCAAGGTCTCGGCGTTCCTGTCGGGCGACGAGCCGACCCGCGAGTTCGCGCTCTCGGCCGTCATCGAACTGATCGCGCGCACCGCTATCCGCCCCGGCAACGAATCCTATGCCCGTCTCAACGGCACCCGCGGAGCCACCACGCTGCTGAAGTCCAACGTCTCGCTGGAAGACGACAGCTTCGTGCTGACCTTCAAGGCGAAGGGCGGCAAGGCCGTGCGCAAGGAGTGCGACGCCGCCAAGCTCGTGCGCGCCATCGGCATTTTGCAGGGCGTTCCCGGCAAGCGCATGTTCCAGTATCGCGATCCCTATGGGATCGTGCGCGCGGTCAGCACCACACAGGTGAACGCGTTTCTGCGCGAGATCGCCGGCATCAAGATCTCGCTGAAGGATTTCCGCACGCTGATGGCCTCTGCGGTTGTGGTGGAATCGCTGTCGCGGATCACGCCGGCGACCAGCCAGCGTGGCCGCAAGAAGCAGGTGCTGGAGGCAATCCGCGGCGCCGCCGATCAGCTCTCCAACACGCCGGCGATCTGCCGCAAGAGCTATGTTCACGACACCATCGTCACCGCGTTCGAGGACGGCATCCTCGAACGCTTCGCCGCGACCATGAAGGGCCAGCGCTCGCAGGCCAGGCGCGAGCAGCTTTTACAGCAGGTGGTGGCGACCGCGGCGGTCTGACCTCGGCGTCGTTACGCCTTGTTGGAAACGCCGTTGTCGGGACCGGGATCGCCGCCCGCGGCTGCTGCCGTGAGCCGTCCCAGATAATGCGCCCATCCCGTCGCGTGGGCGGCAGCCTGTTCCTCGGTCGGCAGCCCGCTATGGGTCATGCGCAGCAATGTGCCGCCGTCGCGTTCGATCAGGTCGATCTCGATCAGGCTCGAGCCGGGCGGCACTTCCTGGCCGCCCTCCCATCCAAACGTGTAGGTGAGCCGATGCACCGGCACGACTTCGCGGAACGCGCCGCGGGCGACGCCGCCGCGAGGGCCGATGCCTTTGAGCAGATATAGCCCGCCGGGATGCGGCTCCGTGGTCGCGTCGGAACCCATCCAGCTCAAAATCTTCTCGGGGTCGGTCAGGTAAGCGAAAACGGTGGCACGTGGGGCGGCAATCTGGGTCTCGCGTCGCACTATGAACGGTTCGGTCATCGGCGATCATCCCTGGGCTGACACTGGGACATGGCGGCGCGCGAGCGGCCCGTCAAGGATTGCCCGTGACAAAGACGGCCTGGCATCGTCATGATCGGGCCGTGCACCTCTCTCCGACGCTCGCCTGGCTTGTCGACGCCGCCGCCGATAGCGCCGGGGCCGACCGCCTGCTCGCGGACCTCGGCGCACATCTGGTCGCCGACGGCGTGCCGCTTGCGGCAGGCAGCCTGACGCTCGAGGTGCCGCATCCGCTGATCGCGAAGCGGACCTGGTTGTGGCGCGCGGAGAACGGCCGGGTGATCGAAGCGCTCGGCTTCGCACCAGGCGGCCTCGCGCCCGACCCGCCCAACGATGCCGGCCGCCGCTGGCTGCGCGACATCGCGGACGGTGAGGTGCACGAAGATTTGGTCGGACGGCCTGACGGGCCGTTGCTCGGCTGGATCGGGCCGCGTCCGTTCACCGCAAACGAGACCGAGCAATTGCGCCAGGCCGCGCGCTTTGCCGCGACGCCCCTTGCGGTGCTTGCCGCGCGTGCCACGTTGCGCGCGACGTTGGATGCTTATCTCGGCAAGCGCAGCGCGGAGCGGGTGCTGGCGGCACCCCTGCGGCGCGATCTCGGCGAGACCATACAGGCCGCGCTGCTCTATGCGGATCTGCGCAACTTCACGCTCCTGTCGGAAACCAATCCGCCTGCCGACGTCATCGCGGCGCTCGATGCCTGGTTCGATCGCATCGCCGGCGCGGTTCACGCCTTCGGCGGCGAGGTGCTGAAATTCATCGGCGACGGCGTGCTCGCGATCTTTCCGGTGGTCGGGGCGTCACCGCGCCAAGCGTGCGATGCAGCTCTGCGTGCCGCGAGCGCAGCCGAAGCCGGGATGGCGTATCTCAATGCGGAGCGCCGTGCCCAAGCTCTGCCGCCGCTCGCGTTTGGCGCGGCGCTGCATCTCGGCGAAATGCTGTGGGGCAATATCGGCGCCGCCAACCGGCTCGATTTCACGGCGATCGGTCCCGCCGTCAATCTCGCCAGCCGGCTCGAAGGATTGTGCAAGCCGCTCGGCAGAACCGTGCTGGTGTCGGGCGCGCTCGCCGCGGAGACCGACATGCCTCTGATCGCGCTTGGATCGCATTCCCTGCGCGGCATTGCCGCGCCATGCGAGGTGTTTGCGCTGCCGGAGACGCGAACTCCGATATCGTAGCCCGCATGAGCGTAGCGACATGTGGGATCGCAGCAGTAGTCCCGGATATCGCTTCGCTCATCCGGGCTACAGCACCTAAGCCTACATCCCGCCCATCTTGCAGACGAGCTTCCATTCCTCGGCCGTCACCGGCTGCACCGACAGGCGGGAATATTTCACCAGCGCCATGTCGGCGAGCTTCTTCTCGGCCTTGATCGCGGCCATCGTCACCGGACTCTTCAACGGCTTGTCGGCCTTGATGTCGACGCAGACGAATTTCTCGGTCTTGTCGGTCGGATCGGGGTAGGCTTCCTTGACGATCTCCGCGATGCCGACGATCTCCTTGCCCTCGTTGGAATGATAGAAGAACGCCTTGTCGCCCTTCTTCATGGCGACGAGGTTCTGGCGCGCGGTGTAATTGCGCACGCCGGTCCAGGCCTCGCCCTTGGAGCCCTTCGCCACCTGCTGGTCCCAGGACCACACCGATGGTTCGGATTTCACCAGCCAGTACGCCATGTTCATTCCTCTGCCTTGAAAGGTCGCGTCATGAGCCCCGAGATCGCGGCGTCGATCGTGCTTCTGCCGGTCAGGATCGATGCGACGGCTTCCGATACTGGCATTTCGATGTTTTGCGAAGCCGCGAGCTCGATCAGGACCGGCGCGGTGAATTCGCCTTCGGCAAGCTTGCCGGCGGGCGGCTGATCGCCGCGGCCAAGCGCCAGGCCGAGCGCGAAATTGCGCGATTGTGGGCTCGAGCAGGTCAGGATCAGATCGCCGAGGCCAGACAAGCCCGTGAGTGTTTCGCTGCGTGCGCCGAGCGCGCGGCCGAGGCGTGTCAGCTCGGCAAAGGCGCGGGTGGTGAGGGCGGCCTGGGCGGAAGCGCCGAGCTTGCGCCCGACCGCGATGCCGACCGCGATCGCCAGCACGTTCTTGGCGGCGCCGCCGATCTCGACGCCGCGGACATCGGTGGAGTGATACGGCCGGAAGGTCGTCGAGCCCAGCGCCTGCACCAGGCTGTTGGCCAGCGCTTCGTCCCTCGCCGCCAGCGTGACCGCGGTCGGCAGACCACGCGCGACATCGTCGGCAAAGCTCGGGCCCGACAGGATCGCCGGCTGCGCGTGGGACGCGGCCTCGGCGATCACGTCGGCCATGAATTTATGGGTGCCGTGCTCGATGCCCTTGGCGCAGGCAATGATCGGCACCGGCTTTTCCAGGTGCAAGGCGAGCATGTTGACAGCACCGCGCAGATGCTGCGCGGGCACCGCGATCAGCAGCATGTCCGCCTGCGCGGCGAGGGCCAGATCGCTCGTCACGACGATATCCGGAGCAAGCCGCACGCCCGGCAGCCGCGGATTGTCGCGGGTCGATGCGATCCGCGTCGCGTGCTCGGGATTGCGCGCCCACAGCGTCACGTTCCGTCCGGCCCGAGCCGCCACCATCGCCAGCGCCGTGCCCCAGGCGCCGGCTCCAATCACCGCAATCGATTGGAACGCTGTCATTGCTAGAATCCCGCGCGCGTCTTGCCGTATCCGGCCGGTGCCGTCGCGTTCGCATCGAGCAGCCAGCGCGCGCGAGGCTGTGCTTCCATCGTGTCGGTCATGCCGAGTGCGAGACGTTCGGCGCCGGCCCAAGCGATCATTGCACCATTGTCGGTGCAGAGCGCCGGCGGCGGCATGATCAATTGTGTTCCGGCTTTCCTCGCAACGTCATGCAGCGCGTCGCGGATCGCCTGATTGGCGGCGACGCCGCCGGCCGCCACAAGCGCGTGCGGCGCGCCGAACTGCTCGCGGAAAAGTTTCAGGCCGACGCTCAACCGGTCGGCGGTGGAGTCGAGCACGGCAGCCTGAAAGCTCGCGCAGAGATCGCTGACGTCCTGCGGTGTGATCTCGGCCAACCGGCTTGCTTCGTTGCGCACCGCCGTCTTCAATCCCGATAGCGAGAAGTTGGCGTCGGGGCGTCCCTGCAACGGCCGCGGAAACCCAAATCGCGAGGGATCGCCGCTGGCGGCCGCGCGCTCGACCTGCGGCCCGCCCGGATAGGGCAGTCCCAGCATCTTCGCGACCTTGTCGAAGGCCTCGCCGATCGCATCATCCACGGTGGTGCCGAGGCGCACATACTGACCAACGCCGGTGACGGCAACGATCTGGGTATGGCCGCCCGAGGCGAGAAACAGGCAATAGGGAAATTCGAGTGCGTCAGTCAGGCGCGGCGTCAGCGCATGCGCCTCCAGATGGTTCACCGCGACCAGCGGCGTATCGTGCACCATCGCGATCGCCTTCGCGGTGGTGAGCCCGACGATGACACCACCGATCAGCCCCGGCCCCGCCGCGGCGGCGACACCGTCGAGCTGGGCGAAGTCGATGCCGGCCTCAGTCATGGCGCGGTCGATGATGCCGTCGAGCAGGTCGACATGGGCGCGGGCCGCGATCTCCGGTACCACCCCGCCGAAACGGGCATGCTCCTCGACCTGCGACCACACGATATTGGACAGGATCTTGCCGCTGCCGTCAGGCGCACGCTCGATTACCGCCGCGGCGGTCTCGTCGCAGGTGGTTTCGATACCCAGTACCAGCATTGGCGAATTGTTATCCAATTTGCGCCCTTCTCACCCCCCTTGCGCTCATCCGCAAAGCAGAGTTCTGGTACGTCCGGTAGCATTCCGGGGTCGGCCAACGCAATCGTCACGCGCGGCCGTTCCTCGTGAAAGCGCCACCGCCACGTGGTTCGGGAACACAAGCGATGTCCATTCTTGTCACACGGCCGCATCCCGACAATGAGGCGACGTCGGAAAATCTGCGTGCACGGGGTCATGTGGTGCTGCTCGCGCCGGTGCTCAAGTTCGAGCCGGTCGCCTTCCATGCCGAGAGTGAAACGAGCTACAGCGCCGTCATCGTCACGTCGGCCAATGCGATCCGTGCCGTCGCGCCGCAATTGCAGGACCTTGGTCTGCTGGAGCTGCCGCTGTTTGCCGTCGGCGAGCACACGGCCGCCGCCGCGCGCGATGCCGGCTTTGCCGAGGTGATCGTCGCCGGCGGCGACGGTACTGCCCTGCGCGACAAGGTGATGCAGAGCGCGCGCGACAAGCGGCTGAAGAAAAAGGGCACGTTGCTCTATCTCGCGGGCGCGGATCTGTCGCGCGACCTCGGAGGCGAGCTGAGCGCCGAAGGCTTCAACGTCGTCACACAGACGATCTATCGTATGGCGCCTATCAAGCTGTTGCCGCGCGATGTCTGTGAGCGCTTTGCCGCCCATGGGATCAGGGCGGTGCTGCACTACTCCCGGCGCAGTGCGCGGGCTTTCCTGGAGGCCGCGCGGGGCGAAGGCGTCGAAATCTCGGCTCTGGCGATCCCGCAATGCTGCCTGTCCGAGGCCGTCGCCGGCGTGCTGCGCGAGGCCGGTGCCTCGCAGGTTCTGGTGGCCGCGACGCCGGACGAAAATGCCTTATTTGACACCTTGGAGCGTGCTTTGCGTACCCGTTTGGCGTAAGAGGTCGGGCCGAATCCGACGCAATCGGATCCGTTCGTTCAGGGCAGGTAAGTGTGAGGAACCGTCACGATGGCCGACGACAAGCCTGAAGACGCAGGATTGGCTCCCGAGTCCGGCCGTGCCAAGCGGAGCCCGCCCACCATCGACCTCGAGGCGACCGAAGTCTCGACCCAGCCGCAGGAGGTGGCGGGCGAGCCTGAGGCCGCGACCGAACCGGCCGCGCATGAGCAATCCAAATCTGAAGAGGCAAAGTCTGAAGAGGGCAAGTCCGAACAGGCCAATGCCGAGCCGCAGCCCCAGCCTGCCGAGGAAGAGTCTTCCGTTGCGTCCGCGTCGGTATCGCCGTCAATTTCACCCTGGGTTATCGCTCCGTTCTCCGGCGCTGTCGCAGCCGCAATTGTGATCGCGGTCGGCTGGATGCTGGGCTGGCCTGCGGTGCAGGCGCCGCCGGCTGCTCCGCAAGTGACGGGCGCAACTGTTGACGCGCTGAGCGGGCGCGTTGCCGCGGTCGAAGCCAAGGCGGGCAAGCCTGCCGCCGATCCGGCCATGTTGGCGCGGATCGATGCGCTGGAGAAATCCGCAACGAGCCTGCGCAGCGACATCGCCAATCTGCGCGCACAGTCCGACAAGACCGCGGGCGCCCTCAACGACGCGAAATCGGCGCCAGGCGCTGCCGCGCCTGATGTTGCCGCTCTCAACGACCGCCTCGTGCAGCTCGAGCGTGCCAGCAAGACCGAACGTGCGGAACTCGCGCAGCAAAACGAGAAGATCGCTGACGCGAAGACGATGGACGACAAGCCGCTGCGCCATGTGGTGGCGGCGGCCCTGCTCGACGTCGCCGTTCGCCACGGCGACGCCTACGAATCGCAGCTCGCCGCCGCGCGGTCGCTGGCAGCAAAGCCGGATATGCTGAAGCCGCTCGACACCTTTGCATCGTCAGGCATTCCGACGCCGGTCGCATTGAGTCGCGAGCTCCTCAACATCGTGCCGAAATTGTCGCCGCCGGCGGAAGCTCCGGCCAGCGGCACCGGCATCGTCGAGCGCCTTCAGGCAGGGGCGTCAAAACTCGTCCGCATCGAGCGTACCGACGGGGTCGGCAACGATCGCGGCGCCATCGTCGCGCGAGTGACGGCGGCTGCGTTGCGCAACGATTTCGTCGAGGCACGGCGCGAGTTGAAGACGCTGCCCGAGGCCGATCGTGCACCGGCGCAAGCCTGGCTCGACAAGGCCGATGCCCGTGACGCCGCGCTCGCAGCCTCACGCAAATTCGCCGACGCCGCCATGGCGGATCTCGTCAAGCCTGGTCAATAAAGGTTCGCGCAACAATCAGCGCGTATAGGGATCGTCATGCTTCGCATCGTCCTCTTCCTCGTCCTGATCGCGCTGGCGGCGGCTGGCGCGGCCTGGGTCGCCGATCAGCCTGGCGACCTCGTCCTGACCGCGGGCGCCTTCCGCGCCACAACGACGCTTCCCCGATTCGTATTCTTGCTTGGCCTCTTTGCCGCGGCAGTCGTGCTGGTCTGGAGCCTGCTGACGATGGCCTGGCGCGCTCCGGGGCGTCTGCGCCGCCGTCGTCACGAAAAGCGCCATGCTCGCGGCCGCCACGCCATCACCCACGGCCTGCTTGCGATCGGCCATGGCGACACCGCGCTTGCTCGTCGCCACGCCGATACCGCGCGGCGGCTGGCCGCAAACGATCCGCTCGCGCTTCTCCTGCATGCGCAATCGGCGCAACTCGAGGGCAATCGCGACGAGGCCCAGCGCGTCTTCCGTGCCATGGCCGAGCGCGAGGACACGCGCCTGCTCGGCCTGCGCGGCCTGTTCATCGAGGCGCAGCGCGCCGACGATGCGGTCGGCGCCGTGATGATCGCCGAGGAAGCGATCAAGCTGTCGCCGTTCTCGACCTGGGCCTCGCATGCGGTGCTCGGCTTCCGCTGCGCGCGCGGCGACTGGAGCGGCGCGCTCGCGATCCTCGATTCGAATCTGTCCGCGGGCCTGATCGACAAGCAGGCCTATCGCCGCCAGCGCGGCGTGCTGCTCGCCGCCCGCGCGCTGGAATTGGAAACGATGGACCGCGACGTCGCGCGCGAGAGCGTGATGCAGGCGGTCAAGCTCGCGCCGACCCTGGTTCCGGCCGCGGTGCTCGCTGCAAAATTCGAGAGCGAGGCGCATCAGGTGCGCCGCGCCATGAAGCTGGTGGAAACTGCCTGGCTCGCCAATCCGCATCCTGATCTCGCCGATGCCTATGCGCATGTGAAGCTCGGCGATTCCGCGCGGCAGCGCTTGCAGCGGGTCGAGACGCTCGCCGCCAAAATTCCTGCCGACAAGACTGGTTATGTCGAGGGCCAGCTGGCGATCGCGCGCGCCGCGATCGATGCGTCCGAGTTCGCCCGTGCGCGCGCGGTGCTGGCGCCTTACGTCAACGATCCGACCCAGCGCGTGGCGCTGCTGATGGCCGAGCTCGAGCGCACCGAGCATGGTGACGGCGGCCGGGCCCGCGCCTGGACCTTGCGCGCGGTGCGCGCCCGCCATGATCCAGCCTGGACCGCGGACGGTTATGTCAGCGATCGCTGGCGTCCGGTTTCCCCGGTCACCGGTCGCCTCGACGCGTTCCAGTGGCAAACGCCGGTCGCCAGTCTTCCTTCCGACAGGGGCGCGATGATCGAATCCTCAGCCTTCGAGGAAGCCATGCTGGCGGCTCCGCCGCCGAAGCGGGTGACGGCGGCCCCGAGCGAAAGCCCGGCGGAACCGGCTGTCATGGCGCCGGATCCGGTGCCTGCTGCGCAGGACAATTCGCCGCCTCTTGAAGCCAAGGAGGACGCCAAGGAAACCACCGAGGAAACTGCCAACGAAGCGGCAAAGGGAGAGCCGGCCGTCACGCCAGCCGAGCCGGTCAAACCGGCCCCTGAGATCGCCGAATCATCGCCGGTAGCCGCGACGCCGGTGTTCCGGACCCGCGCCGACCTTGGCAAGCCCACGCAAGCACCTATTCCCGCCGTCATCCCGATCGTCCGCGCCCCGGATGATCCCGGGATCGACGACGAGGGTCCGAGCGATGAATTTACGGAACAAATCGGCACGCCCAGGGACCAAGCAAAGGCCCAGGCCGGCGGCTGGCGCGGATTCTGGTCTCGCTGGGGCGGCTGAGCGGCATTTCGAAGCCGGCTCCACCTTGCCAATTCGGGCCCCGCCCGATATCAGGAGCGCGCGTATCGGGACCGGCCTCGCGCGGGCCCCGGCAGGGTTCGCCGCAATAGCTCAGTTGGTAGAGCACGTCATTCGTAATGACGGGGTCGGGGGTTCGAATCCCTCTTGCGGCACCAGCGCCCCAGTGTCCAGACCGGAGACATAGGTAACAGGTCGTACCTAAGACATGGGTGACAACCTCGTGCCGAACGGGTTGTCGAGGGGTATCAAAGTCGTTTAC
>NZ_JBEPQF010000017.1:0-173713 GCF_040547695.1 Bradyrhizobium sp. JR4.3 | reverse complement strand
CAGACCCGAAGACACTCGGCCATCGGCTATATCAGCCCGGTCGAGATGGAGCTAAAATCGGCTTGATCCATGTCCACTTTTTTGGGGGAAGATCAGGTTCTTTCCGCGGCGGGATTCTGGATTGCTTCGTCGCAAGGGCTCCTCGCAATGACGGTGCTGAAGCAGTAGCGCGCAACTGTCACCCACTGTGATCCTCGTCGACGACTATGCCCGGACAAGTTGCAACCGCCATCGCGATTGGCCATGATGGCGCCCAGGAATCTTGGGGCGCGGCAATGACGGCAGCATCGGGGGTCTCCACTGCGGCGGAGAAATCGACGACGGCGCATGTGGTGTGGGCGAGCGCGCTCGGCACGGCTATCGAGTGGTACGACTTCCTGATCTACGGCACGGCCGCCGCACTCGTCTTCAACAAGCTGTTCTTCCCGAGCTTCGATCCCTTCGTCGGCACGCTGGCGGCGTTCTCGACCTATGCGGTCGGCTTTGTCGCGCGGCCGATTGGCGGTGCCATCATCGGGCATTATGGCGACCGGGTCGGCCGCAAGAAGATGCTGGTCGCGACCATGATCGCGATGGGACTGGGCACGTTCCTGATCGGTTGCCTGCCGACCTACAGTCAGATCGGCGTCTGGGCGCCGATCTTCCTCGTCATCTTGCGCTTCGTCCAGGGCATCGGGCTCGGTGGCGAGTGGAGCGGGGCGGTGGTCATGGTGGCCGAGCACGCCGGCAACCGCCGCGGCTTCTACGGCAGCCTGGTGCAGATCGGCTTCCCCGTCGGAGTCGCCGCGTCCACCGGCATTTTCGGTCTGATGACGCAACTGCCCGAAGCGGACTTCTTGAGCTGGGGCTGGCGCGTGCCGTTTCTGATCAGCATCCTGCTCGTCGGCGTCGGCTTCATCGTAAGGCTGAAACTCGCGGAGACGCCGCACTTCAAGGAGGTGCTCGAGCGCAAGGAGGTGCTGGCGCAGCCGGCGCTGGAAGTCCTGCGCCGCGACTGGCGCAGCTTCCTGCTCGCGATCGGCATCACGGTGTCCGAAGTCGGGCTTGCTTATCTCCTCACTGTTTTCACCGTGGTCTATACCACGACGCAGCTCGGCCTGCCGCGGCAGGTGATCCTCAATGCGGTGGTCTATGCCGCGCTCGTCGAGCTCGCGACGTTGCCCCTCGCGGGCTGGCTGTCCGACATCTTCGGCCGCAAAGCGCTGTATCTCGCCGGTGGCGTGTTCTCGGTGGCGCTGGCGTTTCCGTTGTTCTGGTTCCTCGACACCAGGGAGCCGGCGCTGATCACGCTCGCGCTCGTCGTCACGATGACACTGACGCATGCGCTGCTGTTCGGGCCGAAGGCGGCCTTCATGCCGGAGCTGTTCCGCACCCAGGTGCGCTACAGCGGCGCATCGCTGGGAGCCAACGTCGCCGCGGCGCTCAGCGGCGGCTTTTCGCCGCTGATTGCGACAGCACTGCTGGCATGGGCGGGTTCTTATTGGGCCGTGTCGGTCTACATCATCGCGCTGTCGGTCATCACCATCATCGCAACGCTGATAGCGCCGGAGACGGCGCGGGACCAGCTCAGGTCCTGAGGACCGCCTTGATCACGTCTGCGGCGCGAACGGGCCCGCACGTTCGAAGCTATCGGTTTTGTATGCACGTCCTGACGCCTTCTTATGCGCGCTGCCAAAAGCCGGTGCAGCGGGGCGAACCATTAGCCGCGTTTATGCAGCGAATTTTTACTTCCAATTTTACTTCACAACATCCCGCCCATAGCCTCCTGCGCAATTGGTCACATCCGCAGCCGGTCAATGGCGACCGGTGCGCAGCGTTCATCGTAGCCAACGAGGGTTGCCATGCTTGACAGGGACAAGGGGACATCCACTGCCAATCCGGCGGGGACGAGCGACAGGTCTGCGAAAAAGCTGAGCCGACGCACGCTGTTGAAGGGCGCTGCGGCGGTGGCCGGCGCTGCCGCAGGATCGGACGCGATCCGCGGATTCCCAACCATCTGGGCGCAGGAGATCAAGGACATCGAGCTGCGCCATGTCGGCGTGTCCTATTCGGTGGTGAAGGCGATCGGCGACCAGGCGGCCAAGGATCTCGGCTTCAAGGTGACGATGCAGAACCTCGACACCTCCGCTGCCATCAACCGCTTCATAAGCCAGCCTAATACGGTCGATATCGCCGATCTCGAGGGCTGGCAGGCCAAGCTCGCCGCCAAGCGCGGCGTGATCCAGGGCATCGAGGTCAAGAAGGTCAAGGAGTTCGACAACATCCTGCCGATCTTCACCAAGGGGGAGATCGACGGTCACAAGATCCCGCGCCAGGGCATCTCGCCCTACGAGGCCATGTATATCGCCAAGCCCGATTCGACCGAGCTCAACGATGGCGTGACCGAATGGGCGACCTTCCTGCCGCAGGTCTACAACGCGGACTCCATCGGTTACCGCCCCGACCTCGTCGGCCATGAAGTCACGGAATGGAAGGATCTGATCGATCCGAAATTCAAGGGCAAGGCCGCGATCCTCGACGTGCCCGCGATCGGCATCATGGACGCCGCGCTCTGCTTCGAAAGCGCCGGGCTGATCAAGTACGGCAACAAGGGCAACATGACCAAGGAGGAGATCGACTTCACCTGCAACAAGCTGATCGAGCTCAAGAAGCAGGGCCAGTTCCGCGCGACCTGGACCACCTTCGACCAGTCGGTGCAACTGATGGCGGCGGGCGAAGCGGTCATCCAGTCGATGTGGTCGCCGGCGGTTGCCGCGGTGCGCGTGAAAGAAATCCCCTGCGTCTACGCGCCGGTCAACATCAAGAACGGCAAGGAAGGCTATCGCGGCTGGTGCAACGGCATGGGCCTGATGAAGCATCTCTCCGGCAAGAAGCTGGACGCGGCCTACGAATATCTCAACTGGTATCTGTCGGGCTGGCAGGGCGGCTTCGTCGCGCGCTACGGCTATTACAGCCCGGTGCCTTCGACTGCGAAGAAATTCCTCACGCCGGCCGAATGGGCGTTCTGGTACGAGGGCCAGCCCGCGCCGGAGGTGGTCAACGATCCCTATGGCGTTGCGATGGAGAAGGCGGGCACCAAGCGCGACGGCGGTTCGTTCCTCGACCGCGTCAAGAACATCTCCTGCTGGAATACGCTGATGGACGAAGCCGCCTACATGAACAAGCGCTGGAACGACTTCAAGGTGGCCTGAAACCTGCTTTTCCTGACGTGAACGAAGCGCCGGCGTGGCGATGCGCCGGTGCCAAATGACCGAGTTCGAGGCGTTTGCCGACATGCAGCCAAGCCTTAGTCCAGCTCTTAGTCCAGCTCAAACCTCACCACGCGCAAATCTCGCCGGCTGGCTCTACGTGTCTCCGCTCGTGCTGGTGCTCGTGCCATTCTTCGTGGCGCCGATCCTGGTCGTGCTGGCCGCGAGCTTCTTTGCCACCGACGGCTTTGGCGGGCTGACGCCGGGCTTCACGCTCGCAAGCTATGTCGAGGTGCTGCATTCGGCGCTGACGCTGAAGCTGTATCTCGCGACCATCAAATTCACGGTGCTGACCTGGATCTTCACACTGATCATCGGCTTCTTCGTCGCCTACTTCCTGGTGTTCCACGTCCGCAACCAGTTGCTGGCGATTGGCCTGTTCCTGCTCTGCACGGTGCCGTTCTGGACCTCGAACATCATCCGGATGATTTCCTGGATTCCGCTGCTCGGCAAGGAAGGCCTGATCAACCAGGCGCTGCTGGGGCTTGGCGTGATCCGCCAGCCGTTGGAAGTGCTGCTGTTCTCGGACCTGGCGGTCGTCATCGCCTATGTCCATCAGCTCACCATTTTCATGATCGTGCCGATCTTCAATTCCATGGCACGGATCGACAAGAAGCTGATCGAGGCCGCGATCGATGCCGGCGCCAGCCGTTTCGACATCATGCGCCTGATCGTGGTGCCGATGTCCAAGAGCGGCATCGCCCTCGGCACCATCTTCGTCGTCTCGATCGTGATGGGCGATTTCTTCGTGGTCAAGGTGATGTCCGGCGGCGGCTCGGCTTCGGTGGTGAGCGCGTTCTACGAGGACGTCGGCGTGCTGCAATATCCGACCGCGGCGGCCAGCGCAGTGTTGCTGACGCTGGTGCTGGTCGCGATCGTCTCGCTGATCCTGCGCACCGTCGACATCAGGCAGGAGATCACGCGATGAGCGCGGTTCTCGCCGACATGCCCGAAACGGTTGCTCCCGCGACTACCAAGGCGATCGCGCCGAACACAGGCGGCCGGCCGTGGACGTTTTACGCGCTGGCAACGCTGTTTGCGTTCTATGTGCTGGCGCTGTACGGCCCGATGTTCTGTATCTACGTCCTGTCGTTCCAGGACATCCGCGGCGGCCTCGTCTTCCCGATGAAGGGACAGTCGCTACACTGGTTCGTCGATCTCTTCACCCAGGTGCGGACCGGCGACGTCAAGGGCTCGTTCGACCGCTCGATCAAGCTCGCCGTCATTGTCACGGTCATCACGGTGGTTGTCTCGTTCCTCGCCGGGCTCGGTTTTCGCAAGCGCTTTCGCGGCGACACCGTCGTGTTCTACATGATGATCGGCAGCCTGGTCGCGCCGGGTCTCGTGCTCGGCCTCGGCACCGGTCTGTTGTTCCAGGCGCTCGGGCTCAATGCGAGCTGGTACACCTCGGCGCTCGGCGCGCAACTGTCCTGGACGCTGCCGTTCGGCGTGCTCGTGATGTTCGCGGTGATGTCGCGCTTCAACCATGTCTGGGAGGAGGCGGCCTACGACCTCGGCGCCAGCCGCTGGCAATCGATCCGGCTGGTGATGATTCCGGTGCTGGCGCCCGGCCTCGTCGCGGTCGCGCTGTTCGGCTTCACGCTCTCCTACGACGAGTTTGCGCGCAGCCTCCAGACCGCGGGCTCACTGAACACGCTGCCGCTGGAGATCTGGAGCATGACGCTGAACGTCACGTCCCCCTCACTCTATGCGCTCGGGACGGTGACGACGATCGTCTCCTTCATCGTGATCGGCGCAAGCCTGGGCAGCATCGTGCTGATCCAGAAAAAGCGCGGCAGCAGCACAAAGGGTTGAGCTGAGAATGAAGAGTGATCGCGGCGATATCGAACTGGCGGGCGTCTGCAAGAGCTTTGACGGCGTCACCAATGTGGTGGACGGTGTCAATCTCAAGATCGCCGACGGCGCCTATTGCTGCTTCATCGGTCCCTCCGGCTGCGGCAAGACCACGATTTTGCGCATGATCGCCGGCCACGAGGACCCGACCGCCGGCGAGATCGTGATCGGCGGGCAGAACGTCGTCGGTCTTGCGCCGGTGCAGCGGCGCACCGCGATGATGTTCCAGTCCTACGCGCTGTTCCCGCATCTCACCGTGCGCGACAACATCGCGTTCGCCTTGCGCGTGCGCGGCATGTCGAAGGCTGACCGCCTGCGCGCTGCGGATGCCATGATCGAGAAGGTGCGGCTGACGCAATTCGCCGACCGCCTGCCGGCGCAGCTCTCCGGCGGCCAGCAGCAGCGTGTGGCGCTGGCGCGCGCCGCGATCACCGAGCCGAGGGTACTCTTGCTCGACGAACCGCTGTCCGCCCTGGACGAGCAGCTCCGCGTGCAGATGCGCCAGGAGCTCAGGCGGATGCAGCAGGAGCTCGGTATCACCTTCATCCACGTCACCCATACCCAGCTCGAGGCGATCGCGCTCGCCGATCTGGTGGTGGTGATGGAGCAGGGCAGGATCAAGCAGGCGGGCGCGGCCCGCGACGTCTATGCCCATCCGCACGATCGTTACGTCGCTGAGTTCATGGGCGGGCAGAACGTGCTGTCGGGGCGGGTCGAGAAGGTCAACGGTTCGACCTTTACGCTCGCGCAGGCCGCGCCTGATGGCATCGAGGTCCCGCTTCAGGCGCGGTCCACGGTGAGCGTCGGTGACAAGATCGATATCGCCGTGCGCCGCGACGATGTCGCGCTGGTCCGGCCGGGCAGGGAACTACCGCCGGGCTGCACCACGTTGCTGCCGAGTCGTGTGCTCGCGATCGAATACCAGGGATATTTCGTCAAGGTCATGCTCGACACGGTGCCGGACGACGCGTTCGTGGCCTACGTGCCGGAAAAGACCTTCTTCGCGGATCCCTTCACCGTCGGCGACGTCGTGATGGCCACATGGGCCACCGGCAGCGCGCTTCCACTCGCCTAAAGACCCGTCGCGCACAGGAGTATGATCGTGCAGATATCCTTCACACTCAACGGACGGCCGACCACTGTCGATGTCGAACCGGCGATGCTAGTCGCCGAGCTGCTGCGCGAGCGGCTCAACCTCACCGGTACCCATATCGGCTGCGACACCAGCCAGTGCGGCGCCTGCGTGGTGCACCTCGACGGCCTGCCGGTGAAGAGCTGCACGCTGCTCGCGCCCGCGCTCGACGGCGCGACGCTCCTCACTATCGAAGGGCTTCATGGAGCGCCCGGTTCGAACCAGCTGCATCCGATGCAGGAAGCGTTTCGCGAGCATCACGGCCTGCAATGCGGCTTTTGCACGCCCGGTATGCTGATGACAGCGGTGGCGCTCGCGACCGAGAAGCCGGACCTGACGGAAGCCGACGTCCGTCACGGCCTCGAAGGCAATATCTGCCGCTGCACCGGCTATCAGAACATCGTCGTCTCGGTCATGGCTGGCGCTGCCGCCATGAACACCGCGAGGGGAGAGTGACCATGGGCAATGTGATCGGGATCGGCGCTTCACCCAAACGGAAAGAGGACCAGCGCTTCCTCACCGGCCGCGGCAATTACGTCTCCGACATCAAGCGTCCCGGCATGACGGCGGGTGTGTTCGTGCGCTCGCCGCACGGACACGCGATCCTGCGCGGCATCGACAAGAGTGCGGCGCTCGCATCGCCCGGCGTCATCGCGGTCCTGACCGGCGAGGATGCCGCCGCGGACAAGCTGGGATCGCTGCCCTGCGGCTGGGGTATCTCGGATGCCAAGGGCGTGCCGATGAAGGAGCCCCCATTCCCGATGCTGGCGCAGGGCAAGGTGCGCTTCGTCGGCGACATGGTGGCCTTCGTCGTCGCGGAGACGCCGGCGCAGGCCAGCGCGGCGGCCGAACTGCTCACGGTCGATTACGAGGTGCTGCCCTCAGTGGTCGGCGTGCTCGAAGCCGTGCGGCCCGGCGCGCCGCAATTGTTCGACGACGTGCCGAACAACCTCTGTTGCGATTGGGAGCTCGGCGACAAGGCCGCGGTCGAGACTGCGTTCCGGAAAGCGGCGCATGTCGCAAAGCTCAGCCTCGTCAACAACAGGCTGATCGGCAACCCGATGGAGCCGCGCGCGGCGATCGCCGAATATGAGCCCGGCACGGATCGCTTCACGCTGTGGACCACCAGCCAGTTCCCGCATGTCGTACGCTTCCTGATGGGCGCGCTGGTGCTGAACATTCCGCAGCACAAGCTGCGCGTGGTCGCGCCCGATGTCGGCGGCGGCTTTGGAGTCAAGCAGTTCCACTACGGCGAGGAGGCCGTGATCACCTGGGCCGCCAAGCGCGTGATGCGGCCGATCAAATGGGTCGCGAGCCGGTCGGAAGGCTACGTCTCCGATCGTCACGGCCGCGATCACGTCACCGAGGCCGAGCTTGCACTGGACGAGACCGGGAAGTTCCTGGCCTTCCGTGTCAACACGCTCGCCAATATGGGCGGCTATCTCTCGACCTTCGGGCCGAACATCCCGACCAATCTCTACGGACCGCTGCTCGGCGGCGTCTACACCACGCCGGCAATCTACTGCAACGTGAAGGTGGTGTTCACCAATACCGTTCCGGTCGACGCTTATCGCGGCGCCGGCCGTCCCGAGGCGACCTTCGTGCTGGAGCGCATCGTCGACGTCGCAGCCAGCGAGATGGGCATCGATCGCGTCGAGATCCGCCGGCGCAATATGATCCCGAAGGAGGCCTATCCCTACCAGACGCCGGTGCTGGTGCAGTATGATTCCGGCGATCCGATGGGATGTCTCGACGGCGCTCTTGTCGCGGCCGACGTCAGGAATTTCGGTATCCGCAAGGCGGAGTCGGCGCGCAGGGGCAAACTCCGCGGGCTCGGCTACTCGACCTATGTCGAGGCCTGCGGCCTCGCGCCGTCGCGCTTCGCGGGACGATTGGGCGCGCGCGGCGGGCTCTATGAGAGCGCCACGGTGCGGGTGCATCCGACCGGCCAGGTCACGGTCATGATCGGCACGCACAATCACGGCCAGGGCCACGAGACGACGTTCGCGCAGATCGTCTCGGAAAAGCTCGGCGTCGCGTTTGACAATGTCGACATCGTGTTTGGCGATACCGATCGCGTGCAGTTCGGCATGGGTACCTATGGCTCGCGTTCGCTGGTGGTTGGCGGCGCGGCGCTGTCGAAGGCGACCGACAAGGTGGTCGCGAAAGGCAAGAAGATCGCGGCGCATCTGCTTGAAGCGGCCGAGATGGACATCCAGTTCGAGGCCGGAAAATTCTCGGTCGCAGGCACCGACCGCATGAAGACGTTCGAGGAGATCGCGGGCGCCGCTTACGTGCCGCACGACTATCCGCTCGAAGTGCTGGAGCCGGGACTGGAAGAGCAGGCTTATTATGATCCCGTCAACTTCACCTATCCCGGCGGCTGCCACATCGCCGAGGTCGAGATCGACCCGGAAACCGGCACGGTGACGCTGGTCAATTACACCGCGGTGGACGACGTCGGCACGGTCATCAACCCGATGATCGTCGAGGGCCAGTTGCACGGCGGCATCGTGCAGGGCGTCGGTCAGGCGCTGTACGAGAACGCGGTCTATGACGAGGGCTCGGGCCAGCTGCTATCGGGCTCGCTGATGGACTACTGCATGCCGCGCGCCGACCATATGCCGATGATGAACATCTCGACCCATTCGACGCTGTGCAC
This sequence comes from Bradyrhizobium sp. JR4.3, assembly GCF_040547695.1. Lineage (NCBI taxonomy): Bacteria > Pseudomonadati > Pseudomonadota > Alphaproteobacteria > Hyphomicrobiales > Nitrobacteraceae > Bradyrhizobium > Bradyrhizobium sp. JR4.3. The sequence continues at coordinate 164,817 of NZ_JBEPQF010000017.1, read as the reverse complement.
GCACACGCCGATGGGCGTGAAGGGCTGCGGCGAGGTCGGCACCATCGGTTCGCCGGCCGCGGTGATCAACGCGGTGGTCGATGCGCTGTCGCATCTCGGCGTCACCCATGTCGACATGCCGGCGACGCCGAACCGGATTTGGCGCCTGCTTCAGAATGCATCGCTGCCGGTCGCTGCGGAATAGGGAGGACAATCATGAAACCGTTTGCCTATCACCAGCCGGACCGGATTCCCGACGCTGCCAAACTGCTGACCTCGATCGAGGACAGCAAGCTCGTCGCCGGCGGCATGACGCTGATCCCAACGCTGAAGCAGCGGCTGGCGAGCCCGCCTGCCTTGATCGATCTGTCGAAGCTCGGGAATCTGAAGGGCATCACCGACGGCGGCGCCACCATCACCATCGGTGCGATGACGCCACACGCGGTGGTGGCCGCCTCCAAGCTGGTGCAAGGAAAGATTCCCGGTCTCGCCGCGCTGGCGTCGATGATCGGCGATCCCGCCGTGCGCATTCGCGGCACGATCGGCGGCTCCGTCGCGAACAACGATCCAGCGGCCGATTATCCGGCAGGTGTGCTCGGTCTTGGCGCGACCGTCGTCACCAGCACGCGCGAGATCGCGGCCGACGGGTTCCTCCGCGGCCTGTTCGAGACCGCGCTCGAGCCTGGCGAGATCATCACGGCGATCCGCTTTCCGGTGCCGCTCAAGGCGGGCTACGCCAAGTTCAAGGCGCCAGCGTCGCGCTATGCGCTGGTCGGCGTGTTCGTCGCGAAATTCGCCGATGGCGTTCGCGTGGCCGTGACCGGAGCGGGCTCCGGCGTATTCCGCGTTCCCCCGATGGAAGATGCGCTGTCTCGAAGTTTCGATCCGTCCGCGATCGCGGCGATCAAGATCGACACCGAGGGTCTCACCTCCGACATCCATGCCGAAGCCGACTACCGTGCGCATCTCGTCACGGTCATGGCCAAGCGCGCCGTCGACGCGGCGCTCAGCTAGCACTTTAGGGTTGATGATGACTGATGGTTTTGGCCGAACGGCCTTCCCGCCGGCGCTGACTGGCCTTGGCTCGCTTTCCGCAACCGAGATCCTGGCCGGCTACCGGCGCAAGGCGTTCACTCCGCGCGATGTCGTCGACGACACCATTGCCGCCCTGGAGGTGACGAATGGGGCCTGCAACGCGGTGGTGACGCCGATGTACGAGCAGGCGAGGGCGGAGGCCGATCGTCTCACCAGGGAGATGCGTGCCGGCGAGGCCAAGGGGCCGCTCGCCGGTATACCTGTGACGATCAAGGACCTGGTCTTTGTCGCAGGCGTGCCGGCCTATGGCGGCTCGCCGATGAACAAGGCATTCGTGCCCGATGCCGATGCGGCCGTTGTCTCGGCGCTGAAGGAGGCGGGTGCAATCGTCACCTGCAAGACCACGACCTGCGAGTCCGGATACAAGTTGACGGCGGACAGCCCGGTCACTGGCACCACGCGCAATCCCTGGAACGCCGGTCGCACCAGCGGCGGATCGAGCGGCGGCGCGGCGGCGGGCGTTGCCGCCGGCTGCGGTCCGATCGCGATCGGAACCGATGGCGTTGGCTCGATCCGCGTGCCCTCGTCCTTCTGCGGTGTGTTTGGCCTGAAGCCGACCTTTGGCCTGGTGCCGCGTTCGCCCGGCTTCTCGCCACCGTCCTGGGGCTCGCTCGCACATACCGGGCCGATCACGCGCACGGTTGCGGATGCCGCGCTGACGCTGGAGATCATCGCCGGCTACGATCTGCGCGATCCCGCGAGCCTGCCGGTGGCGGCGCGGCGGTTCGATACGAAGGCCGCGCCGTTGAACGGCATTCGTATCGGCGCCAGCGTCGATCTCGGCTACGCCGCTGTCAGCCCCGATGTGCGCGCGGCGTTCGGCAAGGCGTTGGCCATTCTCGATGCCTGCGGCGCGCAGGTCACCATGGATGGTCCGGGCCTCGATCCCGGCATCCTCGAGCACACGCTGAAGCCGATCGCCTTTACCGAACAGGCGGCGGCTGTCGCGAGCAAGACCACGGCCGATCTCGCCAGCTCCGAAGCAGATTATCTTGACGTCATCAGTGCCGGCCGGCGCTACAGCGGCACGGACTATATCGAAGCGGGGTATCGCCGCGGCCAGGCTCGCAGCGGCTTCCTGAAGCTTTTCGAGCGCGTCGATGCGCTGGTGACGCCGACCGTGGCGGTGACTGCGTTCGAGGCCGGCCGTCTCGGCGTCGAGACGATCGACGGCGGCAAGGTCGATCCGCATCTCGGCTGGTCGCCCTTCACCTGGCCGATCAACCTCGCCGGCCTACCGGCCGCGACGCTGCCCTGCGGCTTCGATCGCGAGGGAATGCCGATCGGCTTGCAGATCGTCGCTGCCTGGCTCGACGAGCCCACGATCTTCCGCATCGCCGCTGCGTTCGAAGCGGCGCAGCCCTGGGCAGCGTTCTGGCCGTCACTGGCGCTCCGCGAAAAGCCGGCGCGCGCGAAGGCATGAAGCTCAGGACAGCTCGATCGGATCGCCGCGGCCGCTGAGTTCCTCGTCGAGGCGCAGATAGTGCGCGAGATAGTCGTGCAAGGCGGTCGCCGCCTTCGAGGTCGCGCCGCTCGACTTGTAGAGCAGCAGCTCGATCTTCGGCAGCGGCGGCAGGCCCTCGTTCGGGCCGATCTCGCGCATCGCCGGCACCAGCGCGCTGCGGCCAAGTACAGTCACGGCCATGCCGGCGAAGGCCGCCGCCTGGAGGCCGCCGACGCTTTCGCTGACGCAAGCGATGCGCCAGCGCAAATTCGCGCGTTCCAGCGTGTCGATCGCGTAGTCGCGATAGATGTTGCCCGGCGGTAGCAATGCCAGCGGAATGGGCCGTTCCTGGTGCGCGGCGGACTGCTCGCCGGTCATCCAGACCAGTTGCTCGCGCCGTACCACCTGGCCGCCCGTAAAATCGTTCATGCGGGTGACGAGCGCGATGTCGACATCGCCGCGCTTGACCAGGCCCACCAGCGGCGTCGAGAGCGCGCAATTGAGCTCGACCTGGACGCGCGGGAAGGATTTTCGGAACACGCTGAGGATCTGCGGCAGCATGAAGGCGGCGTAGAGGTCGGGCGTGCCGAGCACCACCTGCCCCTCGATCTCCTGCGACGCCAGTTGCGAAATCAATTCGTCATGCAACCGGAGGATGGATTTGGCGTAGGTGAGAACCGTCGTGCCGTCCTCGCTCAGCGTCAGCCGGCGGCCGGCATGCTCGAACAATTGTTTCCCGGTGAGCTCCTCCAGCCGCTGCAATTGCAGGGTGATCGCCGGCTGGGTGCGGCCCAGCCGCCGCGCGGTCTCGGTAATGCTGCCGGTCTCGACCACGGAGATCAGCGACCGGAGCATGCGGATATCGAGGCTGATGAGGTTCATGCGGCATCCATGTCGCCCAGAATTTATGCAAGTTCCATGCTAGTGGCGAAAGGGAGCCGGTTTGGAAGGCGCGGCTGCAGGTGGCCTGTTCTCGTCGATCAGAGGACGTGCCGGTGCAGCATTGCTGGCATACTGAATATTGATTATCAGGCGGGTCGGCGCGCATGATGCGCCCAACGAACATAAAAAGGGAGCACAAAACATGAAAGAGATCTCACCAACGCGACGAGAGCTGCTCGCAATTGCCGCGGCCGCAGGTGCTGTTTCGATCGCGGAAGTTGCGCCGGCTGCGGCGCAGACCGGGCCGAAGCCGATCTTTCCAGTGCCGATGGTCACCATCCCGATCGTCGGCGAAACCCAGGTGTTCCAGGTCCGACGCATCTACTGCATCGGGCGCAACTACGCGGCGCATGCGATCGAGCGCGGCTCGGACCCGAACCGCGAGCCGCCGTTCTTCTTCCAGAAGCCGACCGACGCAATCCAGAACGTCGCGATCGGCGAGGTCGCCGATCATCCCTATCCGTCGCTGACCAAGAACTATCACCACGAGGTCGAGCTGGTCGCCTCGCTGAAATCCGGCGGCAGCAACATCCCGGCCGAGAAGGCGCTCGACCACGTCTATGGTTACGCGCTCGGCCTCGACATGACCCGGCGCGATCTCCAGAACGGCATGGCCGCGGAGAAGAAGCCCTGGGAGATCGGCAAGAGCTTCGACCACGCCGCGGTGCTCGGCCCGATCCACCCGGCCAGCAAGACCGGTCATTTCGACAAAGGCGCCATTTCGCTGGCGATAAATGGCACCGTGAAGCAGAGCTCGGATCTCAGCAAGATGATCTGGAGCGTGGCCGAGCAGATCGCAAAACTGTCGGAAGCGTTCGAGCTCAAGGCCGGCGACATCATCTATTCCGGCACGCCGGAGAATGTCGGTCCGGTCGTGAAGGGCGACGTGCTCTTGTGCAAGCTCGACGGCTTGCCGGACATGTCGATCAAGATCGTCTGATCTTGGCCTCTCCCCGCGTGCGGGGAGAGGCCGGAATTTGCGCGAGCAAATTCCGGGTGAGGGGGACTCTCCGCGAGTTCAGTTTATTCCGTTCCTGATCTAGCTCTGGCCGAGAATCTTCATCGCAGCACGAAGATGCGGCTTGTCGATCATCTGGCCGTCGAGGCGCAGCGTGCCGGAGTTCGGATTGCTCGCGAATGCTGCGATCACCTTCTCGGCCCAATTGCGCTCGGCCTCGGTCGGTTCGAACGCCGCGTTGACCACGTCGACGTGCTTAGGATGGATCAGCGCTTTCGCCGAAAAACCGTCGCGCCGCGCCGCGCGCGTTTCCTGTTCGAGCCCGATGAGATTGTCGATCTCGGTATAGACGGTGTCGATTGGCGCGACTTCGGCCGCGGCGGCCGCCATCAGGCAGAGATCGCGCGCCAGGCGATAAGGGCTGTGGAACACGCCGCCTGACGCTTTCTCGGTCGCACCGAGCGAGGCCGAGAGATCCTCCGCGCCCCACATCAGGCCCGCGAGGCGAGGAGAGCAGCCCTTGTAGCTGCCGAGCCCGAAGATCGATCCTGCGGTTTCGGTCGCGACGCAGACGATGCGCGTTGCGCCGATGGCGATGCCAGCCGCAGCCTCCAAAGCTTCCAGCCAGGTCGCGACCTGCCGCACGTCGTCGCCGCCCTGCGATTTCGGCAGCACGATGCCGTCGGGCTTGCCCGGCATCACCGCCGCGAGATCGGCGAGCGTCATGCCGGTGTCGAGCGCGTTGACCCGGACATAGAGCTGATGGGGCTTGTTGCGGCCGTTGAGCATCGCCAGCGTCAATCCGCGCGCCTCCGGCTTCTTGTCGGTGACGACGGAATCCTCGAGATCGATGATCAGCGCGTCGGCGTTGCCTTCGCTGGCCTTCTCGAATTTGCGCGGGGAGTCGCCCGGCACGAACAGCATCGAACGCATCAGACCGGCCTCTTGTGCATCATCGCCATGCGGCGGCATTTTCCGACGATCTCGTCGTTCTGGTTGAGAGCGTGGTGCTCGAACTCGACGATGCCCGCCTTGGGGCGCGATTTGGATTCCCGCAACGAAAGCACCTTCGTCGTCGCCCGCAAAGTGTCGCCATGGAAGACCGGTTTCGGAAAAGTGACGTCGGTCATGCCGAGATTGGCGACGGTGGTTCCCATGGTCGTATCATAGACCGTCATGCCGATCATGATGCCGAGGGTGTAAAGGCTGTTGAAAATGCGCTGGCCGAACTCGGTCTGGGCCGAAAAATGCGCGTCGATGTGCAGCGGCTGCGGATTGAGGGTCAGCAGGCTGAACATGGTGTTGTCCATCTCCGTGACGGTCCGCGTCAGGGGATGCCTGAACTCCTGGCCAACGGAAAAGTCTTCGAAATAAAGTCCGGCCATTGCGCTCTTCCTCCCTGCGAAATAACCGCGCGCTCACACCGTCGCGCCGCATGATCCTATGCATGGTACACACACTTGACAGGAAAATTCACGTACCTGAAGCCGGCTTTTCGAGCTAAAGAACGCGGGGCACGTCGGGGCACGGCAATCAGCCAAGGCCTTCGCGTGGGAAACGCGAAGAGGAGGGAGATTGCGCGCTCGCGGCTCCCAGCAAGGAGACCATCATGGATTTCGCGCTCACTGATCAGCAGGAAGCCATTCGCGACACTATCGCGAAGATCTGCGAAGGCTTTCCCGATGCCTATTGGCTGAAGAAGGATCACGACGGCGGCTTTCCGCACGACTTCCACAAGGCGCTCGCCGATGCCGGCTGGCTCGGCATCTGCGTGCCGGAGGCCTACGGTGGCTCCGGGCTCGGCATCACCGAAGCCGCGATCATGATGCGCACCATCGCGGAATCCGGCGCCGGCATGTCCGGCGCGTCAGCGGTGCACATCAACGTGTTCGGTCTCAATCCCGTGGTCGTGTTCGGCACGGAGGAACAGCGCAAGCGCATGCTGCCGCCGATGGTCGAGGGCCGCGAGAAGGCGTGCTTTGCCGTCACCGAGCCCAACACCGGGCTCAACACCACCCAGCTCAAGACCCGGGCGGTGGCCAAGAACGACCGCTACATCGTCAACGGCCAGAAGGTGTGGATCTCGACCGCGCAGGTCGCGCACAAGATCCTGCTGCTGGCGCGCACCACGCCGCTGGAGGACGTGCGCTCGCCGACGCATGGGCTGAGCCTGTTCTATACCGACTTCGATCGCAACAGGATCAAGGTCCACGAGATCGAGAAGATGGGCCGCAAGGCCGTCGATTCCAACGAGCTGTTCTTCGAGGATTTCGAGATTCCCATGGAAGACCGGATCGGCGAAGAAGGCAAAGGCTTCCAGTACATCCTCGAAGGCATGAACCCGGAGCGCATCCTGATCGCGGCGGAAGCCGTCGGCCTCGGCAAGCTCGCGCTGTCGCGCGCCACCGAATACGCCAAGACCCGCGTCGTGTTCAACCGGCCCATCGGCAAGAATCAGGGCATTCAGCATCCGCTGGCCGTAAACTGGGTCGAGCTCGAGGCGGCCTGGTTGATGGTGATGTCGGCGGCCTGGCAATACGACAAGGGCATGCCTTGCGGCGGCGCCGCCAATGCCGCGAAATACATTGCGGGTGAGGCCGGATATCACGCCTGCGAGCAGGCGGTGATGACCCATGGCGGCTTCGGCTATGCCAAGGAGTTCCACGTCGAGCGCTACTTGCGCGAAGTTCTGATCCCGCGCATCGCACCGGTCAGCCCGCAGCTTGCGCTCAGCTTCATTGCGGAAAAGGTGCTGGGGCTGGCCAAGTCATACTAGGCTTGAGCGCGCACCATTGTGGGGCGCTGCGATGGTCGCCTCCAAGCGAAGCCCATAGACGTTATTCGGCAGCGATCCGCTCCATCGCCATGGCTCGAAGCCGGGCGCGCTGGATCTTGACGCCGTTGGCACTGTCGGTGACGGGGAAAGCTTCCACGACATAGATCCGCGCCGGGACCTTGTAGCCGGCCAGCCGCTCGCGCAGACGCGCGATCAACGCGTCCTGCTGCGGCGGCTCGTGGTGGGGTTCCCGGGCGGGGATCACGAAGGCAACGCAGCGGGCGTTTCCCTTCAAATCGACCGCGACGACCTGGGCATCGGCCACGCCAGCGCACGATTTGAGCTCGTCCTCGATCTCGCCGGGCGCAACCAGGAAGCCGCCGAGCCGCATGGCATCGCCCGCGCGGGTTTCGTAGACGAAGGAGCCGTCGCCGCGCAGCCGGCCGATATCGCCGGTGCGGAAGAAGCCATCCGCGGTGATGGCGTCGCGCGTCGCATCGGGATTGTTGTAGTAGCCGAGGAAGCGTGACGGCGCCCGGATCTCGATCTCTCCGGATACACCAGGAGCCGCAAGTTCGCCGCTCTCCGTGTCGCGCACACGGACCTTGGCCTCCGGCGACATCGGCCAGCCGCCGCCCTCGATGCGATCTGTGAAGGCGTCACTCGAGCGTGCGATCGAGAACAGCGCCTGAACCTCGCTCGAACCGTAGAGGCCGTGCAACGGCATGCCGCGCGCCTCGGCCTCGGCAGCGAGCTCGCGCCAGCCGGGCTGGAACGCGGCAAAGCCGCAGGGTTCGAGATGCGGAAACGGATGCGGCGCCTCGGTGAGGGCGAGGATGCGGCGGAACATCTCGTCCGAGCCAAAGGCATGCGTGATCCCGCACTCGCGGAGAAGCTTCAGCGCCGGCGCGGCCTCGAAGGCGTCGAGCGCATGGACGGTCGCGCCCGCTGCGACGAAGCCGAGCAGGCTCGTCATGCCAAAAGTGCCGCAGAACGGCAGCATGGCCAGCAGCGCATGGCGCTGTGGCGAGAGTTTGAGCGCCTTGGCAACGGAGGCGGCGTGCGTGGCCAACGTTCGCTGCGAATGCGCGACAAGCTTCGGTCCCTTGGTGGTGCCCGATGTCGTGTAGAGCAGAACCGGCAGATCGAAATCATCCTGAGCAGGCGGGGCAGGCGGATAGCGCTTCTCGAAGGCATCGAGGCGCACGCAGGGCCATTGGGCGGGAATCTCATCCGCGCCGACCACCGCGATCTCTCGCAGCGCAGGCACCTCGTCCTTCGCAATGTCGGCGAGAATAGCGACAAAGTCGATCGAGCGGAACGCGGCTTCGATCACCATCAGACGGGCGCCGGACAGCTTCAGGAGATGCGCGACCTCCGCGCTGCGGTAGCGCGTATTGACGGCGGCGACGATTGCCCCAAGCCGGGCGGCCGCGAACAGCAGCGGGATCCATTCGATCCGGTTGACCAGCCAGACCGCGACGACATCGCCCTTGCCGATACCGCGCGCGGCAAGCCAGGCGGCGGTCTGCTCGATCTTTTCCGAGAATTCCGCGCGCGAGACCGGCGTGCCGTCGAACACGAAGGCCGGGTCGGCGGCGGCTTCGGTCTGGATCAGCGATTGCAGCGAAAATTCGTTAGCGCTCATGGCAACCGGACTAACCCGATCGCGCGAACCTGTCTACTTGGTGCCGAACATCCGGTCGCCGGCGTCGCCCAGCCCCGGCACGATGTAGCCGTGGTCGTTGAGCCGCTCGTCGATCGCGGCGGTCCAGACCGGAACGTCGGGATGCTCGCTCTGGAACTGCGCGATGCCTTCAGGCGCGGCCAGAAGGCAGACGAAGCGGATGTCGCGGGCGCCGCGCGCCTTCAGCAGCGAGGCGCCGGCGCAGGCCGAGTTACCGGTCGCCAGCATGGGATCCATCAGGATCACGGTGCGGTCCGACAGGTCCTGCGGCGCCTTGAAGTAATATTCCACGGCCTGCAACGTCTCGGGATCGCGGTAGAGCCCGATATGGGCGATGCGCGCCGAGGGCATCAACGCCAGCATGCCGTCGAGGAAGCCGACGCCGGCGCGCAGGATCGGCGCCAGCGTGAGCTTCTTGCCGGCGATCTTGGGCGCCCGCATTGGCGAAATCGGCGTCTCGATATCGACCAGCTCCAGCGGCAGGTCGCGCGTCACCTCGTAGCCGAGCAGCATCCCGATCTCGTTCAGGATCTCGCGAAAGCTCTTGGTCGAGCGGTCCTTCTCCCGCATCAGGGAGAGCTTGTGCTGGACCAGGGGATGGGCGACCACGTTGACGTTGCTGATGCTCATGAAACCGATCTACACGGTTCCGTGAAACTGCGCCAGATCGGCCGAGTGTTTTTGGCCACGCCTTTTAGCCGTGCCTCTTGGCCACGGAGCCGGTTGCTCGCCCCGTGGGCAGCCATGGTCAATTCGCGGTCGATGCGCCTGAGGGCTTATGCTCCGAGGCTGCGCGCCACGACTGTGATGACAAGCGGCGGACTAGCCGAAATTTTCGCAGCCGACCGGCTCATAGAGCGGGTCAGACGCGGGACGAACAGTGGGAACGCTCGGACGCGAAACTTCCAGGGCCAATGCCTCGACCTCGATGAAAGCCGACAGCAGCGCCAGCGAAAGATCGACGTGGCTGGCCTCGACCGCGGCGTCGAGCCAGTCCGGCAACTCGCGTTCGCGCGAGAGCGCACAGTGCCATTCGCCCTCGTCATAGGCGATGCGGCGGACCTGCCATAGCGGCAGCTCCAGCTCTACCAGCGCCAGCGTGGCATCGGCCCAGGCCTCGACATCGATCAGGCGCATGATGCGTGCGGTGCGTTCGCTTGGTCCAAGCGAAGGGAAGCGGCGGCAGACGTGCGCGATGATGTCGAGCATCAACGGCCGCGTCATCACCTGCGTGTTGCGCAAGCGGTCGCTGAGTGACGGCAGTTCGTGGTGTCGGCGTGCGGCGGTCATGTCAGGCCTCCTGGAATTGGCGTCGGTCAGTCGGCCGGCCTCTCCAAGATGGCGAATATGGCATTTGAAAACGATATGGGGGCGGGGCGGGAGATATAGGGATTTCATAAGTGTGGGATGGGGCGGTGGCGCGCCATTCTTCGCCGGGACGACGATGTGATGTGCCTCGCGAGCGTTGTCCGACCACGCCGTCAGCCCCGGCCCTTTATGAGATTCCTATAACTTCGCCACGGCCTTCGTCTCGAAAACCTATGCCCGCGGTGGCACTTCAGCACGGTCAAAAGTCCCGGTAGGCGCCGTGGAATGCACCGGCATTTCCTTTCACGCGCCGACCGGGTCTCCCGAGAAACGGTTGCGCCGAAATCAAGGGCGCAACGAGGAGTATCTCCATGATGGACATTCTGATGCTGGCGCTGGGCTTCGGCTTCTTCGCCCTTGCGATCGGCTACACCTACGCCTGCGAGCGGCTTTGAGGGAGCGGACCATGATCTTCGATTATTCGCTCGCCGGTGCCGTTTCGCTCGGCCTCCTGTTCTACCTCACTTACGCGCTGCTGCGGCCCGAGCGATTCTGACCGTGCTCACGAAGCCTGAAGGGTTGATTTCATGACTATGATCGGTTGGCTCCAGATCATTCTCTTTTGCGTCATTATCGTCGCGCTCGTAAAGCCGCTCGGCTGGTACATGACGAGCGTGTTCAACGGCGAGCGGACCTTCCTGTCGCCGGTGCTGCGTCCGATCGAGGCCGGCATCTACTGGTTCTCCGGCGTCGACGAGAAGCGCGAGCAGCATTGGCTGACCTATACGGTCGCCATGCTGCTGTTCCACGTCGGTGGCTTTCTCATCATCTACGGCGTGATGCGGCTTCAGGATGTATTGCCGTTCAATCCAGCCGGGCAGTCGGCGGTCGCCGCCGACTTGTCCTTTAACACCGCGATCTCCTTCATCACCAACACCAACTGGCAGAACTACGGTGGTGAGAGCACGATCTCCTATCTCGTGCAGATGCTCGGCCTGACGCACCAGAATTTCTTGTCGGCGGCGACCGGCATCGCGCTGGCGGTGGCGCTGATCCGTGGCTTCTCGCGTGCGTCGGCGCGCACCGTCGGGAATTTCTGGGTCGATGTCACCCGCTGCACATTGTACGTCCTGCTGCCGATCTGCATCGTCTACACGCTGTTTCTGGTTTGGCAGGGCATACCGCAGACGCTTGGCGATTATGTCGATGCGACAACGCTCGAAGGCGCCAAGCAGACCATTGCGGTCGGCCCGGTCGCCTCGCAGGTCGCGATCAAGATGCTCGGCACCAATGGCGGCGGCTTCTTCAATGCCAACGCCGCGCACCCCTTCGAGAACCCGACCGCGCTGTCGAACTTCGTGCAAATGCTGTCGATCTTCGCGCTCGGCGCGGCGCTGACCAACGTGTTCGGCCGCATGGTCGGCAACCAGCGCCAGGGCTGGGCAATCCTGTCCGTGATGGGCGTGCTGTTCGTCGCTGGGGTCGCCGTCACCTATTGGGCGGAAGCCAGCGGCACTTCGACCATGCACGTGCTCGGGCTGACCGGCGGCAATATGGAGGGCAAGGAGGTCCGCTTCGGCATCGTCGCGTCCTCGCTGTTCGCCGTGATCACGACGGCCGCCTCCTGCGGCGCGGTCAACGCCATGCATGACAGCTTCACCGCACTCGGCGGCATGATTCCGCTGATCAACATCGAGCTCGGCGAAGTCATTGTCGGCGGCGTCGGCGCCGGCATGTACGGCATGCTGCTGTTCGTCATCCTCGCGATCTTCGTGGCGGGCCTGATGGTCGGCCGCACGCCGGAATATGTCGGCAAGAAGATCGAGGCGCGCGAGGTCAAGATGGCGATGCTCGCGATCCTGGTGCTGCCGCTGATGATCCTCGGCTGGACCGCGGTCGGCGTGGTCTATCCGGCGGCGGTCGCCTCAATGGCGAATGCCGGGCCGCACGGCTTCACCGAGGTGCTCTACGCCTTCACCTCGGCGACCGGCAACAACGGCTCGGCCTTCGCAGGCCTCACCGGCAACGCTTTCTTCTACAACCTCACGCTGGCAAGCGCGATGTTCGTCGGCCGCTTCTTCATGATCATCCCGGCGATGGCGATTGCGGGTTCGCTGGCCGCCAAGAAATCGATCCCGCCGTCCGCGGGCACCCTCCCGACCACGGGCGGGCTGTTCGTCGGCTTCGTTGTCGGCGTGATTCTGATCATCGGCGGCCTGACCTTCTTCCCGGCCCTCGCTCTCGGTCCCATCGTCGAGCATCTCGCGATGAACGCCGGCCAAGTGTTCTGACCAGCGAGTGTTCTGATCGACCGCCTTCTGACTGTTCGGAGTGACCTCCATGGATACCATGAAACTGCAAAAACGCGCGTCCGTCTCGGCGATGCTCGATCCCAAGATCGTCGTGCCTGCGATCCGCGCGTCCTTCGCCAAGCTCGATCCGCGCTTGATGATCAAGAATCCCGTGATGTTTGTGGTCGAGATCGTGGCCGCGCTCACCACTGTGATCTTCCTGCGCGATCTCGTCACGGGCGGTGGGAATCTCGGCTTTACCTTCCAGATCATCGTCTGGCTCTGGTTCACGGTGCTGTTCGCCAACTTCGCCGAAGCGGTGGCCGAAGGCCGTGGCAAGGCGCAGGCGGAATCGCTGCGCAAGACCCGCACCGAGAGCCAGGCCAAGCTGCTGACCGGCGCCGGCCTGGCCTTCAATCTCGTGCCGGGGACCAGCCTCAAGGTTGGTGACATCGTGCTGGTCGAGGCCGGCGATACCATCCCCTCCGATGGCGAGGTGATCGAGGGCGTTGCTTCCGTCAACGAAGCCGCCATCACCGGCGAGTCCGCACCCGTGATCCGCGAATCCGGCGGCGACCGTTCGGCGGTGACCGGCGGCACCCAGGTGCTGTCCGACTGGATTCGCGTGCGGATCACGGCAGCGCAAGGTTCGACCTTCATCGACCGCATGATCAAGCTGGTCGAGGGCGCTGAACGAGCAAAGACCCCGAACGAGATCGCGCTCAACATCCTGCTGGCCGGCCTCACCATCATCTTCGTGTTCGCAACCGTCACCATCCCGAGCTACGCGGCGTATGCCGGCGGCTCGATTTCGGTGGTTGTGCTGGTCGCGCTGTTCGTGACGCTGATCCCGACCACGATTGGCGCACTGCTGTCGGCGATCGGCATCGCCGGCATGGACCGCCTGGTCCGCTTCAACGTGCTGGCGATGTCCGGCCGCGCCGTCGAGGCCGCCGGAGACGTCGACACGCTGCTGCTCGACAAGACCGGAACGATTACACTCGGCAACCGCCAGGCGACCTCCTTCCGCCCGGTGCGCGGCGTCACCGAGCAGGAGCTCGCGGACGCGGCCCAGCTCGCCTCGCTTGCCGACGAGACCCCGGAGGGCCGTTCGATCGTGGTGCTGGCCAAGGAGAAATACGGCATCCGTGGCCGCGACATGGCCGAGTTGGGAGCCACCTTCATCCCGTTCACGGCGCAGACCCGCATGAGCGGCGTCGACGCCGGCGGCTCGTCAGTGCGCAAGGGCGCGGTCGATGCCATCCTCAACTATGTCGGTGGTGGTGCACCGCTGGTGGTCGCCTCAGGCAACACGGCTCGTTCCATCCAGCCCGCCGGGCTCTCGGACATCGGTCGCGAGATCCAGACCATTGCCGACGACATTTCGAAGGCCGGCGGCACGCCGCTGGCGGTCGCCAGGGACGGTAGGCTGCTCGGCGTCATCCAGCTCAAGGACATCGTCAAGGGCGGCATCCGCGAGCGCTTTGCCGAGCTGCGGCGCATGGGCATCCGCACCGTCATGATCACCGGCGACAATCCCATGACGGCCGCCGCGATTGCAGCGGAAGCCGGCGTCGACGACTTCCTGGCGCAGGCAACCCCGGAGGACAAGCTCAAGCTGATCCGGGACGAGCAGGCCAAGGGCAAGCTGGTGGCGATGTGCGGCGACGGCACCAACGACGCGCCGGCGCTCGCTCAGGCCGACGTCGGTGTCGCCATGAACACCGGCACGCAGGCAGCCCGCGAGGCCGGCAACATGGTCGACCTCGACTCCAACCCGACCAAGCTGATCGAGGTGGTCGAGATCGGCAAGCAGCTGCTGATGACGCGCGGCGCGCTGACCACGTTCTCGATCGCCAACGACGTCGCGAAATATTTCGCGATCATCCCGGCGATGTTCCTGGCGTTCTACCCCCAGCTCAACGTGCTCAATGTCATGAACCTGTCGAGCCCGCAGAGCGCTATCCTGTCGGCGATCATCTTCAACGCGCTTGTTATCATCGCGCTTATCCCGCTGGCGCTCAAGGGCGTCGCTTATCGCGCGGTCGGGGCCGGCGCATTGCTCCGGCGCAACCTGCTGATCTACGGCCTCGGCGGCATCGTCATTCCCTTCATCGGCATCAAGGCGATCGATCTCGTGGTCGTTGCCTTGCACCTGGCTTAACCCGTCATTGCGAGGAGCGAAGCGACGAAGCAATCCAGACTGCCTCTGCGGAAAGATTCTGGATTGCTTCGCTTCGCTCGCAATGACCGAGAAATAGGAGAAACACATGCTCAGAGAAATCCGCCCCGCCATCGTCCTGCTGCTGGTGCTCACCGCCGTCACTGGCTTGGCCTATCCCCTCGCGATGACCGCTATTGCCGGCGCAATCTTCCCCGCGCAGGCGCAGGGCAGCCTGATCGAGAAGGACGGCAAGGTGATTGGCTCCGCCCTGATCGGGCAGGAGTTCAAGGACGACAAATATTTCCACGGCCGTCCCTCCGCGACGGTAGCGCCGGACCCGAACGATTCGACCAAGACGGTGCCGGCGCCCTACAACGCCGCCAATTCGGGTGGCTCCAATCTCGGCCCGACCAGCAAGGCGCTCGCCGACCGGCTGAAGGAAGATGTGGACAAGCTCAAGAGCGAGAACCCCAATGTCGCCGTGCCGGTCGACCTCGTGACGACCTCGGCCAGCGGCCTCGATCCGGATATCTCGCCGGAAGCGGCGGAATTCCAGGTGCCGCGCGTAGCGAAGGCGCGAAACGTGCCGGAGGATCAGGTCAAGCAAATGGTGGCTTCCAACATCCAGGGCCGCCTGCTCGGCCTGATCGGCGAGCCCCGGGTCAACGTGCTGGCTCTCAATCTCGCGCTCGATCGTGCCACGAAGTAGTCTAGGCTAGGTCCGCGCGGATGATTATATTGACGTGATGGTCCGAGAGCGCCGCGATCCCGAACAACGTCCTTCGCCCGAGGCGCTGCTGGAAGCCGCGCGCCGGGAGGAGGGCGTGAGCGGCAAGCTGAAGATCTTCGTCGGCGCCGCTCCCGGCGTCGGCAAGACCTGCGAGATGCTGCAAAGCGCCCACGCCAGGCGCAAGTCAGGCATCGACGTCGTGGTCGGCTTCGTCGAGACCCATGGCCGGGCCGAGACCGAGGCGCTGGTGCGCGGGCTGGAAGTGATCCCGCGCAAGAAGCTCGATTATCGCGGCCAGACTGTCGAGGAAATGGACCTCGACGCCGTGATCGCGCGCCGGCCGAAAATCGCGCTGGTCGACGAGCTCGCCCACACCAATGCCGCCGGCAGCCGCCATCCAAAACGCTATCTCGATGTCCAAGAACTGCTGTCCCATGGCATCGACGTCTACACCGCCGTCAATATTCAGCACATCGAGAGCCTGAACGACGTCGTTGCGCAGATCACCCATGTGCGGGTGCGGGAGACCGTGCCGGATTCGGTGTTCGACCGCGCCGACGCCATCGAACTGATCGATCTCACGCCGGACGACCTGATCCAGCGGCTGAAAGAGGGCAAGGTCTATGTCTCCAGGCAGGCCGAGCGGGCGCTGGAGCATTATTTCTCGCCGGGCAACCTGACCGCGCTGCGCGAACTCGCGCTGCGGCGCACGGCCGAGCGGGTCGACGAGCAGCTGCTCACCCACATGCAGGCGAATGCGATCGCGGGTCCCTGGGCCGCAGGCGAGCGCATCCTCGTCTGCGTCAGCGAAGATCCGCGTGCGGCCAGCCTCGTGCGCTACACCAAGCGGCTGGCCGACCGGCTGCACGCGCCGTTCATCGCGGTCTCGATCGAGACGCGGCGCTCGCTCCAGCTCTCCGACGAGCAGCGCGACCGACTGGCCGATACGCTGCGGCTCGCGGAATCGCTTGGCGGTGAGGCGCTGACGATTCCGGGCGTCGGCCGCCGCCTCGCCGACGACGTCGTCAACTTCGCGCAGGGCAACAACGTCACCCAAATCGTGATCGGCAAGTCGACGCGCTCGCTCTGGTTCGAGATGACGCGCGGCTCCGTCGTGCACGATCTGGTGCGCCGCGCCGGCAATATCAGCGTGCATGTCATTCCTGGCGACGAACTCACGAGCGAGCCGGCGCCGAAGACGACGGTGCAGACCGCAACGCGATCGGACCCGTTCGATGCCAGGCCCTATCTGAAGGCGCTCGGGATCACCGCGCTTGGCCTCGCTGCTGCCGTGGCCATCAAGCCGTATTTCGGCATTGAGAACGTCGACCTGATGTTTCTGACCGCCGTGGTGACGGTTGCCGTGCGCTACGGATTGTGGCCGTCGTTGCTTGCGAGTGTCGCGGCGTCGCTCGCCTACAATTTCTTCTTTCTGCCGCCGGTCTATACCTTCACCATCACCGATCCGACCAATGTCGCGGCGTTCTTTTTCTTCATGCTGATTGCGTTCGTGGTGTCGAACGTCGCGGGACGGGTCCGAACCCAGGCCGATGCTGCGATCGGCCGCATCCGAACCACCGAACAGCTCTATGCTTTCAGCCGCAAGCTCGCCGGCACCGGCACGCTCGACGACGTTCTGTGGGCGACCGCTTACCAGATCGCGCTGATGCTGAAAGTCCGCGTGGTGCTGCTGTTGCCGGAGGACGGCCTGCTCACGGTGAAGTCGGGCTATCCCCCCGAAGACGATCTCGATCAGGCCGATCTTGCCGCCGCCAACTGGGCCTGGAGCAACGACCGCCCTGCAGGCCGCGGCTCGGACACCCTGCCTGGCGCAAAACGGCTGTTCCTGCCGATGCGCACCGGGCGCGGCCCGATCGGCGTGATCGGCATCGACGACGACCGCACCGGTCCCTTGCTGACGCCTGACCAGCGCCGGCTGCTCGATGCGCTGGTCGACCAGGGCGCGCTGGCGATCGAGCGCGTGCTGCTGGTCGAGGACGTCGATCGCGTCAAGCGCTCCGTCGAATCCGAGCGGCTGCGTTCCGCATTGTTGACGTCGATTTCACACGACCTGAAGACGCCACTCGCATCCGTGCTAGGTGCGGCCTCGACCATGCGCGATCTCGCCAGCGCGCTCTCCGACACCGAGAAGCGCGACCTGCTCGCGACGGTCATCGACGAATCCGAACGGCTCAACCGCTTCATCGCCAATCTGCTCGACATGACCAAGCTCGAATCCGGGGCCATCGTGCCCAACACGGCGTTGCACGATCTCGGAGAGATCGTCGGCAGCGCGCTCCGGCGGGCAGCCAAGATCCTCACCGCCCACAAGGTGGAGTTGGAGTTGGCCGCAGACCTGCCTATGCTCCAGCTCGATGCGGTGCTGTTCGAGCAGGTGCTGTTCAACCTGCTCGACAACGCCGCCAAATATTCGCAGCCCCACGCGGTGGTCTCGATTCGCAGCCGGCGCGACAGCGATCATGTGGTGCTCCAGATTGCCGACGAGGGCGACGGCATTCCGTCCGAGGAGCTCGAGAGCGTGTTCGACAAGTTTTATCGCGCGCAGAAGGGCGACCATGTCCGTCCCGGCACCGGGCTCGGGCTCGCCATCTCCCGCGGCTTCGTCGAGGCGATGCATGGCACGATCTCGGCCGCGAATCGCAGCGACCGGAGCGGCGCGGTTCTGACCATCCGCCTGCCCATTCCGGCCCCGACCCACGCATTGGATACCGCCGCATGAGCGCAGCCCCGATCAAGGTGCTGGTCATCGACGACGAGCCGCCGATCCGCAAATTGCTGCGGATGGGGCTCTCGACGCAAGGCTATGAGATACTGGAGGCGTCGAACGGCAAGACCGCGCTGGAGAAGCTCAGCGAGGGTCCCGCGCTGATCATCCTCGATCTCGGCCTTCCCGACATCCAGGGCCATGAGCTGCTGCGCACCATCCGCGCCCGCAACGAAGCTGTGCCGATCGTGGTGCTGTCGAGCCGTGGCGACGAGGTCGGCAAGGTGGAGGCGCTGGATCTCGGGGCCGACGATTACCTGACAAAGCCGTTCGGCATGGACGAGCTGCTGGCGCGCCTGCGCGCCGCGCTGCGGCACCAGCTTCAGATCCAGGGCGAACGCCCGGTGTTTCGTGCCGGCGATCTCTCGGTCGATCTGGTGCGCCGGATCGTCAAAGTCGGCGAGCGCGACGTCAAACTGTCGCCGAAGGAATATGACCTCCTGCGTGTGCTGGTGCAGCACGCCGGCAAGGTGCTCACCCACCGCTTCCTGCTGAGGGAGCTCTGGGACGAGTTGACCGACGCGCAATATCTGCGCGTCTATGTCCGCCAGCTCCGGCAGAAGATCGAGGCCGATCCGGAACGGCCGCAATATGTGCTGACGGAGACGGGCATCGGCTATCGGTTGAAGGCGGGGGATTGACGCTGTATCCCTCATCCTGAGGAGCGCGGAACGCGCGTCTCGAAGAATGAAGGCCCGACTGCAGGGGCGAGGCCTGCATGGTTCGAGACGGCGCTTCGCGCCTCCTCACCATGAGGGAAGAGAGCGAAGTGCGCGGCGGAGAGCTAACCCGCCTTCCTCTGCCGCGCCGTCGGTCGGTGCGTCTTCTTCGTGGCGCGCTGCCGCCCCGATGCCCGGCGCGCATGGGACTTCGCCGCCGTCTTCTTTCCGCCGCGTCCCTTCAAGCTCTGCTTCAGCGCATCCATCAGGCTGACGACGTTGCTTGGCTTCTCTTCAGGCTCCGGCAGTTCGATTGTCTTGCCGCTGGCCTTGCGCTTCACCAGGGCCTTCAGCGCGTTCTCGTAGTCGTCCTTGAACTTGCTGGGATCGAAATGGGAAGCCTTGGTCTGGAGGATATGGCCGGCGAGCTCAACCATGTCCTTGGTGATCTTCGGGCTCTTGATGTCGTCGAAGAACTGGTCCTCGTCGCGCAGTTCGTAGGGGAAGCGCAGCGTGGTGCCGAGCAGGCCCTTGCCGAGCGGCTCGATCGCGATGATGTGCTCGCGATTGGTGAGCACGATCTTGGCCAGCGCGACGCGATCCTGGTCCTTCATGGCGTCGCGGATCACGGCAAAAGCATCGACCGCGGCCTTGCCGTCGGGCGCGATGTAGTAGGGATGGCTGAGGTAGCGCTGGTCGATCTCGTCGCTCGGCACAAAGCTCTCGATGTCGATGGTGTGATTGCTCTCGATCTGGACCGCTTCGAGCTCCTCTGGCTCGATCTCGACATATTTGCCCTTGCGCAGCTCGTAGCCGCGGCCCTTCTGGTCGCTCTCGACGACGTCGCCGGTCTCGGCGTCGATCATCTGCTGCTTCAACCGGTTGCCGGTCTCGCGGTTGATCATGTGAAACCGCGTCTTCTCGGCCGCGGTGGTCGCCGGATAAAGCACAACGGGACAACTGACCAGCGAGAGCTTCAACGTTCCCTTCCAATAGGCGCGCGGTGCCATTCCGTTCTCCAGCGTCTGCGAGTCATTTTGGAACCCCAACCGTCCCGCGGGGTTTTGGTTCCGGGTGGGATGCGGGCCGTGATAGGCTTTCACGCCAAAGAGAATCCGGGACCAGTCGTGCTGCAAAAGCTCTCCAAGTATCGACAGAAACGTGATTTCGAGAAGACGCCGGAGCCGTCGGGCAAGGCCGCGGTGGCGCCATCGAAGCAACGGCGCTTCGTGATCCAGAAGCATGACGCTTCGCGGCTGCACTACGATCTGCGGCTCGAGTTCGATGGCGTCTTCAAGTCCTGGGCGGTGACAAAAGGGCCCTCGCTCGATCCGCACGACAAGCGGCTGGCCGTCGAGGTCGAGGACCACCCGCTCGACTATGGCGACTTCGAGGGCACGATTCCGGAGGGCCAGTACGGCGGCGGCACGGTCATGCTGTGGGACCGCGGCACCTGGGAATCCGAAGATCCCGAACGCGGTTTCAAGAAGGGCGATCTGAAATTCACACTGCATGGCGAGAAGCTGCACGGCAGCTGGGTCCTGGTGCGCATGCGCAACGATCGCACCGGCGGCAAACGGACCAATTGGCTCTTGATCAAGCATCGCGACGAATATGTTCGCGAGGGCGCAGACAACGACATTCTCGAGGAGGACAAGTCGGTCGCCTCAGGGCGCGCGATGGAGCAGATCGCCGGAGGCAAGGGGCGCGCGCCAAAACCGTTCATGCTGGCGAAGGGCACCAAGGCCAAGGCCGACGCGGTCTGGCAGTCCGATCGGGCGGACGAGGCGAAAGGGCGCACGGTCAAGCCGGCGCCGCGCGCGGCGTTGAAGGCCGGCAGGACGGCAAAGAAGAAAGCCACGACCGCAACGACCGCGAAGAACGCGGCGGAGATGCCGGACTTCGTCGCGCCGCAGCTCTGCACGTCGGTCGAGCGCCCGCCGGGCGGCGATGGCTGGTGCCACGAGATCAAGTTCGACGGCTACCGCGTGCAGCTGCGGGTCGAGGGCGGCAAGGCGACGTTGAAGACGCGCAAAGGCCTCGACTGGACCGAAAAATTCGCGAGCATCGCGAAAGAAGCAGGCGCGTTACCGGACATGATGATCGACGGCGAGATCGTCGCGCTCGACCATAATGGGGCACCGAACTTTTCGTCGCTCCAGGCGGCGCTGTCGGACGGCAAGACCGAGGAGCTGATCTTCTTTGCGTTCGACCTGCTGTTTGCGGAGGGTCTCGATTACCGCCGGCTGCCGCTCGGCGAGCGCAAGGCGCGGTTGAAGGAGCTGCTGGAGGCGCGCAAGCGCAAATCGAGCCAGATTCGCTATGTCGAGCATTTCGAAAGCGGCGGCGACGCCGTGCTGCAATCGGCCTGCAAGCTCGAGCTCGAGGGCGTGGTGTCGAAGAAGCTCGACGCGCCCTATCGTTCGGGGCGGACGGAAAGCTGGACCAAGGCAAAATGCCGCGCCGGCCATGAGGTCGTGATCGGCGGCTACAAGACCACCAATGGCAAATTCCGCTCGCTGATGGCCGGCGTGCACCGCGGTGACCATCTCGCCTTCGTCGGCATGGTCGGCACCGGTTTCGGCGCCGACAAGGTCAAGCGCATCATGCCGTCCTTGAAGGCCATGGAGGCGAAGCAAAGCCCCTTTGGCGGCAAGAATGCACCGAAAAAGACGCGCGAGGTGCACTGGCTGAAGCCGGAGCTCGTGGCCGAGATCGAGTTCGCCGGCTTCACCGCCGACGGGAATATCCGCCAGGCCGCCTTCAAGGGTCTGCGGCAGGACAAGCCGGCGGAGGAGGTGGAGGCTGAGACACCGGTCGATACCGAGCTTGCCGAGCCCTCGACGAAGCCGCGCGCGAAAGCGAAGACCGGCGCACGAACGGCCCAGGCCGGCGGCAGTGCCGAAGTGATGGGAGTCGTCATCTCCAAGCCGGACAAGGAGCTCTGGCCGGACGATGGCAATGGCGATCCCGTCACCAAGCTGGACCTCGCGCGCTATCTCGAAGCCGTCGGCGAATGGATGATCGCGCATCTCAAGGGTCGGCCGTGCTCGCTGATCCGCGCCCCCGATGGCATCAAGGGCGAATGCTTTTTCCAGCGTCACGCCATGCAGGGGACATCGAATCTTCTGGAGCTCGCAAGGGTCTCCGGCGATCGCAAACCCTATTTGCAGATCGACCGCATCGAGGGGCTCGCCGCGGTGGCGCAGATCGGCGGTGTCGAGCTGCATCCCTGGAATTGCGCGCCCTACGCCTACGATACCCCGGGCCGGCTGGTGTTCGATCTCGATCCGGCGCCCGACGTCGTCTTCGCCGAGGTCGTCGAGGCCGCCAAGGAGATGCGGCAGCGGCTGACCGACATCGGCATGGAAAGCTTCTGCAAGACCACCGGCGGCAAGGGCCTGCACGTCGTGGTGCCCTTGCGTCATGGCGCGCGCGACCAGGTGAGCTGGAAAGAGGCCAAGGCCTTCGCGCAAGGCGTCTGCCAGTGGATGGCGGACGACGCTCCCGAGCGCTATCTGCTCAACATGTCGAAGAAGCTGCGCAACGGAAAGATCTTCCTGGACTATTTGCGCAACGACCGCATGTCGACGGCGGTGGCCCCTCTGTCGCCGCGTGCACGCGCCGGCGCCACCGTGTCGATGCCGCTCACCTGGGCGCAGGTGAAGACCGATCTCGATCCGAAGCGCTATACGCTGCGGGCGGTGCCGGGGCTGCTGCCGCGGTCGAAGGCGTGGGATGGTTATGACGATGCGGCCGTGTCGATCAAGGCAGCGATCAAGAAGCTCGCGGGGAAAACGAAGTAGGGTGGGTTAGCGAAGCGTAACCCACCACTTCTGTTGACGCGGAGAGAAAAAAGGTGGGTTACGCCTTGCGGCTAACCCACCCTACCGAACCCGGCTAGATCCGTCCCAGCAGGAGCAGGATCAGCAGGATCACGATGACGAGCCCGAGACCGCCGCCGCCGTAATAGCCGGTGCCGTAGAACGGGCCGCCGCCGATGCCGCTGAAGCCGCCGAGCAGCGCGATGACCAAAATGATCAGAATGATCGTACCGATAGACATGCCAAATCTCCTCCAGCCCTTCGTTGAAGGGTCTCTTGCAACCTGTCCCGTTGTGCCAGGGCAACTTGCCGCAGGTTTTATAGTTCCGCCTATGAAACACGGCGTGCACGCTCAACTTGCATGGAACCTTTGTGGTACCGGTGGGCATGATTATGTGAGGTTCAATCACTAACGGGGCAGAGCCATGTCAGCACCGCTTGTCGTCTCTATTCCCCACCGCCTCGGCCGCGAGGAGGCGGTACGCCGGCTCAAGACCGGGCTCGGCCGTGCTGCCGCCAGCATTCCGGTGATGCAGGTCGAGGAGGAGCGCTGGAACGGCGACAGCATGAATTTCCGCATCCGCGCGCTCGGGCAGATTGCGAGCGGCCAGGTCGATGTCGCCGACGATCATGTCAAGGTGCAGGTGGTGTTGCCCTGGCTGTTGCAGCGCTTTGCCGAGATGGCGCAGGCCACGATCCGCAAACGCGGCCAGCTGCTGTTGGGCAAAGACGGGAAGAGCTAGCGTTCAAGCGCGGGTGCGCTGTCGCACCGGTTTCGCCGCGTCCACGGGCCGCGCCGGGATGACCGAAGCGGGAAAACCGCGAAGCGCCTGCGCGAGCGGCAGATCGTTGCCGGCGAAACCCGGCATGCTGTAGCCCGTGACGTCGATGGTGGCGTCGGCCTCATCGAGCGCCGGCCATTCGCGTCCTGCTTGCGTGAAAGGTGCGAAGTGGCGCCCGACCGCGACGATTGCCGCGGTGCGGCCGTGGCGGCGGGCAAAGGCCACGACATGGTCGGCATGTGCGCCCCGCACCTGAAGCGGCTGGTAGTCGCCTCGCGCGAAGACGTCGGATAACTCGTTGCGCAGCTTGAGCAGGTGCCGCGTCCAGGCCAGCTTGAGCTGGCCGTCCGGCCAGCTCTTGATCAGGTGATTCCAATCCGGATTGTCCAGCGTGCCCAGCGCCGCGTGTCGCGCGGAAAAATCCACCGGGCGGCGGTTGTCGGGATCGACCAGCGACAGGTCCCAGAATTCGGTCCCCTGATAGAAATCGGGCACGCCCGGCAGAGTCGCTTTGAGCGTGAGCTGGCTCAGCGCGTTCAGCGCGCCGAGCAGCGCGACGCGGCGAGCCAGGGTTTGCAGCGCCTCCAGGAACTCGCCTGATTGCGCGGGATCGAGGATCTTCGCGATGAAGCTCTTGACGCCGCTCTCGTAGGCCTCGTGCGGGTTGAGCCAGCTGGTCTCCTCCTTGCCCTCGCGCGCGGCCTTGAGCGCATAGGCTTGGATACGCGCGACGAAGCCGGCTTCGGCCGACTCCCCAAGCGGCCAGGCGCCGAGCAGGGTCTGGTAGAGCATGTATTCGAACGTGGCCGACGGAGCGCGCAGATTGCCGTCGAGCGCGAGGTGCGGCGCGTTCAGGACTTTCCAGCGTGCCACGGCGCTGGTCCATTCGCCGGGAATTTCACTTAAGGCAGCGATCCGTGCGCGGGCGTCCTCGCCACGTTTGGTGTCGTGCGTGGCGGTCGCCGTCATCCCTTGCGGCCATTCCCTGGCGCGGGCCTGCATGGTCTCGTGGAAAGCGGGAATGGTGAGGCCCTTGCTCGCGGGATCGCCGCCGACTTCGTTCAGGGCGAGCAGCCGGTGGAATTGATAGAAGGCAGTGTCCTCCAGCGACTTCGCCATCATCGGCCCGGTGAACTGCTGCACCTTCAGCGCAAAGCGGCGCACGCGCGGGGCGCTGTGCGGGGGACGGCCAGGCTTGAGCAGATCCATGGTGAGCGCGTCGCGCAGGAAGTCGAAAATGCCTTCGTCCGCGGCGAACCATTCCCGGCGAGCGTGCTCGATGGTGTCGTCGATCAGCTTGCGATCGTTCGCGGTCGGCGCGCTTGTCGTCAAATAGGTGCGGTACACCGGGAAATGCAGCACGTAGAGCTCGAGCGCCTGCCGCAGGCTGTCGGCGGAAAAGTCGCGGGTGGAGTAGTGCCCGTTGGCGATGCGCGCAAGCAGGCGCGTCAGAACCGTGAATTCGCTGGTCAGCAGCGTCTCCAGCACGCGCCGTTTGGCGTCCTTGACATAAG
Source organism: Bradyrhizobium sp. JR4.3 (assembly GCF_040547695.1). NCBI lineage: Bacteria > Pseudomonadati > Pseudomonadota > Alphaproteobacteria > Hyphomicrobiales > Nitrobacteraceae > Bradyrhizobium > Bradyrhizobium sp. JR4.3. The sequence continues at coordinate 139,879 of NZ_JBEPQF010000017.1, read as the reverse complement.
GCGCGAGCCGCGGCGGCCGGTTGCTGATCTGCCGCCAGGTCTCGTCCAGGGCCTCCAGCCCCTTGGCGTCGACCAGAACGTGAGTGATGGCGTTCATCCACTCATAGCCGGTGGTGCCCTGGACGCCGGCGAAATGCGGCAGGCGCTCGTGCTCGCACAGGATCTTCTCGATCACCGTATAGAACGGCTTTGTGGTGCCCTGGGCGTCGCGCACCAGCCGACGCAGACGCTGGCAATATTGCGCGGGATCGCGCAGGCCGTCGATATGATCGAGCCGGATGCCTTGCAGTTTGCCCTCGGCAATGAGTTGCTTCACCAGCCTGTGCGTGGCGGCGAACGTGCCGGGATCCTCGACCCGCATGCCGGCGAGCCCGTTGACGTCGAAGAAGCGGCGATAGTTGATGTCGCTGGAGGCAAGCCGCCAGTGCCCGAGCTTGTAGTGCTGGCGCTCCAGCAAATGATGCAGCGCCAGCGTCTGCGCGGGGCGGTCCTTGGCGGCGCGATAGGCGCCGAGGCCGCGCGCGATGATATCGGCGCTGCCTGCGATCTCTTTGAGCTCCGCCTTGAAGCCGGGCGCTTCCTTGCGGTTGGGGCGGCGCAGTCCCGTGTAGCGGGCCGCCAGCGACAGCAGGCGCTTGCCGGCCTCGGTTTCGGCGGCGTCGGCGTCCTTCACGATCATCCGCAGCATCTCGCCATAGCGCTCCGGCGCGATCGGCAATCGATGCTCGAAATACCAGGCGGAAAAACTGCCTTCGTCGGGATCGTAGCGCAGCTCGATATCGCCGCTCTCGAGCGCTTCGCCATAGGACGCTCCGAGGATCGGCAGCAGCACGCCGCCACGGGCGCGGAAAGCCAGTTGATCCCAGTCGATATCGAAGGAGACGGCGTGCGGCGAGGCCTGGCCCCATTCCAGCACGTCCAGCCACCAGGGATTGTCAGCAAAGTGCACGCCGACATGGTTCGGTACGAAGTCGATGATGAGGCCGAGGTCGTGTCGCGTCAGTGCTTCGCTCAGCCGCGCGAAGCCGGCCTCGCCGCCGAGCTCCGGATTGAACTGGCTGTGATCGACGGTGTCATAGCCGTGGGTCGAGCCCTTGCGGGCCTTCATCACCGGCGAGGTGTAGAGATGCGTGATGCCCAGCGCCTTCACGTAGGGCACGACTGCGGCGGCCCTGTCGAAATCGAAATCCGCGGTGAGCTGAAGCCGGTAGGTTGCGAGAGGAATGGCTGGAGGCATGTCAACCTCCGAGGCGCCAGACCACCGACCAGGGCGCAAGCCGATCGCCGGTCGCGCCGCCCCAGATCGGGGTCCCCACACCGTCGTCGGAATATGCGGCGTCCTTGTCGGAGAGATTGGCCACGAGGCGCAACGTCGCGCCATCCCCCATGTGCCAATGTGCGGTGAGCAGCCCGCTATCGGCCACGGCGGCATCACCGAAGCGCGCACCTTTCAGTCGTGGCGCGACCTCCTTGTGGCGGAGTGCGAGCAGCTCCCGCACCAGCGCGAGGCGTGCATCCTGCTCCGGCGTGTGGCCGCTCCAGTCGAGCACGGCCGATTGCAGCGTTGCCGGATCGAGCGGGTCGGGCACGTCGTCGCCGTACTTTTCATAGGCCCAGGCGTATTCCTGCCTGCGCCCCTTGCGGACGGCATCAGCCAGTCCGCCCTGGAAGTCACAGAAGAACGGGAAGGGCACGGTGGAGCCCCACTCCTCGCCCTGAAACAGCATCGGCACCATCGGCGCGAGCAGGGTCACCGCGAGTGCTGCTTCGATCTGCTTGGGCGATGCCAGGCTTTCGAGCCGGTCGCCGAGCGGCCGGTTGCCGATCTGGTCGTGGTTTTGCAGGAAATTGACGAAGGTTGCCGGCGGCAGCGCGTCACTCTTCTCGCCGCGCGGCTTCTTGCCCCAGAATTCAGAGATTTCGCCCTGATAGACGAAGCCGGAGGCGAGCGCGCGTGCGAGATCGAGGCGCGGTGTTTGATAGTCCGCGTAATAACCAGCGAGCTCGCCCGTCAGCATCACGTGCCAGACGTGGTGGTAGTCGTCGTTCCACTGGGCGCGATATTTGCCGTTCGGAGGCTCCTGCGCGGCGTCGAGCAGGCTCGCGCGGTTGTCGCCGTTCTCCAGCACGAGATGGATATGCCGTCCCGTGGCCTTGGCAAGCTCGCCCGCGGCGACGCTGAGGTCCTGCAGCATCGATTGCTCGCCGGGGATCGCCATGATGTGATTGGCGGCATCAAGCCTCAGGCCGTCGAAGCGATAGTCGCTGAGCCACGACAGCGCGTTCTCGACGGCAAAAGCGCGAACCTGCGGCACGCGATAATCGATCGCACTGCCCCATGGCGTGTGCGCGTCGGTGAAGAAGGCGGGCGCGTAGCGGCCGAGGTAATTTCCCTCGGGGCCGAAATGATTGTAGACGACGTCGAGGAACACCATCAGCCCGCGCAGATGGGCTTCGTCGATCAGCGCCTTCAAATCATCGGGATGACCATAAGCGCTGTCGGGCGCGTACCACAGCACGCCATCATAACCCCAGCCGCGACGACCGGCGAAGTCGGCCAGCGGCATCAGCTCGACCGCGGTGATGCCGGTCGCTACGAGATGATCGAGCTTGTCGATCATGGCACGATAGGTGCCTTCCGCAGTGAAGGTGCCGACATGCGTCTCGATCAGTACCGTCTCTTCCCAGGGACGCCCGCGCCAATCGGGCGTGCGCCAGGCGAAGGCGTCATGATCGATCACCTCGCTCGGGCCGGACACGTCGTCGGGTTGGAATGCAGACGCCGGATCCGGCACGTCGATCTCGTCGTCGATCCTGAATTTGTAGTTGCTGCCGACGGGCAGATTGGCAATCTCGGCGACATACCAGCCATCCTGCCGGCGCTGCATCGCGTGTCGTCTGTCGAGCAGGAGATCGACACGACGCGCTGCAGGCGCCCACAGCCGGAACGACACGCCGTCCTTCGTCGGCCTCGCCCCGAAGGATGGCCTCATAGCGCCCCCGCGAAAGCGAGCACGGAGCGCGGCGGCGCCTTGCTGTCGCTTCCGGGCAGGAAGTCGACCGTGTTCAGCTTGGCGTCGGTCGTGTTCAGGATTTGCTGCCAGCTCTTGTATTCGGTCAATTTTGGCAATTTGAATGCGATCTCTTCGGGGGCTGCGTTGAGTACGATAAAGATCGCGGCGCTGCCCGGTTCCATCGGCCCCATCACATAGGAGAGGAACCGCCCTTCCGGGAATTTCCAGTCGCTTTCCGTCATTTCGTCGCCGGCCGGCGTCAGCCACAGCGCGCCGTAGGAGATGCCGTCCTTGGGGCGGCCGTCGAGCCAGCGATGGCTGCGAAGCTGCGAGAACCGGCGGCGGATATCGGCGAGCTCGGCGACGAAATCGACCATGTCGTCGCCGTCCTTGCCGAGATTGTCCCAGCCGACCCAGCCAACCTCGTTGTCCTGGCAATAGGCGTTGTTGTTGCCTGATTGCGAATTCCCGACCTCGTCGCCGGCGAGGATCAGCGGAATGCCCTGCGCCAACATGAGGCAAGCCAGTACGTTCTTGCGAAGCTGCCGGCGCAAGCTGACGATTTGGGGATCGTCGGTCGGGCCCTCGACACCGCAATTGTTGCTGTGGTTGTCGTTGGAGCCGTCGCGATTGTCCTCGCCATTGGCCTCGTTGTGCTTCTCGTTGTAGCTGAAGAGATCGGCGAGGGTGAAACCGTCATGCACGGTGATGTGGTTGACGCTGGCGCGCGGCCGCCGTCCGTCGTGGTTGAACAGGTCGGAGGACGCCGTCATGCGGCTGGAGATGTCGCCGATCAGGCTGCCTTCGCCGCTCCAGTAGCGGCGCATAGCGCTGCGATAACGGTCGTTCCACTCCGACCATTGTGAAGGAAATGCGCCGACCTGGTAGCCGCCAAGGCCGAGGTCCCAGGGTTCGGCGACGAGCTTGACGCTCGCCAGCACCGGGTCCTGGCGTATCGCGGTCAGGAACGAGCTGCCGCGATCATAACCGTTCGGCCCGCGCGCCAGCGTGGTGGCGAGGTCGAAACGGAAGCCGTCGACGTGGCAGACCTCGACCCAGTAGCGCAGGGAATCCATCACCATCTGCAGCACGCGCGGATGGGTGAGGTTCACCGACGAGCCGCAGCCGGTAAAATCGTCGTAGTAGCGCGGGTTCTCGCGGTTCAGCCAGTAATAGGAGGCGTTGTCGATGCCGCGGTAGCACAGCGTGGGGCCGAGATGATTGCCCTCGGCTGTGTGGTTGTAGACGACGTCGAGCATCACCTCGATGCCGGCATCGTGCAGGCGTGCGACGGTGGTGCGGAAGGAATCGAGGGCGTTGTCCTGGGCGTAGCGCTGCTCGGGCGCGAAGAAGGACAAGGTGTTGTAGCCCCAGTAATTGGCGAGCTTCTTCTCCACCAGGATGCGGTCATCGACGAAACTGTGCACCGGCAGGAGCTCAACGGTGGTGACGCCGAGCTTCTTCAGGTGCTCGATCATCGCCGGTGAGGACAGGCCGCCATAGGTGCCGCGCAAATTCGGCGGGACGTCGTCGCGCTTCTGTGTCAGTCCCTTGACGTGGGCCTCGTAGATGATGGTGTCTTCCCAGGGAATGTTGGGCCGGATCTCGCGGCGGCCCCAGTTGAAGGTCTCGTCGACGACGACAGCCTTGGGCATGCCGCGCGCGTTGTCGCGCCGGTCGAACGACAGATCCTCGCGCGGGCTTCCGGTGCGATAGGCGAAATGCGCGTCACTCCAGACCAGCCGCCCGGAAAGCCGCTTGGCATAGGGGTCTAGCAGGAGCTTGTTGGCGTTGAAGCGGTGGCCTTGTTCGGGCTCGTAGGGGCCATGCACGCGGTAGCCGTAGAGCTGGCCGGGCGAGACGTCGTTGAGATAGCCGTGCCAGACATCCTCGGTGCGCTCCGGCAGCTCGACGCGCTCGAGTTCGCGGCGGCCCTGCATGTCAAACAGGCACAGCTCGACCTTCTGCGCGTTGGCGGAGAACAGCGCGAAATTGGTGCCGCGTCCGTCCCAGCTTGCGCCGAGGCGTGCGGGCGATCCAGCAGTCAGGCGCATCGTTCAGCTTTCCGGAACGAGGAAGATCGCGGCGAGCGGCGGAATGGTGAGGCGGAGCTCGCCATTGACGGCGTGGACTTCGCCGATATTGCCGACATTGCTGCCGCCGTAATGGGCGGAGTCGGAGTTGAACACTTCCTTCCACTTGCCACTGAGGGGCGCGCGAACGCGGTAGTTGCGATAGACGTTGGGTGAGAAGTTGACGATCACCATGCACCGGGCGTGCTCGTCAAATCCCTTGCGCAGCCATGCGAAGACGTTGCGGTTGGCGTCGTCGGTGATCAGCCATTCGAACCCGGCCTGCTCGCAGTCCATCTGGTGCAGCGCCGGCACCGCGCGATAGAGCCGGTTGAGATCGCGGATCAGCGCCTGGATGCCTGAATGGGGCTTGTACTCGAGCAAGTGCCAGTCGAGCGACTGGTCGTGATTCCATTCGCGGCTTTGTGCGATTTCGGCGCCCATGAACAGCAGCTTCTTGCCGGGATGGCCGAACATGAAGCTGTAATAGGCGCGCAAATTCGCGAAGCGCTGCCATTCGTCTCCGGGCATACGCCCGAGGATCGAGCGCTTGCCGTGCACGACTTCGTCATGCGACAGCGGCAGGACGAAATTCTCCGAGAAGGCGTAGTGCAGGCCGAACAGGATGTCGCCGTGATGATGCTTGCGGTGGATCGGATCCTTGCTGATGTAGTTCAGCGTGTCGTGCATCCAGCCCATGTTCCACTTGTAGCCGAAGCCGAGCCCGCCGAATTCTACCGGGCGCGAGACCTGCGGCCAGGCGGTGGACTCTTCGGCGGCCGTGGTCGCCTGCGGGAAACGTGCGAACAGCTCGGTGTTGAAGCGGCGCAGGAACGCGATCGCCTCGATGTTCTCCCGGCCGCCATGCTGGTTCGGAATCCACGCGCCGGGCGGACGGCTGTAGTCGAGGTAGAGCATGGACGCGACGGCATCGACGCGCAGTCCGTCGATCGCGTAGCGCTCGAGCCAGAACAGCGCGTTGGACACCAGGAAGTTCGTGACTTCGGTGCGGCCGTAATTGTAGATCAGCGTACCCCAATCGAGATGCCGGCCCTGGAGCGGATTGGCGTGCTCGTACAGCGCTGTGCCGTCAAAGCTGCCGAGCCCGTGCGGATCGTCCGGGAAGTGGCCGGGCACCCAGTCGAGCAGCACGCCGACGCCCTCGCGGTGGCAGGCATCGACCAGTGCGGCAAAATCCTCCGGCGTGCCGAAGCGGCTGGTCGGCGCATACAGGCCAGTCGGCTGATAGCCCCATGAGCCGTCGAAAGGATGCTCGCTCACGGGGAGGAATTCGAGATGGGTGAAGCCCATGTCGCGGGCGTAGGCCGGCAGCTGCTCGGCCAGTTCGCGATAGGTCAGCCATTCATTGCCGTTCTTGCGCCGCCACGAGCCGAGATGGACCTCGTAGATCGACATCGGCGCGGACAACGCGTTGATGCCGTCGGGTGCCGGTCGCGGCCGGGGCAGATGTGCTTCGTCGAACACGATGGAAGCGGTCTTCGGCCGCACCTCGCTTGCAAAGGCCATCGGATCGGACTTCAGCGGAAGCAGATGGCCATGCGGTCCGATAATTTCGAACTTGTAGTGGTCGCCCGCCTTGGCGTGCGGGATGAACAATTCCCAATAACCCGCGCCGCGCACCCGCATCGGATGGCGGCGTCCGTCCCAGAAATTGAAGTCGCCGACCACGGAGACACGCCGGGCATTGGGCGCCAGCACCACGAAGCCGATGCCATCGATGCCGTCGAGCCGCATCGGATGCGCGCCGAGCTTGTCGTAAAGGCGCTGGTGCGTGCCTTCGCCGAGCAGATAGAGGTCGAAATCGGTCAGGATCGGCGGAAAGCGATAGGTGTCCTCGAATTCGATGACGTTGTCGCCGAACTTCGCGCGGAGCTGATAGTGCTTCGCGCCGTTCGGCAGAGCGCCGATGAACAGGCCGGCATCATGGACGCGATCGAGCTTCGCCACCTCGCCGTGCTCGCCCACCGCCTCGACATTGGAAGCATCGGGAAGAAACGCGCGCACCACGCTCTTGTCGCCCTCGGGATGCAGCCCGAGATAGTGGAAGGGATCGGAGTGGCGACCCTCGATGATCGCATAGGCCTCGGCAGGGAGTTTAGGCATGGGCTTCGCTCTCGATACTGGACAGAATGCGAAGCAGTCCGGACAGCGGCGCATGGAGCCCCTCAGGCCGGTGGGACAGCTCGTACTCTACTTCCTCGAACGCTTGATCAAGCAGGAAAAACCTTAACAGGCCTGCCGCGGATTGCGGATCTTCCGGCCACAGCCGCCGATCGGTCATGGCTTCGCGGTAGGCGGTGAGGAACGTCGCGGTGGTGCGCTCGCGCCATTCGTCGAGCGCAGCCGTAAGCCGGCCCTGTTCGTCGGAAGCACCCGTGAGCGCGCGGTGGAGCGCCGCGTTAACCGAAAGATCAATCGAGCGGATCAGGCCGGCAACGTCGCGCGCCGCAGGCAGCTTGCGCCGCTTCTCCGCCAGCGGCAAACGCGGATCTCCGTCGAAGTCGATGATGAAGATATCGTCCTTCACGATCAGAGTTTGCCCGAGGCGGAAGTCGCCATGATGACGGATGTTCAACCCGCCGATCCCGGCAGGTAGTAGCGCGCTGAGCCGGCCGGACAGGGACGCGCGCTCCGCGGCGAGCTGATTGATCAGCGGCCGATCTGCCTCTCGCAGGCCGTCGGTGCTGGCGGCCAGCCGCTCGAAAATCCGCTCGGCCCGTGCCTTGAGCTCGGATGACCAGCGCTTGATGTGTGCGGAGCCAATCGGCTCCGGCGCGAGATCGCCGGGCTTTGCGGCGGCCAAAGCCACATGCAGCTCGGCGAGCCGTCGACCGATCTGCGTAATGAAGTGCAGATAGGGCGCTTGCTCCTGGGTCTCGCGGGGCATCTCGCCCGGTGGCAGCACCCGCTGCTCGTCGATATAGCGGTCGAGATAGCCCGCAGTGACGCCCCAGCCGTCGCCCTGGTTCTCGACATAGGCGTGCAGCACGCCGACTGCGCTGCGACGGTCGTCTTCGACCAGTTCGACGCTGCCGAGCAGTGCCGGCGTATTGGCAAAGCGGGCGATTTCCGTGAGGTAGGAGCCGATCTCGATCTCGGGATTGATACCGGCTTCGAGCTGGCGATAGATCTTGGCGACATATTGATTGTCGACCAGCGCGGTGCTGTTCGACTGTTCGATCGCGCGGATGCGTTCGGGCTCCTTGATGGTGTACTCGGCAAACCGGCTGGTCGCCTTGAACTCCAGCCGCAGATTGTTTTCTTCCACCACCAGGTTCTGCGACAGATTGCGCAGGAACAGGCCAATGAAGATCTGCTCGGTTGCCACATCCAGCAGCGTCCCTTCGCGGGCACCCTGACGTACGGCGGCGAGTGCCCTGGGATTGAAGCGTTCGCGGTCGAAGCGCACCCATTCGATCTGCATCGGCAGCACGTAGCGCGTGGTGACGTCGCCCTGCGCCGCCTCGAAAAACGCGATCCAAGGCCTGTTGTCGCCGATGTCGCAGAACGGCACCGCCGAGGTCAGCGTCGGCTTGATGTGCTTGGGATTGTGCTCGGGATACCAGCGCGTGCGCGACAGGAATCCCGGCAGCACCTCGTGCTCGAACACGCCCCGCTCGCGCGCCAGCGACACCCAGGTCGAGTTCACCGGCACCACCAGCGTCTCGAATTCCGGTACCGCGCGCGGCGTCACCGGCTCGGACTTGTCGCGCTCGGTGAGCTGGAACCAGTAGAAGCCATAGGGCCCCAGCGTGACCATGTAGGGCAGTTCGCCGATCGCCGGAAAACGCGTGCGGCCGAGCATCTCCTGCGGGATGCGGTCCTTCCAGGGCGACAGATCGAGCTCGGTCGCCTGGGCCGCGCGCGACAGATTGGCGACGCAGAGGATCACCTCGTCACGGTACTGCCGGACATAGGCCAGCACGGCGCGGTTGGCCGGGCGGATGAAGGTCATGGTGCCGCGGCCGAAGGCGAGCGTCGATTTGCGCACCGAGATCAGGCGCTTGGTCGCGCTGAGCAGCGACGACAGGCTGCGCGACTGCGCCTCCACGTTCACCGATTCATAGCCGTAGACCGGATCCATGATCAGCGGCGCGTAGAGGCGGGCCGGGTCACAGCGCGAGAAGCCGCCGTTGCGGTCCGGGCTCCACTGCATCGGCGTGCGCACGCCGTTGCGGTCGCCGAGATAGATGTTGTCGCCCATCCCGATTTCGTCGCCGTAATAGATGATCGGCGTTCCGGGGAAGGACAGCAGCAGCGAGTTCATCAGCTCGATCTTGCGCCGGTCGTTGTCCATCAGCGGCGCGAGGCGCCGGCGGATGCCGACATTGATGCGGGCGCGCGGATCGTTGGCGTAGGTGGTCCACAGGTAGTCGCGCTCGACGTCGGTCACCATCTCCAGCGTCAGCTCGTCATGGTTGCGCAGGAACAGCGCCCATTGGCAGCTCGCAGGAATGTCCGGCGTCTGGCGCAGGATGTCGGTGATCGGGAAGCGGTCCTCCTGGGCGATCGCCATGTAGATGCGCGGCATCAGCGGGAAGTGGTAGGCCATGTGGCACTCGTCGCCGCGGCCGAAATATTCCTGCACGTCCTCCGGCCATTGATTGGCCTCGGCCAGCAGCAGCTTGCCCTTGGAGTAGGAATCCAGCTCGTGGCGCAGCCGCTTGATGATGGCATGCGTCTCGGGAAGGTTCTCGTTCGAGGTGCCTTCGCGCTCGCAGAGATAGGGAATGGCGTCCAGACGGAAGCCGTCGACACCGGCATCGAGCCAGCGCTTCATTACCTGGATCAGGGCGCTGACGACGCGTGGATTGTCGAAATTGAGATCCGGCTGGTGCGAGAAGAAGCGGTGCCAGTAGAAAGCGCCGGCCTCGTGATCCCAGGTCCAGTTCGACTTCTCGGTGTCGGTGAAGATGATGCGGGTGCCCTGGTATTTCTGGTCGGTGTCGCTCCAGACATACCAGTTGCGGGCGCTCGAGCCCGGAGGGCTGCGGCGCGCGCGCTTGAACCAATTGTGCTGGTCCGAGGTGTGGTTGACGACGAGCTCGGTGATGACGCGCAGCCCGCGCTTCTGCGCTTCCTGGATGAAGCGCTTGAAATCCTTCATCGTCCCGAAATCGGGATTGACCGCTCCGTAATCGGCGATGTCGTAGCCGTCGTCGCGGCCGGGCGAAGGATAGAACGGCAGCAGCCACAGCGCGGTGACGCCGAGCTCCTGGAGATAAGGCAGCTTCTCTGTCAGCCCTGCGAAATCGCCGATGCCGTCCTGATTGCTGTCGGCAAACGCCTTGACGTGGAGCTGATAGATGATGGCGTCCTTGTACCAGAGCTCGTCCACGATCTCGGCAGCCTCGGCTTTCTTGGTGTCGACGGAAGACAATACGTTCATGGCGTGCGCCCTTACGCCAGGCAGCGGAACAGTAGCGCCGGATCGCGCTCGGGATCGATACGCAACCTGATCCCGCCCCATTCGATGCGGGCCTGTTCGCCGGTGAGGAGGTTTTCGAGTGCCGACACATGGTGTCGCTGCCCGCCGGCGTCAACCGTGACGTCCCCGAGCGGCAACCAGAATTCGCGCACGTGGCGCGACAGTGCAACCACGGCGACGACGACGTTGGCCGGGCCGGTCGCCTCCTTCACGAAGGCGATCGTCTCGCCGTCTTCGATGCCGAGGAAGCGCAGGTTCGCGGTCTGGTGAAGCGCAGCATTCTCGTTGCGGATGCGATTGAGCTCCGCGATGTAGGCCTTGATGTTGCCGGGCTTGTTCCAGTCGCGCTGCTTGATCTGGTATTTCTCAGAATCGAGATATTCCTCGCGGCCGGGGATCGCGTCATGCTCCAGCAACTCGAACCCGCTGTAGACGCCGTAATTGCCGGACAGCGTCGCCGCCAGCGCGAGGCGCGATTTGAACGCCCATGTCTCGCCGCCCTGGAGATGATAGGGCAAGAGATCGGGCGTATTCACGAACAGGTTCGGCCGATAGAAATCACGTTCGGGATAGCGCGTCAGCTCGCCGAGATATTGCTCCAGCTCCCACTTCGCCGTGCGCCAGGGGAAATAGCTGAACGATTGTGCAAAGCCGAGCTTGGCAAGCCCCTTCATCAGCTTCGGGCGCGCAAACGTCTTGGAGAACAGGATCACCTCGGGATGCCGGCGGCGGATGTCACGGATCAGCCACTCCCAGAAGGCGAGCGGCGCGGTGTCATGATTGTCGATGGCGAAGATGGTGACGCCGTGGTCGATCCAGAACAGCATGGCGTCGCGAAACGCGTTCCACAGTCCAGCCCGGTCGACGGACGTGAAATCGGGGATGACGATATCGGAATAGGGCCCGTCAGCCGTCCGCACCGAGCGATCCGGGCGCCATTTGAACCATTCCGGATGCTGCGTCAGCCACGGGTGGTCCGGCGAGCATTGCACGGCGAAGTCGAGCGCGAGTTCGAGGCCGTATTCCAGGCAGGTCGCGACCAGCGCGCGAAAATCCTCGATTGTGCCGAGTTCGGGGTGCAGCGCATCGTGCCCGCCCTCGATGGCGCCGATCGCATAAGGCGAGCCGGGATCGCCTTCGGCCGCCACCGGCGTGTTGTTGCGGCCCTTGCGCCGGGTGCGGCCGATGGGATGGATCGGCGTGAAGTAGAGCACGTCAAAGCCCATCGCGGCGATGTCGGGCACGCGCGCGATGCAGTCGCGGAGCGTGCCATGCTGTCCCGGCACCACGCTCTGGCTGCGCGGCATCATCTGATACCAGGCGCCGAAGCGTGCCTTGTCGCGGTCGACGAACAGTGGGAATAGCGCCGAGCGCGTGAGATCAGGCCGCGACTGGCTCTCGGCCATGGCTGCGCCGAGCTCGGTTGCCAGCAGCGGGGCAACGTCGCCGGTCTGAAGATAGTCCTCGCATTGCCTGACGATGACGGCGGCGGCGTCCTGCTGCGCGCCATGCGCCTTGGTCAGGAGGCCCGCGCCCTCGATCGCATCGAGAGTGACATCGGCGCCGGAGCGCTGCTTGCGCGCGACCGCGTGCGACCACGTCGCGAACTCGTCGGTCCAGGCTTCGATCGCATAGACATATTTGCCGGGCTCGACCGGTGTGAACGCGCCGGACCAGCGGTCATTGCCGTGAGGGATCATCGGCTCGCTCTGCCATTCGCGGTCCTGCTCCTGTCGCCAGATCAGCGCTGCGCCGATCACGGCGTCGCCGTCCCGGTAGATGTCAGCCCAGACCTCGACCGGTTCGCGCGCGATCCGCTTCACGGGGAAGCGCCCGCCGTCGATCAGGGGATAGACGTCCTCGATGAGGAAAGTGCTGCCCGCTGCGGCACTCTCGACAGTTTGAATTGTCTTGTTCACGGTGATGCCATTGACAAGAAAGCAGGAGCCCGTTTCCCTTGCCGGGAACCTACGCTTGATACCACTATAGAAAGCCGCTTGTGTGTCATTGGTTCCCTGGGGAACGGCAGGCGCGGCTTGCGAGTTGACCCTGACTAACCTCTTCCGCGACCTCGTTAAAATCGATGCCCCCGGCCAAAAAATGGCCTGCAAGCTGCGTGCCGAATGGATCTTTTAGCTCAAGCCCGGATCAAGGGCGTTCAATCCGAATTCGTCGATGCCCTCGGAAAGCTGCGGGTCACCGATCCCGTGGCCCTCAAATCCATCCTCGACGCCCTGCCGGAAAAGCGGGTTTACCGCTTCGTCAGCGGGCCCGTCGTGGTACGCGCCTTGGGCCATCCGCGCACCGAATTGGTGACGATCGGTGCGCCGCCGCTCAAATGGAAGATGACCGGCAACGGCAATTTGATCGCCCAAGGTGAGACGCGCGAGCCCGTGATTGCCTGGCCCGGCGGCCTGCCGCTCGGCTATCACCGCCTGACGCTGATCGATGCCGAAGGCGTGACCGAAGAGGTGCCGATGATCGTGGCGCCGGAGCGGGCCTTTGGCGGCGATTTCGACCGCGGCTGGCTGCTTGCCGTGCAGCTCTACAGCGTCCGCTCGGACCGCAATTGGGGCATCGGCGATTTCACCGACCTCGCCGGTCTCGTCCGGCTCGCCAAGCAGTTGGGGGCCGACGGCGTCGGGCTCAATCCCCTGCATGTGTTGTTCGACGACCATCCGGCCGATTGCAGTCCCTATTCGCCGAACAGCCGGCTGTTTCTCAATCCGCTCTATATCGACGTCGAGGCGATCCCGGAATTTTCCCCCGACCTCGTCCCCGATGCGGCCGCGACCGCCGCGCGGCTCCGCGACGGCGATCGCGTGCCCTATCCCGACATGGCGGCCTTGAAATGGCTCGGCCTCTGCGCCGCCTTCGACAGCTTCGTCAAAACCGCGAGCGGCGTCCGCCGCAACCAGTTCGACGCCTTCCGCGCGGCTCGCGCGCCGCTGTTGTCCCGCTTTGCCTGCTTCGAGGTGCTCCGTCATCGCTTCGCGGCGCCGTGGTGGGAATGGCCCGAGGAATGGCAAAAGCCGGACGAAACGAAATGCGCCGAGCTGCGCAATGGCCCGGACAAGCACGAGGTCGAGTTCGTCGAATTCGTGCAATGGACGGCTGATAGCCAATTGCATGCCGCCAAGGAGCTGGCCGGCCAGCTCGGCATGCGGGTTGGGCTCTATCTCGACGTTGCCGTCGGCGTGCAGTCGAACGGCTTCGATGCCTGGAACGAGCAGGGGGCGATCTCCCGTCATCTCGCCGTCGGCGCGCCGCCGGACGTGCTCAATACCATCGGCCAGGATTGGGGCCTCGCCGGCTTCAATGCCGGCGGCCTGGAGGCGCAATCCTTCGTGCCATTCGCCGATATGCTCGCGGCTTCAATGCGCCATTCCGGGGCCATCCGTCTCGATCACGTGCTGGGCCTGAAGCGACTTTATCTGGTGCCGCGCGGCTTCAAGCCCGACAACGGCGCCTATGTGCAAATGCCGTTCGAGGCGCTGCTGGCGACTGTGGCGCGCGAGAGCGCGGCCCATAAGTGCATCGTGATCGGCGAGGACCTCGGCACGGTGCCGGAAGGTTTTCGCGAGACCATGCAGGATTTCGGCATCTGGTCCTACCTCGTCATGATGTTCGAGCGCGACGATGCCGGTCATTTCCGGCCCGTCGATCACTACCGGCCCAACGCGCTGGTGACGCTGAACACGCATGATTTGTCGACCTATGCCGGCTGGCGCTCATTCAGCGATCTCAGGATGAAGCGCTCGCTCGGGCTCGATCCCGGCGAGAACGATCAGGCCCGCTGGGATGCGCTCGGCCTGCTCGACGAGATCCTGCGCGCCAACGGCATCCGTGCCAATGATGTCTATTCGGTGCTCGCCTTCCTGTCGCGCACGCCGTCGCGGCTGCTTGCGGTGTCGCTGGAGGATCTGCTCGGGGTGATCGACCAGCCCAACATTCCCGGTACGATCGACGAGCATCCGAACTGGCGCCAGCGCCTGCCTGTGACGCTCGACAAGATTGCCTCGAAAGTCGATCTCGGGGCTTTGAAGGCCGCGACACGGGAACGCTCGTTGCCCGGCGGGCGTTGATCGCCTGGGCTCCAAGGGTGCCGTTTTCAAGGCTCGTACGACATTGTCTCAGAGGATTGAGGACTATGCGCTGATCGGCGACTGCGAGACCGCGGCGCTGGTCGGCCGCAACGGCTCGATCGATTGGCTGTGCTGGCCGGCCTTCGATTCCGACGCCTGCTTTGCCGCGCTCCTCGGCACGCACAAGAACGGCCGCTGGCTGATCGCGCCGGGCGAGGACGTCACCGCGACGTCGCGCCGCTATCTCGGCGACACCCTCATCCTCGAGACGCGCTTTGAGACGAAGAGTGGCACCGTTGCGCTGATCGACTTCATGCCGCCGCGCGGCAAGGCCTCCGATATCGTGCGGCTGGTCCGCGGCGTCAGCGGCACGGTGAAGATGCGGATGGAGCTCGTCATCCGCTTCGGCTTCGGCGTCGACATCCCGTGGGTGCGGCGGATCGACCATTCCCTGCTGGCGGTCGCCGGGCAGGACATGACGGTGCTGCGGACTCCCGCGAAGACCCGCGGCGAGGATCTGACCACGGTCTCCGATTTCGAGGTGAAGGCGGGCGAGACCGTGCCGTTCGTGCTGACCTACGGCCCCTCGCATCTCGAGCCACCCGCACCGATCGACCCGGAGCTCGCGCTGCAGGAGACGGAAAAGTTCTGGCAGGACTGGTGCAGCCACTGTAATCGCGATGGCGACTATCGCGACCTGATCGTGCGCTCGCTGATCACACTCAAGGCGCTGACCTTCGGTCCGACCGGCGGCATCGTCGCGGCGCCGACCACCTCCTTGCCGGAGAAGCTCGGCGGCGCCAGGAATTGGGACTACCGCTTCTGCTGGCTGCGCGATGCCACCTTCACGCTGCTGGCGCTGATGAACTCGGGTTACACCGAGGAAGCCTCGGCCTGGCACAATTGGCTGTTGCGGGCGGCTGCAGGCTCACCGTCGAACATGCAGATCATGTACGGCATCTGGGGCCAGCGGCGACTGCTGGAATGGGAAGCCGGTTGGCTCGACGGCTACGAGGGCGCCCAGCCGGTGCGCGTCGGCAATGCCGCGCATGCGCAGCTCCAGCTCGACGTCTACGGCGAACTGATCGACGCCTTCCACCAATCGCGGATGGCCAAGCTCAAGCTCGACGACGAGAGCTGGGCGCTGGAATGCGCCGTGCTCAAGCATCTCGCCGAAGTCTGGGACCAGCCCGATCACGGCATCTGGGAGCGGCGCGGAGAGCCGAAGCACTATGTCTTCTCCAAGGTGATGACCTGGGTCGCCTTCGACCGCGGCATCAAGAGCGCCGAGACCTTCGGCTTCAAGGCGCCGCTGCTGCACTGGCGCACCTTGCGCGACGCCATTCATCGCGACGTCTGCAACCGGGGCTTCGACACGGAGGAGAATGCCTTCGTGGAGTCCTACGGCTCGAAGCTGCTCGATGCCAGCGTGCTGCTGCTGCCGGCCGTCGGCTTCCTGGAAGCGTCGGATCCGCGCATTCGCGGCACCATAGTGGCGATGGAAAAGCACATGATGCCTGACGGCTTCGTGCTGCGGCACGATCCCCGCGAGGTGCCTGCGGGGCAGCCGCCGCTCGAAGGCGCCTTCCTCGCCTGCAGCCTGTGGCTGGCCGATGCCCATGTGCTGGCGGGCGATCTCGACAAGGCGCAAGCCTTGTTCGATCGCGTGGTCGGGATCGCGAATGATGTCGGGCTGCTGGCGGAGGAATATGATTCAGGCGCCAAGCGTCAGACCGGCAATTTCCCGCAGGCGCTGACTCATATCGCGCTGGTCAACACCGCGCATAATCTGTCGGCGGCAAGGCAGGGCAGCGAGAAGCCCGCGATGCAGCGGTCGAAGTGAGGTCGGTAGCATTTGCCGTTCCCTTCCCCCGGATGGGGGAGGGGGCAATCGAATGTGGGGCAATTTCTCTGTGGCCATCCTTCGAGACGCCCGCCGTTGGCGGGCCCTCAGGATGAGGACCGAATGTGCGACAGCAGTTTCAACGCGCACCGATGCCGCTTAGCCTCATCCTGAGGAGACCGCGAAGCGGTCGTCTCGAAGGACGAGGCGCGCGCTCAGACCTCCAACAACGCCATATGCGATTCCCCGCCCACAAGGGGGGAGGGAACGCACTTCCATTGCGGCGCCAGTCGAGTCTCGTCCCGTCGGGTCTCACCCGCTCCCGTTCCGCTTCAAGATCATCTCCATCGCCTCCGCAAAGCCGTCCTGCTCGTTGGACGCGGTGACGTGGGTGGCCTGGTCCTTGACGTTGTCGGCCGCATTGCCCATCGCGATCGAGGTGCCGCTGACGCGGAACATCGCGAGGTCGTTCTGCATGTCGCCGATGGTGGCGACCGCGTCTGTTGAAATGCCGAGGCGCTTGGCCATGGCTTGCACGAATGTGCCCTTGTCGAAACCGGGCGGGGTGATGTCGAGGTAATAGGTTTGCGAACGCACAGCAGTGGCCTCGCTGCCGAGCGCCTGCTGCATTACCTTCTCGCATGCTTCGAGGCCGGCCGCATCGGCGCTGGCGCCGACGATCTTGCAGGCGCTCGCGAGATACGGTGAAAAGTCCGTGACGATGGTGGGATCGGAGCGGATGGTGTGCTGCTCGTGAGCGACGTATTGGCCATCAGGCTTGTCGATCAGCCATTTGTCGGTGGTGAACAGCCAGATGTCGGCGCCGAAGTCCCGGAGGATTTGCAGGGACCGCTCGGCGGCGCTCGCCGGAATCAAATGCTGCTCGACCGGATTCATCTCGGGATCGACGATCGAGGAGCCATTGAACGGGCCGACCGGCAGCCAGAGCGCCAGCGGTTCGATCAGGAAGCGCATGCCGATCGCGGGCCGGCTCGACGTAATCGTGAAACCGATGCCGGCCTGGTGCAGACGCTGCACCGCGGACCTCGCGCGGTCGGTCAGCGTCTTGTCCTTCGTCAGCAGCGTACCGTCGACGTCGGAGACGACGAGCGAGATTTTTGTCATGACAATCCCTTGGGTGTTTGGCCTCAGCGTTTCGCGCCGCCCAGTTTCAGCTGTCGCACCGCGCCGTCCACGATCGCTTCCACGGATTCGTCGATCGAGACGGTGATCACGTGCTCGCCAGCCTCGGGCGGCTCCAGCGTGTTGAACTGGCTCGTCAGCAGGCCGGGCGGCATGAAATGCCCCTTGCGTTGCGCAAGGCGAGCGGCGATCAGCTCCTTCGTGCCCCGCAGGAATATGAAGCGGACGTCGTCGCGTCCGCGCAGCAGCACGTCCCGATAAGTATGCTTTAGCGCCGAGCAGGCGATGATCACGTGCTCGCCCTTGTCACAGACCCGCGCGATCTCGTCGGCAATGGCGTTGAGCCAGGGCCAGCGGTCCTCGTCGGTGAGGGGATGGCCGGCCCGCATCTTCTCGACATTGCTGGCGGGATGAAAGCTGTCTCCGTCCTCGAATCGCCAGCCGAGGCGCTCGCCCAGCGCTTTTGCAACCGTACTCTTGCCCGAACCCGACACGCCCATCACGATCAATGCACAAGGTGCTTCAACGCCCGTCACGAATTCCCCCCGGAAGCGCGGCTTGGTCGACCAGCCAGACGGTCTCGCCATTCGAGCGCGCGCGTACAGCCGGCAGAGTCTCGCCATTGAGGAGGCGCGTCAAGATCGGCTGCTTGTCGTGCCCCGCAATCTCGAACAGCATTTCGCGGCAGGACGCCAGCGCGGGCAGGGTGAGCGAGACCCGCGGCACGAAGGGGGCAACATTGGCCTTGGGGACGCCGACCACCCAGCGTCTCGTCTCCTCGATCGCAGGATAACCCGGGAACAGCGAAGCGGTGTGGCCGTCCGGGCCTGCGCCCATCAAAACCATGTCGAACAGCGGCCGTGCCGGATCCAGGCTTTCCGCGCCGTAGAAAGCCTGCAGCTCGCGCGCATAGGCCTCGGCGCTCTGATCGGGGGTGTCAGCCGTCGTCGGGATCGGGTGAACATGGCCGGAGGGCGCGTTGCGATCGAGAAAGGTCGCGCGCGCGACCGCCATGTTGTTGAGGGGATCGCTTTCGGGCACGAAGCGCTCGTCACCGATGAACCAGTGCACGCGCTCCCACGGGATTTTTTCGCGCCAGGCCTCGCTGCCCAGCAGCTGGTAGAGCTTCTTCGGGCTGGAGCCGCCGGTCAGGCAGATCGCGATGCGCCCGGGATTGGCCGCGATTCGCGCCATCACCCGTTCGGCCGCGGCCCGGGCGAGAGCCTCGGCGTCGGCCGCGACGATCAGCTTCGGCTGTCCGGCCATCGCCGTCACGAAAACTTACGCCAGCTTCGGCCGTCGCGGCGGAGCAATTCATCGGCGCAGGCGGGGCCGTCGCTGCCGGCTTGATAGGTCTCGATGCCGTTGCTGCCCGCGTTCTTCCAGGCGTCCAGGAACGGCTGCACCGCCTGCCACCCGGCTTCGATGCCGTCGGCGCGCTGGAACAGGATGTTGTCGCCGATCATGCAGTCGTAGATCAGCGTCTCGTAGCCGGTCGAGGGATCGGCCCGGAAATAGTCGCCATAGCGAAACTTCATCTCGACGCCGTCGATAGTGACGCTCGGCCCCGGGATCTTGGCGTTGAACTGGAGCTCGATGGTCTCCGTCGGTGCGATGCCGATCGTGAGGAAGTTCTGGGAGAGGCGATCGACAGCCGTGCCTGAGAACATCGACAGCGGCGCCTGCTTGAACTTGATCGCGACCTCGGTGCGCTTGTGGCCGAGCGCCTTGCCGGTCCGCAAATAGAACGGCACGCCGGCCCAGCGCCAATTGTCGATCATCAGTTTCAGCGCGACATAGGTCTCGGTGGTGCTGCCGGGTTTGACGTCCTCGGTCTTGCGATAGTCCGGGATCTCATCGTCGCCGATGCGCCCCGACAGATATTGGGCGCGCACCGAGCTCTTCAGCGCTTCTTCTTCGCTCGGGCGCTGAATCGAGGTCAGAATCTCGGCCTTCTCGGAGCGCACGGAATGGGCGTCGAAACGCGCCGGCGGCTCCATCGCGACCAGCGACATCAGCTGAAACAGATGGTTCGGCACCATGTCGCGCAGCGCGCCGGTGGCATCGTAGAAGCCGCCGCGATGGCCGACGCCGAGCTTTTCCTCCACCGTGATCTGGATGTGGTCGATATGGTTGCGATTCCAGATCGGCTCGAACATGCCGTTGGCAAAGCGCAGCACCAGGATGTTCTGCACCGTCTCCTTGCCGAGATAGTGATCGATCCGGTAGATCTGGTGCTCGTCCATGATCTTCAGCAGCTCGCCATTCAGCGCGCGCGCGGAGGCGAGGTCGGTGCCGAACGGCTTTTCGATCACCAGCCGCCGCCACGCGCCGTTCTCCTTCATCATGCCGGTGCGGCCGAGCTCGCGCGCGGTCGGCGCGAACGCGGCCGGCGGGGTCGCCAGGTAGAACAGCCGGTTGCCGCCGGTGTCCTGCGCGCATTCCAGGGAATCCAGATGCTCGCGCAGGCGATCAAAGGATGGCGGATCCTTTGCGTCGGCTTCGACGAAGGTCACGCATTCCAGCAGCTTCTTGGCAATGTCGTCATCCACCGGCCGGGTCGCGAACTGGCGCAAGCCCTTCAACAGGCTGTCGCGCAGCTCGTCGTCCGACTGGCCCCGGCGGGCGACGCCGACCACGCAGAACTTTTCCGGTAACAGATGCTCGGCCGCCAGATTGT
Organism: Bradyrhizobium sp. JR4.3; assembly: GCF_040547695.1. NCBI lineage: Bacteria > Pseudomonadati > Pseudomonadota > Alphaproteobacteria > Hyphomicrobiales > Nitrobacteraceae > Bradyrhizobium > Bradyrhizobium sp. JR4.3. The sequence continues at coordinate 119,593 of NZ_JBEPQF010000017.1, read as the reverse complement.
AGAGCGATGGCATCACCAGCCGATGGGTGAGGTCGCCGGTGACACCAAAGATGACGAAGGCGCAATTTTCCGGCTTGCGCTTGGCTTGCGGGTCTTTTGTCACGAACTATTGGCCTTCGCTCTGCTAATTGCTATTTCGGCTTCGAAGCAGCCGGCTGCTTCGGCTCCTTGTGGCCGCCGAAGCCGGCTCGCATCGCTGAGAGAATTTTCTCGGCGAAGGTGTGTTCCTTGCGGGAACGGAAACGTGCGAACAGCGCCGCGGTCAGGACTTCGGCCGGCACGGCCTCGTCGATCGCCGCGTTCACAGTCCAGCGTCCTTCGCCGGAATCGTCGACGAAACCGGAATATTCCGTCAACGCCGGGCTGTCGGCGAGCGCCGTCGAGGTGAGATCGAGCAGCCAGGACGGGATCACGCTGCCACGCCGCCACACTTCGGCGATATCGGCGAGATCGAAATCGTAACGATGATCCGCCGGCAAGGCCTCGATGTTGGCGTTCTTGAGGATGTCAAAACCTTCGGCATAGGCCTGCATCAGGCCGTATTCGATACCGTTGTGGATCATCTTGACGAAATGCCCGGCGCCGACGGGGCCGGCATGGATGTAGCCCTGCTCGATGCGGGGATCGCGGCCCTCACGTCCCTCCGTGCGCGAAATGTCGCCGGCGCCGGGCGCGAGCGCGGCGAAGATCGGATCGAGCCGATCGACCACCTGTTTCTCGCCGCCGATCATCATGCAATAGCCGCGGTCGAGGCCCCAGACGCCGCCGGAGGTGCCGACGTCGACATAGTGGATGCCGCGCTGCTTCAGCGCCTTGCCGCGGCGGACGTCGTCCTGCCAGAACGTGTTGCCGCCGTCGATGATGACGTCGCCTTCCTGCATCGCGCCCGCGATCGTGTCGATCGTGGTCTCGGTGATGTGGCCGGCCGGCAGCATCACCCACGCCGCGCGCGGCCGCTCCAGTTTCGCAATGAACTCTTCGAGCGTCGCCGAGCCGACCGCGCCGTCTGCGGCAAGGCCGGCGACGGCCTTGGCGTCCTTGTCGTAGACCACGGTCGAATGGCCGTGGCGCATCAGGCGGCGAACGATGTTGCCGCCCATCCGGCCGAGGCCGATCATGCCGAGTTGCATTTGAGGAATTCCCTTAGTTCAGTGCGTCGTTGAGCGCGGCATTGAGCGCCGCGAGACCCTTCTTGAGCCCGCCCTTCAGGTGGACCCGCAGCGCGCGCCGGCCGCGCTCGGTGAGCACGTCGAAGTCGCCGCGCGCCTGCGCGGCCTTGATGACGCCGAAGCTGGCCTTCTGGCCCGGCACCGGCAGGTCCCTGGCATCGTCGGCGGTGATCTGGAGGAACACGCCGCTGTCGGGGCCGCCCTTGTAGGCCTGTCCTGTCGAGTGCAGGAAACGCGGTCCGAACTCGGCGCAGGTTGCGACATGTCGCTTCTCGCGCACTTCGAGCCGCATGGTCTGGAGTGCGTCGATCGTCGCCTTGTCGCGCGCGATGTAGCCGAGCAGGGCGACATAATCGCCATGGTTGGAGCGCGACAGATGCGCCTTCAGCCATGAGGTGAGGTCGCCGTTGGCGCCGGCGGCGCGCAGGGCCGCGGCATTGGCCTCGTCGGTGTAGAGATCGGCCTCGGCGGTGCTGACCACCGGCTGCTCGGCCGGCAGCGCGCCGGTCTTTTCGAACGACGCGGTGAGCTCTCGGGTCTTGATCTTGGCCGCTTCCACGTCCGGCTGGTCGAACGGGTTGATGCCGAGGATGCTGCCCGCCACCGCCGTTGCCATCTCGAAGCGGAAGAACTCCTGGCCGAGATGATCGATCGACTTCATCACGATGCGCACGACGGGATGACCGGCCGCTTCGATCGCAGCAAGCTGCGAGTCATGGGCGGCGTCCGCTTCGCCCTCGATACGGATGTCGATGAAGAGCCGGTCATTGCCGTAGACTGCGGGCTCGCCCAGCGGCTCGCCGTCGATCGGGATCAGACCCTTGCCATCCTTGCCGGTCGATTCCGCGATGAGCTGCTCAGCCCAGGCGCCGAAATCGGCGATCCTCTTCGACGACAGGATCGTCACCTTGTCGCGGCCTTCGAGCGCTGCATGGCCCATGGCAAGGCCGAGCTGCACGCCGGGGTTCTCGGCCGGCGGCACGTCCGGTCCGCAGGAGCGGGCCATCGCCAGCGCATGCTTGACGAAGGTCTTGATATCGATGCCCGCGGTTGCCGCCGGCACCAGGCCAAACGGCGAGAGCACCGAATAGCGTCCGCCGATGGAGGGCTCGCCGTGGAAGACGCGCGCATAGCTCAGCGTCTTCGCCGCCTTCTCCAGCGACGATCCGGGATCGGTGACCGCAATGAAGCGATGGCCGGTCTTGACCTTCGGCCCGACCGCCTGCGTGACGCGCTCGTGGAAATAATCCTTCATCGCATTCGGTTCGGTGGTGCCGCCGGACTTGCTTGAGACGATGAAAACGGTGTTGGCGATGTCGATCCTGGCCTCCATCGCCCGCACCTGCGCCGGATCGGTGGAATCCAGCACGTGCAGCTTCGGGAACCCGGGTTTCTTGCCAAAGGTCTCGGCCAGCACCTCCGGCCCGAGGCTTGATCCGCCCATGCCGAGCACGACGGCGTCGGAGAATTTCTGGCCTTTCACGCGACTGGCATAGTCCTCATAGTCGGCAACATCGGCCTTGGCGGCGCTGTCGAGCCAGCCGAGCCATTTGTCCTCGTCAGTGCCGGTCCAGACCGATTTGTCGCGCTGCCACAGCCTACGGATCTTGGCCGACGCGCGCCATTCCTCGGTGCTCTTGGCCACGGCCTTGCCGAGACCGTCGCCGAGCGAGAGCAGCTGGCGGTCGATCGCGGGCCCGAGCACGGTGGCGCGCTTGTGGGCGACCGCACCATAGAGCTTGTCGGCGGCGTCGGCGAACTGCTTGACGCCGTCCTTGACGAGCTCCTCTGTGATGGCATCGAGCGAGACGCCGGAGCGCTCCAGCTCTTCCAGCACGCGGCAGGCGTCGTCGAGGTTTTCTTCAAGGCTGTCGCGCGGCTTGCCGTGGTCACGGAATGCGTCGAGCGTCGCCGGCGGCACGGTGTTGATGGTGTCGGGGCCGATCAGCTCCTCGACATAGAGGACGTCGCTGTAGTCCTTGTTCTTGGTGCCGGTCGACGCCCACAGCATGCGCTGCGGCTTGGCGCCCTTGGCGGCGAGCTTGTCCCAGCGGGGACCCGAGAACAGGCGCTTGTAATCCTGATAGGCGACCTTGGCATTGGCGATCGCGACCTTGCCCTTCAGCGCGGCCAGCCGCTCCTTCTCGGACGGATCGTTGGCGCGAGCGATCTTCTCGTCGAGCTGCTTGTCGACCACCGAGTCGATGCGGCTGACGAAGAAGCTCGCCACGCTCGCCACGTGCGAGGGGTCGCCGCCACCTGCGACGTATGTCTCCAGACCGGCGAGATAGGCCTCGGCAACCTGCAGATAGACGTCCCTGGAGAACAGCAGCGTGATGTTAATGCTGATGCCGTCGCCGATCAGGGTCTCGATCGCCGGCAGGCCCTCCGGCGTTGCCGGCACCTTCACCATCAGGTTCTTGCGGTTGACGTCCTTCCAGAGCCGCCGCGCCTCGGTGACCGTGCCGGCGGTGTCCATCGCCAGATAGGGCGAGACTTCAAGGCTGACATAGCCGTCGCCACCCTTGAGGCGGTCGTAGACCGGGCGCAGCACGTTGGCGGCGTTCTGGATGTCCTCGACCGCGACGGCCTCGAACAGGTCGGCGACCGACCGATCGCCGCGCTTCAACGCCTTGCCGATCGGCGCGTCGTACTCGTCCGAGCTGCCGATCGCTTTCTCGAAGATCGAGGGGTTGGAGGTGACGCCCTTGACGCCGTCGGTGTCGATCAGCCGCTTCAGGTCGCCCTTGGCGATGAAGCCGCGGGCCAGGAAGTCCAGCCAGACGGCTTGTCCGTGCTTTTCCAGTTCTTTGACGGGATTCATGATGCTAATTTATCTCCAAGCCTGCGGGCGAGGGGTTTCCGCGCCGGTCCTGACGCGCTATCCTCTAGCTTACATGCTTCCTTGAGGGAACCAATCAAGGGTATGGGCGTCATATCCTCCAGTGTAACTCCGTCGCGATCATGGCGATCCGCGTAAAGGGAGCCGAGTTGCGTAAAAAGGTCGTTGGCCGTGAGGAATCGGTCGGGCCCTTGTTGTGTAACGCCAGCTGTCTCGCCTCGCCGCTAGCGGCTGCGCGGAGTACTCATCAGCGGATTCCGGTCCGGCTGATGCATCGTGGCTCGGTCGCGAATGGCCATGCTGGGGCAAAGCATGCAAGCACATCATGACCGTCTGGCGCTCGCTGTCACAGACAGCCCCCAGTCGGTCACGTCGACCGGATGCGTCGATGCGTCCCACGATCTCGAAATCGGTCCGTGTACGACCCAAACGCGGCTGCTGGTCGTAGCGGGCTTCGCCATGACGCTGCTCAGCGCAACGCTCGCCTTGGGCTGGTCGAGCGCTTTTGGCGATTACGACGCGACGGTCGGCTCTGCCGGCGTGGTGGTGTTCGCCGTGATGACCGGTCGGCTGATCTGGATGCTCCCCGCCGAGCGGGGATCGGTGGTGATCGTCACCCCCTATGGCATCCGCGATCTCCGCATCGGCAATGAATTTCTGCTGTGGGACTCGATCGCGGAGATTTCGGCTGAAGAACGCCGCGGGCGCAAGGTGATCGTGCTGACGCCGACGCCGGCCTTGCAGCGGCAGCTCTGCAGCATCCGCGGCTTGGCCCGCTCCGTGAGGGACGATCGCATCGTCATCCGGTCGGAGGGCCTGGCGACCGATTTTGATACACTGCTGCGCGCTTGCCGCGACTATCACGCCGCCGGCGGTCCGCGCACCGCATTGCAGCAGGAAGATGAACGCGGCACGCAAGGCTTCGCCGCACAAGCGTCATAAGATCGCCGTTCGCAGACCGCTATGATGCGGGGCCGGACGAACGCATCCCCGGTAACGCCCGGATGTTGCGAGCGAGTGACATTTTCTGGAAATGAGCCAATATAGACAAAGATTCGCTCAAATATCAGGCAGGTGCCTGTTCGTAACTCACCCTGTGCCTACGTTGTGCGTTGCGCCGAGAAGGCGCCCGGGTGTCGAATGATCGTCATGTGCTCACGCTGATTCGAGAGTGGCGCTAAGGAACGGTCCGGTCGCTGCTTTCGTTCAATTGTGTAGCGGAACTCACGCGGAGAGGGATCATGTACAACGATTCTCTATTCAACGCTTTCGCTAAGTCGTTCGAGGCGAGAAGCCAACACGACATGTCGATGGCGGAATATCTGGAATCGTGTCGAAGCGATCCCATGAAATACGCGAACGCGGCCGAACGACTGCTAGCAGCGATCGGTGAGCCCCAGACGATTGACACGGCCAAGGACCCACGCCTTGGCCGTATTTTTTTGAACCGCACGATCCGCACCTATCCGGCCTTCGCCGGCTTCTACGGCATGGAAGAAACCATCGAGCGCATCGTCGGTTTCTTCCGTCACGCGGCGCAGGGCCTCGAAGAGCGCAAGCAGATCCTGTATCTGCTCGGTCCGGTCGGCGGCGGCAAATCCTCGCTCGCCGAGCGGCTGAAGTCGCTGATGGAAGTGCATCCGATCTACGTGCTCAAGGCTGGCGACGAGCTCTCGCCCGTGTTCGAAAGTCCGCTCAGCCTGTTCGATCCGGATCAGCTCGGCCCGATGCTGGAAGAGAAATACGGCATTCCACGCCGCCGTCTCACCGGCCTGATGAGCCCGTGGTGCTACAAGCGGCTGGAAGCCTTCGGCGGCGACATTTCCCAGTTTCGGGTCGCAAAAATCCAGCCGTCGCGGCTGCGCCAGATCGGGATCGCCAAGACCGAGCCGGGTGACGAGAACAACCAGGACATCTCCTCGCTGGTCGGCAAGGTCGACATCCGCAAGCTCGAAACCTATGCGCAGAACGATCCCGACGCTTACAGCTATTCCGGCGGCCTCAACCGCGCCAACCAGGGCGTGCTCGAGTTCGTCGAGATGTTCAAGGCGCCGATCAAGATGCTGCATCCGCTGCTCACCGCGACGCAGGAAGGCAACTACATCGGCACCGAGAACATCGGCGCGATTCCGTTCACCGGCGTCATCCTCGCGCACTCCAACGAAGCCGAGTGGTCGAGCTTCAAGGCCAACAAGAACAACGAGGCCTTCATCGACCGCATCTGCGTGATCAAGGTGCCGTACTGCCTGCGGATCACGGAGGAGCAGAAGATCTACGAGAAGCTGATCCAGGGCTCCGAGCTCGCGGCCGCGCCTTGCGCGCCCGCGACGCTGGAAACGCTGGCGCGGTTCTCGGTGATGTCGCGCCTGCGCAAGCACGAAAATTCCACGACCTACGCCAAGATGAGGGTCTACGACGGCGAGAGCCTGAAGGAGACCGATCCGAAGGCGCGCAGCGTCCAGGAATATCGCGATGCCGCCGGTGTCGACGAGGGCATGGACGGTGTTTCCACCCGCTTTGCCTTCAAGATCCTGGCTGCGACCTTCAACCACGATCCGCAGGAAGTCGCCGCCGACGCCGTGCATCTGATGTACGCGCTGGAGCAATCGATCAAGCGCGAGCAGCTGCCCGAGGAAGTCGAGAAGCGCTACCTCGAATTCATCAAGGCGGACCTTGCACCGCGTTATGCCGAGTTCATCGGCAACGAGATCCAGAAGGCTTATCTCGAATCCTACTCGGATTACGGCCAGAACCTGTTCGACCGCTACGTCGACTACGCCGATGCCTGGATCGAGGACCAGGATTTCAAGGACGCCGACACCGGCCAGCTGTTGGATCGCGAGCTTTTGAACCAGGAGCTGACCAAGATCGAGAAGCCGGCGGGCATCGCCAATCCGAAGGATTTCCGCAACGAGGTGGTCAAATTCTCGTTACGGTCGCGCGCCCAGAACGGCGGCAAGAATCCGACCTGGATCTCCTACGAGAAGATTCGCGATGTGATCGAAAAGCGGATATTCTCCCAGGTCGAGGACCTGCTTCCGGTCATCTCCTTCGGGTCGAAGAAGGACGGCGAGACGGAGAAGAAGCACGGCGAGTTCGTCGCACGCATGGTGGAGCGCGGCTACACCGAGCGTCAGGTTCGCCGGCTCGTCGAATGGTACATGCGCGTGAAGCAGGCCGGTTGAGGCGGATGGAAAAGTGCCGATTCACATTATTGACAGGCGCCTGAATCCAGGCGGCAAGAGTCTCGAGAACCGGCAGCGGTTCTTGCGTCGGGCCAAATCCCTGGTGCAGGGCGCCGTCAAGAAGACCTCGCAGGAACGCGACATCAAGGACGTCCTGGAGGGTGGCGAGGTCACCATTCCGCTCGACGGCATGCATGAGCCGCGTTTCCGCCGCGACGGCGGAACGCGCGACATGGTGTTGCCCGGGAACAAGAAGTTCATCGAGGGCGACTACCTCCAGCGCTCGGGCCAGGGCAGCGCCAAGGATTCCGGACCGGGCGAAGGCGACAGCGAGGACGCCTTCCGTTTCGTGCTCAGCCGCGACGAATTCGTCGATCTCTTTCTCGACGATCTCGAATTGCCCGACCTTGCCAAGCGCAAGATCGCGCACACCGAGAGCGAGGGCATCCAGCGCGCCGGCTACACCACGTCGGGCTCGCCATCCAACATCTCGGTGAGCCGGACGGTTCGGCGCGCACTGGCGCGCCGTATCGCGCTCAAGCGTCCCAGCAAGGAGGAGATCGAAGAGCTGGAAGCCGCCATCGCCGCCTGCGCGGACGAGGACGAGCGTCTGGTGCTGATGGCCCAGCTCGAAAAACTGAAGGCGAAGTCCAAGCGCATTCCCTTCATCGATCCGCTCGATATCCGCTACCGCCGCTTCGAGACGGTGCCCAAGCCCGTTGCCCAGGCCGTGATGTTCTGCCTGATGGACGTGTCGGGCTCGATGTCCGAGCACATGAAGGATCTCGCCAAGCGCTTCTACATGCTGCTCTACGTGTTCCTGAAGCGCCGCTACAAGCATGTCGACATCGTCTTCATCCGCCACACCGATCGCGCCGAGGAGGTGGACGAGCAGACCTTCTTCTACGGCCCGGCTTCCGGCGGCACGCTGGTCTCCAGCGCGCTGCAGGCGATGCACGAGATCGTGCGCGAACGCTTCAGCCCGTCGGACTGGAATATCTACGCCGCCCAAGCCTCCGACGGCGACAATTCCTATTCCGACGGCGAGCTCGCGGGCATGCTGCTGACCGACAAGATCCTGCCGGTCTGCCAGTTCTTTGCCTATCTCGAGGTCGGCGAGTCCGGCGGCAGCGCTTTCGATCTGTCCGACTCCTCGCTCTGGACTCTCTACGAGCGCCTGCGCAACAGCGGCGCACCGCTCTCGATGCGCAAGGTCAGCGAGCGCAGCGAGATTTTTCCGGTGTTCCACGATCTGTTTCAGCGCCGCGACACTGCCCAGGAGAAAGCCGCTCCATGACAGAACGCTTGTTCGAAGGCGCCGATTGGGATTTTCACACCTTGCAGCGCATCACGGATGCCTGCGAGGAGGTGGCGACGAAAGATCTCGGGCTCGACGTCTATCCGAACCAGATCGAAGTCATCACCGCCGAGCAGATGCTGGACGCCTATTCGTCGGTCGGCATGCCGCTGTTCTACAAGCACTGGTCATTCGGAAAGCACTTTGCGTATCACGAGGCCTCATACCGCAAGGGCCTGATGGGACTTGCCTATGAGATCGTGATCAACTCCTCGCCTTGCATCTCCTACCTGATGGAGGAGAACACGGCGACGATGCAGACCCTGGTGATCGCGCACGCCGCCTTCGGCCACAACCACTTCTTCAAGAACAACTATCTTTTCAAGCAGTGGACCGACGCCGACGGCATCCTGGACTATCTGGATTTCGCCAAGAACTACGTCATGCAATGCGAGGATCGCTACGGCCGCGTCGAGGTCGAGCGCACCCTCGATGCCGCGCATGCGCTGATGTCGCATGGGATCGACCGCTATCCCGGCAAGAAGAAGCTCGATCTCCGCGCCGAAGAGAAGCGGGCAGGGCGCCGCCGCCAGCATGAGGAGGAGGTCTTCAACGACCTCTGGCGCACCGTGCCGGCGGGAAAGAGCAAGACCCGGTCCGCGCTCAGCGTCGAACGGCGCCGCAAGCTGCTCGGCCTGCCGCAGGAAAACCTGCTGTACTTCCTCGAGAAGAGCGCGCCCCGGCTGGCGCCATGGCAGCGCGAGCTGTTGCGCATCGTCCGCCACATCGCGCAGTATTTTTATCCGCAGAGCCAGACCAAGGTGATGAACGAGGGGACGGCGACCTACGTCCACTATCGCATCATGACCAAGCTGCATCAGCAGGGCCGCATCAGCGACGGCAATTTTCTCGAATTCCTGCAGTCGCACACCAACGTCGTGTTCCAGCCCGAATTCGACGACCAGCGCTTTTCCGGCTTCAATCCCTATGCGCTCGGCTTCGCCATGATGCAGGACATCGAGCGCATCGTCACCAGGCCGGAAGACGAGGACCGCGAGTGGTTCCCGGACATCGCCGGCAAGAACGACGTGATGGGCGTGCTGCGCGACGTGTGGGCCAACTACCGCGACGAGAGTTTCATCGCCCAATTCCTGAGTCCGAAGCTGATGCGGCATCTCCGCATGTTCCACCTGCATGACGATCCCGAGGAGCGCGCCGGCATCCGGGTCGACGCCATTCACGACGAGCGCGGCTTCCGCCGCGTCCGGCGCGAGCTGGCACGGCAGCACGATGTCGGCTACATCGACGCGAATATCGAGGTGGTCGACGTCGATCTCTCCGGCGACCGGCGGCTGATCCTGCATCACCATGTCATCAAGGGCGCGCAGCTCAACGAGACCGACGCCAAGCGCGTGCTCCAGCATCTGGCCGATCTCTGGACCTACGACGTCGCACTGATCGAGGTCGATTCCAACGACAAGGTGCTGCGCGAATACGTCGTGAGCCCGCGCCCGATCTCCGCGGTGGCCTGAGGGCGGGGCAGCTTCCGGAGCGCGACGAGATTAGCCTTGTGGCTTCTGCCAGGGAGGTGCGCTCCCTCCCCCGCTTGGAGGGGTGGGGAGAGGGTGTCTCCGCAGCGGGATTCCCCCAGAGGATAGAGCCCTCACCCGGCTACGCGCCGACCTCTCCCGCAAGCGGGAGAGGTTGCAGCCAGTCCGCGGCTGCTAAAGCGATCAACGTGAATCAATCGTGCTCTAAGTCGATCGCTTCTTCGCCGGCTTCTTCTTGGCTTTCGACGCATTCAGCTCCACTGCCGCGCGGATCAGCGCCTTCAACGCCTTCTCGTTGATCTTGTCGCCTTCGCGAATATCGATCGCGCGGCGCACGTTGCCGTCGAGGCTCGAGTTGAACAGGCCGGCGGGATCGTCCAGCGCGGCGCCCTTGGCAAAGGTCATCTTCACCACGGCCTTGTAGGTCTCGCCGGTGCAGATGATGCCGTCGTGCTCCCACACCGGAACGCCGCGCCACTTCCATTCCTCGACGACATCAGGGTCGGCCTCCTTGATCAGGCCGCGGATTCGCCCGAGCATGTCGCCGCGCCAGTCGCCGAGCTCCTTGATCCTGCCGTCGATCATCCTGGATGGCGAAGCGCCATTCGTCTTCATCGCGCTGCTGGTTTTCGCGGTCACGGCCTTCTTCATGCTCACGCCTCTTGTCGGGCGCCGCGGCCGCGGCCGAGATATGGCAGCGCGAACATGTAGAGCCCGGTCGCAAGCAACGGGATCAATGGGACGAAGGCGAGCAAGCCGATCCACGTCGCCTGGACTTGCAGCGTCAGGGCGACGATGTTGGCGATGACGGCAAGCGTGAAAGCGATCGACAGCCAGCGATGGATCTGCCGAATCCACATATTTCCGGTCAATGAAACCTCCTCTTGAGATGATCGAATGAAGGCCGGCGGCCGAGCTAGTCTGCCCTTGCCAGCAGTTCGTCCAACTTGGCGAGAAACTGCTTCCAGCCGGCATGCGCGCCGCCAAAAGCCTGCTTCTGCGTCGGGCTGAAGCCCGCTTGCTCGACGCGCAGATGCGTGCCCGCGCCCGCCGGCGTCAGCGTGAAGGTCACGACGCTCTTGAGATCGAACGCCGCGTCGTCATGCGAGAAATTCCAGGTGTAGGCGAGCGTCTTCTGCGGCTCGATGGTGAGGACCTCGCAGTCCAGCACGCCGCCCCACTCGCCGCGAAGGTTGAAGCGATGGCCCACGCTCGGCTTGAAGTCGTTCTTCATCAGCCATTCCTCGATCAGATGTGGCTGCGTCAGCGCGCGCCAGATCCGCTCTGCTGGAAAGGCAAATTCGCGCTCGACGACGACAGATCGGATTTCGGTCGCGGATTCGTTCATTGGTCCATCCTCGTTAGGAGATCGTCGAGCGCATCGAGCCGGTTCTGCCAGAACCCGGCCATCTGGCTGGTCCAGTCGATCAGCGGATTGAGCGCGCCGGGCTGTGCGCTGTAATGCGTCTGCCGCCCTTGATGCCGGTCGCGCACCAGGCCAGCCTGCTTCAGCGCACCGAGATGTTTTGAGACCGCCGGCTGGGACACGCCCGACAGTGCCGTCAGGGCCCCGACCGTCTGTTCGCCCTCGCGGCACAATCGCTCGAAGATCGCCCGACGGGTGGGGTCGGCGAGCGTCCTGAACAGAAGGTCGTGAGCGGCGGCGGGCATGTAATCCATAACCTGTAAGTTATGGGTATATTCATAACCGCATGGTTATGGGTAAGTCAAGCGCGTTGCGAGCGTGTGGTCCTCGCTCGCGCAACCCGCTCCGCCGTCATTGCGAGGAGCCCTTGCGACGAAGCAATCCAGTCTGCCTCCGTGGAGGGACTGGATTGCTTCGCTGCGCTCGCAATGACGGACAATGTAGCGGCGCCTCCCGCGCCCCTACGGCCGCAGATAGAGATAACCCTGCGACTGGAGCTCGGCCAAACGGACCACGCCGCCCTTCTCCGCGCTGACGAAGCCCGGCAAGAGATCCGCGAGGGTGACGTTCTGCGCCTTCATCGTGTTGCCGCAGGCGGCAAGCTCGACGCCATCCTTGGAGAAATCGCCGACGCGCTTGCTGATGTCAGGGTTGGCCTGCGCCGAGTGAAACGCCTTCAGCGCCGGCCCGTGGATCACCAGCGCGATCGTCACATGCTCGGGGCCGCCGACGCCCTCGATGTGGTTCTGGATGTTGCCGAGGACGAAATTGACCTTCTCGGCATCGCTCAGATGATAGACCACCTTCAGCTTGTTGCCCGTGCCGGCGTCCGTCGCGGCCTTTGCGCTGGAGGCGCCAAGCGCCGCGCCCAGGCCTGAGACGGCGCTCCACAACATGTTCCGGCGGTTCATGACGATCTCCCTCGATTGCGCCGGACGCATATCATTTGTGGCGGAGCGCGGCGAGTTCCTTGCGGTCGGTCACGAGCGAGGCGCATTCCTTATTGTCCGTTCGATCCAGGCGGAAAATCCCGTCGTCGGCGCCGGCGACCAGTGACAGTTCGGCATCCTCATCCGGCTTGTTGTTCTGCCAAACCCTGACCCGCGCCAGCCGCACGATCGCCGATTTGTCGTCGTTTGCGAGCGCGACGCCGATGCCGCCGCCCTCGCAGTCGACGCCGCAGCCGAGGCGGATTTCGGTGCCGTCCTTGGTGAACACGGTGTGATGACAGGAGCCGCTGGAATCGAAGTCGCCCGAGCGGTGACGATACTTAAAACCGAGGCGGAAGGAATTGTGGAGCTGCTTGTCTTCGGTGTCCATCTCCGCCGAGATCAGCAGCTTCATCGCGGCGACCTTCTGCTTCGGATGACGCGCCAGGTGCTCGGCATCGTAGCGCCGCACGAAGCAGGCATAGGCCTTATTGGCGGGTGCGCCGGCATACATGCGCGCGTTGAAGGTCTCGGCTTCGGCCTTGCTGGCCTCACGGATATCGTCGGCCTCCTCGGCGTGGGCCGCGCCGGCGAAGGCGGCGAGGAAGACGGCAGCAACGAGAAAAAACTTCATGATGGCCTCGCGTGCAGCAACTGAGCTGTACTTTAGACGCGAACCCGGTGCGACGCGTTCATGGTTCGCACATCAATGACACGAGCATCGCAGGGCGGAGCGAGGTGATTAGTTCCACGCGGGGCGTTAGTCATCGGTGGGGTCATAAAGGTTCATTCGATGTAACGCCTTCGCCTTTCGGAAATCGACTCCTGCGATCCCCACGGACATTGCCCGATTTCGTCGATGTGATAGCCTTCACAGACGATCGCCTTTGGCAGTCGTAGGTTGGGGTCTGCCTTTGTAAGTTTGTGGAGTCCCCGCAATGGGCGAAATTCGCAACTTCAGATCCGGGAATGACGAGCCGCCTTCGCACGGCCCTATGCCTCGTCGCCTCGCGGCCATCATTGTCGGTGACATCGCTTCCTACAGCCGCCTGATGCAGGCCGACGAGGAGGGCACGCACGTCCGCGTCAAGCGGATCGAGCGGGATCTCATCCAGCCCAGCATCGTCGAGCACAATGGAAGTCTGGTGAAGACGACGGGCGATGGCTTCATCGCGATTTTCGACAGTCCGGTCGAGGCCGTCCGATGCAGCATCGTCATCCAGCAGAATCTCATCGGCCGCAACGCCTCGCTTCCGAAGGACACCCGGATCGAGTACCGGATTGGCGTCAATCTCGGTGATGTCATCGTGGAGCCGGACGACGTCTACGGCGACGGCGTCAACATCGCCACGCGCATCGAGGGCATCGCCGAGCCAGGCCAGGTCTTTATCTCCGGCGCGATCTACGAGCAGATCAAGCACAAGGTCGTGTGCGGTTACGAGTCGCTCGGGGACCGTAAGGTCAAGAACATCACCGATCCCGTGCGCGTCTATAAAGTGCTGCCGGATGCAGACGCGGTCGGCAGGACGCGGGGGCGGCGCGAGAATACTCTGATCTTTCTCCTGGGTATCACGCTGTCGGTGATTGCCGCCGGTGTGCTGTGGTATCTGCTGGCTCAGACACCGGGCAGGGTGAGCGAGCAGGCCACCGGGCCCACCGCTTCTCCCACCGCTTCGCCTGCCGCATCACCGAGCCCGCAGCCTCCGTCGCGCGAAGCAGCGCCGCAGACGCCGCAGCCTTCTCCCTCGTCGGCTTCGTCATCTCCGTCGCCCGCTCCCGCGCCGAGTCAATCGGCAAGTCAATCGGCCATTCCCGTCCGCGAACCCGAGATGGTCGCCATTCGCGGCGGCAGCTTTGCGATGGGAAGCAATGACGACCCGACCGAGCGTCCTGTCCATCAGGTGACGGTCAAGCCGTTCTCGATCGGAAAATATCCGGTAACCGTGCAGGAATGGAACGAGTGCGCTGCTGCAAAGGCGTGCGGCTTCACGGCGATCGGCAAGGACGATGCGCCGGTCAGCAATGCGAGCTGGACCGACGCGCAGCAATATGCGGCCTATCTCGCTCAGGCGACGAAGAAGACTTATCGGCTTCCGAGCGAAGCCGAATGGGAATATGCCGCGCGGGGCGGAACGCAGACCAAATATTGGTGGGGCGACAAGCTGCAGCCGGGCATGGCCGGTTGCAAGGATTGCGGTGATCTCGCGGCCGAGCAGCCGGCGAAGGTCGGCAGCTTCAGGCCTAATCCGTTCGGGCTCCACGACATGGGCGGCGGTGTCGATCAATGGGTCGAGGACTGCTGGCACAAGACCTATCAGGGCGCGCCCGGCGACGGCTCGGCATGGAGCAGCGGGGACTGCAGCGCTCATGTCCTGCGCTCGGGCTCCTGGAAGAACGATTCGAGATATGTGCGGCCGTCCAACCGCGATGGCTACGACACCAACGTTCGTTATCCGACGCACGGATTCCGCGTGGCGCTCAGCCCTTAAGTGGAGGAGTTGGTTTGATGCAGATCCTTCGTTGCGTCGCGCTGGCGGCGGCGCTCGCATTGCTCCCGGGGGGGGCCTTTTCGCAGGGCAAGGCAGCGCCCAAGGACGCCAAGCTCTATTTCATCACCCCGCATGACGGGCAGAAGGTCCGCGGCGGATTCTGGGTCCGGTTCGGCTTGCGCAACATGGGAGTGACCCATGCCGGCGACGAGTATCAGAACGCCGGTCATCATCATTTGCTGATCGACGTCAACGACCCCATCGATCCCAAGGAGCCGATCCTGCAGGACAAGTCGCATCTGCATTTCGGGGCAGGGCAGACCGAAACGCTTCTCGAGCTTCCGCCCGGGACGCATACGCTCCAACTCGTGCTGGGCGATGCCAAGCACTATCCGTTCGAGCCGCCCATCGTGTCGGAGAAGATCACCATACGCGTCCGGCAGCCGGCTGCGGCGCGGTAGCGATCACCGCAGGCTGGCGTTGAACTTGTCCAGCATCGCCGAGCCCGGGCAGAGCGTGTCCGCTTCCAGCGTGTTGAGCGGCGTCTCGACCGTGTTGAGATGCTCGTGCAGATCTTCCGCGTCGGGATCGACGTAGAGCAGCCCCGTGACGATCTGTCCCTTTGCGGCGTGCTTTTGCAGGAAGGTCTGGGCGCCGAGCCGGTCGTGCGGATCGTAGTCGGCATCGATCTTGCGCAGCGCGATCCTGCTGCCGTCATGCTGCTCGACCATTTGCACCGTGCCCGGTGCGTAATCCACCGCAATCGGATCGCGGCCGACCAGCACGTCGAGCCGGTTCACCGCGTCATTGTGCTCGCGAACATAGTCGAAGCTCTTGGTCGAGCCGGCGTGATTGTTGAAGGCGATGCAGGGGCTGATGACGTCGATGAACGACGCGCCCTTGTGGCGGATCGCGGCCGCGATCAGCGGCACGAGCTGGGTCTTGTCGCCGGAGAACGAGCGCGCGACGAAAGTCGCCCCCAACTGCAGCGCGATGGCGACGAGGTCGATGGCGTTGTCGGTGTTGGTGACGCCCTTCTTGGACTTCGAGCCGCGGTCGGCGGTCGCCGAGAACTGGCCCTTGGTCAGGCCGTAGACGCCGTTGTTCTCGACGATATAGGTCATGTTCACCCCGCGCCGGATCGAATGGGCGAACTGGCCGAAGCCGATCGAGGCGGAATCGCCGTCGCCGGAGACACCGAGATAGATCAGGTCGCGATTGGCGAGATTGGCGCCGGTCAGGACGCTGGGCATGCGGCCGTGCACGGAGTTGAAGCCGTGCGAATTGCCGAGGAAGTAGTCCGGCGTCTTCGACGAGCAGCCGATGCCCGAGATCTTCGCAACCCGGTGCGGCTCGATCGAAAGCTCATAGCAGGCCTCGATGATCGAGGCCGTGATCGAGTCATGGCCACAGCCGGCGCACAGCGTCGAGATCTTGCCTTCGTAGTCGCGATGGGTGTAGCCGAGCTCGTTCTTCTTCAGCCCGGGATGGTGGAATTTCGGCTTTGCAATGTAGGTCATGACACGGCCTTGCGGAGCGGGGTCACCTTGAGGTGATCCTGGTGGTCGCCGATGGCTTTTGCGATGAAGCGGGCGGTGATCGGCGAGCCGTCGTAGTGCACGATCGGCACCAGCCGCACCGGGTCGATGCCGTTTTCGTTGACGATGAGCTGGCGCAGCTGGCTGTCGCGGTTCTGCTCGACCACGTAGACGAAATCGTGCTCCGCGAGGAAGCTCGCCACGCTGGAGTGGAACGGGAAGGCGCGGATGCGCAGGCGATCGAGCTGATGGCCTCGTGCCTCCAACAATCCGATCGCCTCGTCCATCGCCGGCGTAGTCGAACCGAAATAGATCACGCCGTATTTGGTCGGCCGTTCCGCATTAGCCTGAAGCGGCCGCGGCACCAAATCCTGCGCGGTCTCGAACTTGCGCATCAGCCGCTGCATGTTGTCGGCGTAGACCGAGCCTTCTTCGGAGTAACGCGCATAGCGGTCGCGCGACGTGCCGCGGGTAAAATATGAGCCCTTGGTCGGATGCGTGCCGGGATAGGTTCGGTAGGGAATGCCGTCGCCGTCGACGTCGAGATAGCGGCCGAAGTCGCGGCCTTCCTCCAGCATCTCCGAAGTCATCACCTTGCCGCGGTCATATTGCTTGGCGTCGTCCCACTTCAAGGGACGGCAGAGCCGGTGGTTCATGCCGATGTCGAGGTCGAGCATCAGGAAGATGGTGGTCTGGAGCCGCTCGGCGAGATCGAAGGCCGCGGCCGCGAACTCGAACGCCTCGGCGGGATCCTCAGGGAACAGCAGCACATGCTTGGTGTCGCCATGCGAAGCATAGGCGCAGGCGATGATGTCGCATTGCTGGGTCCGGGTCGGCATGCCGGTCGAGGGACCGGCGCGCTGGATGTTCATGATCACGGCCGGGATTTCGGCGAAATATGACAGGCCGATGAACTCGGTCATCAGCGAGATGCCGGGGCCGGAGGTTGCGGTGAAGGCGCGCGCGCCGTTCCAGGAGGCGCCGATCACGATGCCGATCGAAGCGAGCTCGTCCTCGCCCTGCACGATGGCGTATTTCGCCTTGCCGGTTTCCGGATCGTGCCGGTACTTCTTGCAGTGGGCGGTGAAAGCCTCGGCCACGGACGAGGACGGCGTGATCGGATACCAGGCGCACACCGTGGCGCCGCCATAGACGGCGCCGAGCGCGGCGGCGCTGTTGCCCTCGATGAAGATGCGGTCGCCGACCTTGTCGGACTTCTTCACCCGCAGCCCGGTCGGACATTTCAGGTTTTGCAGCGCCCAGTCGCGGCCGAGATGCAGCGCGTGGACGTTGGACGAGAGCAGCTTCTCCTTGCCCTTGTACTGCTCGCCGATCAGCTGCTCGATCAGCTTCGGATCCATGTCGAGCAGCGCCGAGAGCGCCCCGAGATAGATGATGTTCTTGAACAGCTGGCGCTGGCGCGGATCGGTATAGGTCGAGTTGGTGATCGCGGTCAGGGGGACCCCGATCACGGTGATGTCGTCGCGGAATTTGGTCGACGGCATCGGCTTGGTGGAATCGTAGAACAGATAGCCGCCGGGCTCGATGCCGGCGACGTCCTTGTCCCAGGTCTGCGGGTTCATCGCCACCATCATGTCGACGCCGCCGCGGGCGCCGAGATGGCCCTGTTCGGTCACCCGCACCTCGTACCAGGTCGGCAGGCCCTGGATGTTGGAGGGGAAGATGTTACGAGGGCTCACCGGAACGCCATGGCGCAGAATCGCGCGCGCAAACATCTCGTTGGCGCTGGCCGAGCCCGATCCGTTGACGTTGGCGAAGCGGACGACGAAGTCGTTTACGCTGCTGATCGGCTTTTTGTCGGACATGCTGAACCTGCGTGAGTCATCTCGATCAAATATTTCTGCATGTCCCAGGCGCCGGTGGGACAGCGCTCGGCACACAGCCCGCAATGCAGGCAGACATCCTCGTCCTTGATCATCACGCGCCCGGTCTTGAGGTCGCTCGAGACATAGAGATCCTGGTCCGGATGCAGCGAGGGCGCTTTCAGGCGCTGACGGAGATCGCCTTCCTCGCCATTGTCGGTAAAGGTGATGCAGTCCATCGGACAGATGTCGACGCAGGCGTCGCACTCGATGCAGAGCGAGGTCGAGAACACGGTCTGGACGTCGCAGTTCAGGCAGCGCTCGGCCTCGCCCAGCGCCAGCTTGACGTCGTAGCCGAGCTCGACCTCCGTGCGGATGTCCTTCAGCGCGATCACCTTGTCGCGATGCGGCACCTTGTAGCGCTTGTCGTTGGAGATGTCGTTGTCATAGCTCCATTCGTGGATGCCCATCTTCTGCGAGGAGATGTGCACCTCCGGCAATGGACGCTCGGTGACGTCCTCGCCCGAGAGCATCTTGTGGATCGACAGCGCGGCATCATGGCCCTGCGCCACCGCCCAGATGATATTCTTCGGCCCGAACGCGGCGTCGCCGCCGAAGAATACTTTCGGGTTGGTCGAGACGAAGGTTTGCGGATCGACCTTGGGCATGTGCCATTTGTCGAACTTGATCCCGCAGTCCTGCTCGATCCAGGGAAAGGCGTTCTCCTGGCCGACCGCGACCAGCACGTCGTCGCATTCGATGGTTTGGTCCGGCTCGCCCGAGGGCACGAGGTTGCGGCGGCCCTTGGCGTCGTATTCGGCCTTCACCTTCTGGAAGGTGATGCCGGTGAGCTTGCCGTTGTCGTGGACGAAGGCTGTGGGCACGAGGAAGTTGAGGATCGGGATGTCTTCGTGGAGCGCGTCTTCCTTCTCCCAGGGCGAGGCCTTCATTTCCTCGAAGCCGGAGCGCACGACGACCTTCACCTCTTCGCCGCCGAGGCGACGCGCGGTGCGGCAGCAATCCATCGCGGTGTTGCCGCCGCCGAGCACGATGACGCGCTTGCCGATCTTGTCGGTATGGCCGAACGAGACCGAGGACAGCCAGTCGATGCCGATATGGACGTTGGCGGCTGCTTCCTTGCGTCCGGGGATGTCGAGCTCGCGTCCGCGCGGTGCGCCGGAGCCGACGAAGATCGCGTCATACTTCTCCGCGAGCAGCGCCTTCATGCTTTCGATGCGGTGGCCGCCCTTGAAGTCAACGCCGAGACCCAGGATGTAGCCGGTCTCCTCGTCGATGACTGAATCCGGCAGGCGAAATTTCGGGATCTGCGAGCGCATCATGCCGCCGGCTCGTGGATCGCCGTCGAACACCGTGCAGTGATAGCCGAGCGGTGCGAGATCGCGCGCAACCGTCAGCGAAGCGGGACCGCCACCGACGAAGGCGACGCGCTTGCCGTTCTTGGCCGAGGGCCGCGGCAGGCGTTGGGTGATGTCGTCCTTGAAGTCGGCGGCGACGCGCTTCAGGCGGCAGATCGCGACCGGGGTCTCCTCGACGCGTCCGCGGCGGCACGCCGGCTCGCATGGACGATCGCAGGTGCGTCCCAGAATTCCGGGAAACACGTTCGATTTCCAGTTGATCATATAGGCGTCGCTGTAGCGGCCTTGAGCGATCAGTCGGATGTATTCGGGAACGGGGGTGTGCGCAGGACAGGCCCATTGGCAATCGACCACTTTGTGAAAGTAGTCGGGGGCCGCAATGTCGGTCGGTTTCATTCCTACCCTGTCCGCGCAGGCTCAAAGACCCGGCGGCCTTTTCTTGAGCTTGGCGAACGCTAACGCGCGGCGATCTGGTTTCTGAATGACGTCATTGGGTTAGCTTATTAGAACCGCTCCGAAGTACAACGGCAAATTTGGGTGATCACCGGCTTTCATGGGAGCCCAGCGCGCACATCATTAATTGCCGCGCGCAGTATGCGGCGGTGCAACATATTGCGATGCGTCTTAGTTGCGCGCGATGTCGCTCTTCGCGAGGTCCCACATCAGGCTGTAGGTGCCGACCGACACGGGAAGCGGGAATGGCGAGGCGGCAGGGCCGGTGAAGCGCGCGGCGATCACGGCCGAGACCGCGCCGACATGCGTGCCGTCGATCAGCACGAACCAGTCGCGTGCGCCTTCGTTGCGCACTGCCGGAATGTCCGCGGTCGCGCCCGACAATTCCGGCTCGCTTTCGAGCAGATGCATGGAGATGATGCCGTCGTGTTTTTCAGGCGCCAGCCGTTCTTGCAGTGCGTCACGCCACGCGGCCGCATTGTCCGGCGTCGGCCGCAGCCGCACGAGGCCGAGCGCCGCGCCTCGGCCGGTGCCGTTGCTGATCGTGATGCGGGCGACCACGCGCAGCATGTCCTTGAAATGCGCCATGCTGCGCCGCGACCATTCGGTCTGATTGGCGAGCCGCGCCCGGTAGGCGGGACTGTCGAGCACGTCGAGCGTCGCGGTCGAATACAGCGAGAGGTATTTGGGATTGGCAGCGTGCGCGACATAGCGCCGCGCCTCCAGAAAACCCTCGATCGCAACGCGCTCTTCCAGATGCTCGCGATCGTACCATCGATTGAAATCGGCTTCATCTGAAACGTCGATATTCATCGACGTCAGCAGCATGCTTTTTCCAGCGAGTGGCATTTTCTTGTTGTCCCGCTATCGAGAAATCTTCGAAGCGATATCCGCGATCGACTTCATGACCGCGTCTCGCACGCCGGTATCATAGAGCGAATGGCCGGCTTCTTCCACGATGCGAATCTCGGAACCCGGCCACGCTTTCGCTAGCCGCTCGGATGTCTCGGGAGGGCACAACAGATCGTAGCGGCCTTGGACGATGATGCCGGGAATGCCGTCGAGCTTGCCGGCGTTCCGCAACAACTGGTTCTCCGTCATGAAGCTGTCGTGAATGAAATAATGCGCCTCCATGAACGGTGTCGCCGGCAATGTGCGCCAGACGTTCAGCGACGCCAGGTCCAGCCGGGTCTTTGCCGCCTTGTGCTCGGACAAGGCGCGCTCGGTATCGTACCAGGCGCGCGAGGCCGGGCCATGCACGGCCGGATCGGGATCGAGGATGCGGCGATAATAGGCTTCCACCGGCCGCGCGCGCTCCTCGAGCGGCAGCACGCTCAGAAAATCCTCGTAGAGCGCGGGGTAGAATTGCGACAGGCGCGAGGTGAAGGCGATCTCGACTTCAGCACGCGTGCCGAGAAACGTCGCGCGGAGCGCAATCCCGGAAACGCGCTCGGGATGCGCCTGCGCATAAGCCAGCGCCAGCGTCGCGCCCCAGGATCCGCCGACCACCATCCAGCGCGCGACCCCGAATTTCTCGCGGATTTTTTCCATGTCCGCGATCAGATGCTGCGTGGTGTTGTGCTGGCGCGATCCCTTCGGCCGGCTGCGGCCGCAGCCGCGCTGGTCGAACAGCACGGTATGGAAACGGTCGGGATCAAACAGCCGGCGGTGGTCGGGCTGGCAGCCGCTGCCGGGGCCGCCATGCAGGTAGACCGCGGGGATTCCGTCGGTGCGGCCGACGCTCTCGACATAGAGCTCGTGGCCGTCGCCGACGTCGAGCGTTTCGGAGGTCAGCGGCGCAAAGGGATCGGTGCGCTTGACTGAGCTGGCCGCGTCGGCGTCAGGCATCGTTCCCGGATTCCAGAGTGCCGCCGGCGAAATTGCGGTAGATGAAGCGGTTGGTGTCGCCCTCGGCCTCGCGCTCGGCCTGCTTGAAGATGGTCTCGTGCAGCGGCGACAGCGCACAGGCCGGATCGGTGTTGGCGGCGTCACCGGTCAGCGCAAAGGCCTGGCAGCGGCAGCCGCCGAAATCGATCTCGCGGAATTCGCAACTCTTGCACGGTTCCTTCATCCAGCCGGTGCCGCGATAGCGGTTGAAGGCCTCCGAGTTCTGCCAGATCCATGCGATCGAATGGTTGGAGCGCACGGATTCGAAGTCCAGCCCGGTGATGCTCTCGGCGGCGTGGCAGGGCAGCACCTTGCCGGCCGGCGAAATGTTGAAGAACTGCCGGCCCCAGCCGCCCATGCACTTCTTCGGCCGCAGCGCGTAGTAATCGGGCACGACATAGTCGATCGTCAGCCGGCCCTTCAGCCGCTCGCGCGCGTCCTCGACGATACGGGTGCACTCGTCGAGCTGCGCCACCGTCGGCATCAGCGCGGCGCGGTTCCTCAGCGCCCAGCCGTAATATTGGACATTGGCGACCTCGAGCCGGTCGGCGTCGAGATCGATCGACATCTGGATGATATCAGGCAGCTGGTGCAGGTTCTGCCGGTGCATCACCGCGTTCACGGTGAGCGGCAAATCGAGATCGCGCGTCCATTTTGCCACTTCGAGCTTCTTGCGATGCCCGTTTTTGTAACCGCCGACGCGATCGGCGAGGGCTTCTTCAACGCCCTGGAAGCTGATCTGCACGTGGCAGAGCCCGGCATCGGCCAGCTCGCTCAGCCGCTCGCGCGTCAGCAGCACGGCCGAGGTGATGAGGTTGGTGTAGAGGCCGACGTCGCTGGCATGCTTGACCAGTTCGACCAGATCCTTGCGCGCGGTCGGTTCGCCGCCGGAGAAATGCACCTGGAGCACGCCGATCTCGGCGAGCTCGCTCAGGACTTTCTTCCATTCCTCGGTGGTCAGCTCCTTGCCCGAGCGGTCGAGCTCGACCGGGTTGGAGCAATAGGGACATTGCAGCGGGCAGCGGTGGGTGATCTCGAGCAGCACGGCGAGCGGAATGCCGAACGTCTCCGCCGTCGAGCGGCTCTTCTCCAGCACCGCGAGGCTGTCACTGGCGTCGGGCGGAATGGTGGGATTGCCGAGCACATCGCTCATGACGTCTTCTCCCGGGCCTCCGTGAGAAAGCCCTTGTCGGCGAGATCCTGCAGCATGACGATGACGTCGGCCAGGATCGCCTCTCGCGGCGCGGCGTATTTTGCCGCGAGCTGGTCGGACATGTCGCCGACATTGCGCTCGCCGTCGCAGAGCTGCAAGACCTCGACCGCGATCTCGTCCGGCGCCAGCACGCGTTCGGGCGCCAGGATCACCCAGACTTTTCGCGTCTCGTCATATTTCAGCTTGGCGTGCCGCGGCAGCACCGGCCGGCTGGTCTCGCTGACGCTGATGTGACGCGGCCCGGCCATCGGTTGTTCCTCAGCTCGCTTTTTGGTGTTCTTGGGGCACGAACGCGCCCGGCGGAATGTGGCCCTCGACATAGGCGTGTTGGAGCGCGTCGAGCTGCACCCATAGCACGTTGGTCTTGAAGATCAGCGCGTTGCAGACCGACGCGCGTTGCTCGGGCGTGGTGGCGTGCGCCTTGACATAGTCGAGCGCAAACCCGGCGTCGCGCGGCGCCTGTGCCAGGCGGCGCTTGAAGTAGCTCATGGTGTCAGGATTGACGAAGTCATAGTGCTCCAGCATGCCGGCAATGCGCTCCTCGTGCAGGTTCGGCGCGAACAATTCGGTGAGCGAGGAGGCGATTGCCTCCAGCGGCGACTTCTCGCGGCAATAGTGGACATAGGCTTCGACCGCGAAGCGCGTCGCGGGCAGGATGCCCTCGGTCGATTCCACATAAGCCGTGTCCAGCCCGAGGCCGTCGGTCAGCTTCAGCCAGCGCTCGATCCCGCCTTCGGAGCCGATATCGCCGTCATGGTCCTCGATGCGGTGGCGCCATTCCACGCGCGTGGCGCGGTCGCGGAAGCGCGAGATCACCACCGCGTCCTTGATCGGGATGGTGCTCTGATAATAGTAGCGGTTCAGGGCCCAGGCCTGGACCTGGCCCTTGTTCAGCTTGCCGCCGTGCAGCAGTCTATGGAACGGATGCAGGCTGTGATAGCGCGTCGCACCGATATGGCGCAGCGTCGCCTCCAGCTCCTCGGCGCTAGTGAGCCTGATGTCCTTGCCGATCGAGAGCGCGGTCATTCCAGTCAGTGACGCGGCATTCACAGCACGATCTCCGTTCCGTCAGCGGGTATCTGCCAGCCCGCCGCTTCAGCGGCCTTGCGCTCGGGGGATGCGGGCAGCAGTGCCGGGTTCGAGTTATTGATATGCAGAAATATCTTCCTGTCGAGTGTGAGGTCGGCAAGCCGCGCGATGGCGCCGTGGTCACCGGACATCGCGACGTGGCCCATGCTCTTGCCGGTCTTGTGGCCGAGCCCAGCCTTGATCATCTCGTCGTCCTGCCACACCGTGCCGTCGAAGAACACCAGCGAAGCGCCGTCGATCTCGGCCTTGAGCGCGTCGGTGACCTCGGCGCAGGCGGCGATGAAATAGAAGCATTTGCCGGTCGCTTTGTCGGTGATCTTCAGCCCCAGCGTATCGCCCTCGCCGGTGTCGCCGCCCGGATGCGCCTTGCCTTCCAGGTACCAGGCCGATTTGCCCGAGACCGCGAAGGGCCGCACCTCAAGTCCTGAGCGCGCCCCGTCCGGCAGCCGCGGCTCGAACGGCTCGTTGATGCCGACCGGCAGGCGCTGCACGTTCTTCTCGTTCAGCACGTTGAAGATGCTGTTGGCCTTCAGGATCGCCAGCACCTTCTCATGCGCATAGACCGCGAAGGGCGAGCCCTCGCGCATCGACAGCAGGCCTGCCACCGCGTCCACTTCGCTGTTGGTCAGGATCACGCCTGCGATCGGCGTATGGCGCAGCGCGCCTGCCTTCGGATGCAGCTGTGGCGTCGCATTCAATTGCTGGCGGAGGTCGGGGGAGGCGTTGATCAAGAACCAGTGCTCGCCGTCGCCAGTGAAGGCGACCGAGGCTTGGGTCCGTTGCAGCTCTTGGCCGTTATCACGGGCCGTCCGGCAGCCCTCGCAGCCGCAATTCCATTGCGGCACTCCGCCGCCGGCTGCGGCGCCCAGGACGACGACGCGAAGCATGATCCGTCTCCTGGAGGCAATGTCGCGAGGTGGACCTCACGCCAACACAAATCCTGTCTTCCGGACATGCATCGTGACCGAAAGATCCACCTGCGCAGAACGCGAACTCACCAACCGCTTACTTGCGGGTAGCGCTCACATACATGTTGATTTCCATGCCACAGGGCACTTCGACGATCTTCGGGGCTTTCCAGGCCATTTCGGCTCTCCATTTTCGAGATTTCGGACGTATCCGCCCGAGGCTAAGTTACTGCGAGCACAAAAGTTCGCCAGTGAAATTTTCCCGAGGACGGGCATATTGCGCCGCGAAAAAAGCGTGGGGAACAGTACTTTCTGGTGATGCGGCCCTGCGCTCGGCGCATTCGGTCGCGAACCCTGTCCTGATAAAGCAGTTGTGAGTGCAGTGCAGCTTTCAATCCGGTACAGGCGACCCAACTGGAACTTCGTGATGCCCAGATATTTCTTCAACACCCGTATCGGCAACGAACTGATCGTGGATCCTGAGGGAGAGGATCTGCGCAATCCCGACCGTGCCTGGGAGGTTGCCCGCCAGATGATTCTGGAGGTGCTGAGATCGGAAGGCACCCAGCCGGCCCTGCTTGAGGCCGTGATCGAAGTTACCGACCGCGAAGGCGAGATCGTGCTCGAATTCCCCTTCACCGAGGCATTGCTGGACATCCCGGACCAGTCCGCCACCCGGCATTAGAGGTCCGCCGCTCTTTCCCCGTCATTGCGAGGAGCCCTTGCGGCGAAGCAATCCAGACTGCTTCCGCGGAGGCACTCTGGATTGCTTCGCTTCGCTCGCAATGACGGCGAATGAGGCGTCACCCGGCTCTCGCCCTTCGCCCCTGCGAAATCCGCATGGCTTTGCCGCGTTCCCGGGGCTAAAAGACGCCGGTTAAACGGAGCAAGCCATGCAAGATCTCTGGCGCCTGTCGGCCGCCGACCTCGCCACCCTCGTCAAAACCAAAAAGGTCTCCGCCAGGCAGGCCGCGCAGGCCGGCCTCGCCCGGCTCGACGCCGTCAATCCCCAGCTCAACGCCGTGATCGACCACCGGCCCGAGGACGTGCTCAAGCAGGCCGACGCCGTCGATGCCGCCATCGCCAGGGGCGAGGACCCAGGCCCTCTCGCCGGCGTGCCCGTCACCATCAAGGCCAATGTCGACCAGGAGGGCTTTGCCACCACCAACGGCCTCAAGCTCCAGCGCGACCTGATCGCGCGCGAGGACAATCCGGTGGTCGCCAATTTCCGCAAAGCCGGCGCCGTTCTGCTTGGGCGCACCAATTGCCCGGCCTTCTCCTATCGCTGGTTCACCACCAATCTGGTCCATGGCGACACCAAGAACCCCCGCGATGCCTCGCTCACGCCGGGCGGCTCGTCCGGCGGCGCCGGTTCGGCGGTCGCGGCCGGCATCGGCCATATCGCCCATGGCACCGACATTGCGGGCTCGATCCGCTATCCCGCCTATGCCTGCGGCGTGCATGGCCTGCGCCCGACGCTCGGCCGCATCCCCGCCTTCAATCCGGCCCTGCCGGAGCGTCCGATCGGGCCGCAGATCATGGCGGTGTCGGGGCCGCTGGCGCGCACCGTCAACGACATCAGGATTTCGCTCGCGGCCATGTCGGCCCGCGACATCCGCGATCCCTGGTTCGTGCCCGCGCCGCTGGAAGGCCCCGCGCGGCCGAAGCGCGCCGCGCTGTGTCTCAATCCGGACGGCCTTGCGACCACACCGGAGGTGAAGGCAGCCGTGACCGATGCCGGCAAGCGCCTGGAGCGTGCGGGCTGGACGGTCGATGTGATCGAGAACACGCCGCCGATGCGCGAAGCGGTCGAGTGGCAGATCAAGCTCTGGCTCGGCGACGGCTATGAGGCGCAGCTCGAGATGGCCGAGCGTGAGGGCGATCCCGGTGCGCTGGCGTGCCTGCGCGGCAACCGCGCCAGGGTCACGCCGATGGACCAGGCGAATTACGCCAAGGCATTGACCCGCCGCGCCACGCTGACCCGCGACTGGATGCTGTTCTTCGAGACCTATGCCGTGCTGCTGACACCGGTCTCCGGCGAGCTGCCGTTCCCGGATCATCTCGACCGCAAGGACGAGGAATCCTTTAAGCGGGTCTGGGAAGCGCAACTGCCGCAGATCGCCACTCCCTTCATGGGCCTGCCGGGCCTCGTGGTCTCCACCGGCCTCGTCGGCAAGGCGCCGGTCGGCGTGCACATCGTGTCCGGCCGCTATCGCGAGGATCTCTGTCTGCTCGCAGGCGAGGCGATCGAGGCGGGCGGCGTGCCGCCGTCGCCGATCGATCCCGTGGGTTAGCGATGGCCGTGATCTACGACTTCAAGGCCAACTCGCTTCTCGGCGAAGAAGTGCCCATGCGCCGCTTCGAGGGACAGGTGCTGCTGATCGTCAACACCGCGAGCAAATGCGGCTTCACGCCGCAATATCGCGGGCTGGAGGATCTGCATCGCGATCTCAATCCGCGCGGCTTCTCGGTGCTCGGCTTTCCCTGCAACCAGTTCGGTGCGCAGGAGCCTGGGCCGGCGAGCGAGATCCAGGCGTTCTGCTCGACCAACTACGACGTCACCTTTCCCCTGTTCGAGAAGATCGACGTCAACGGCAGCAATGCGCATCCGTTGTATGAGTACCTGAAACGCCAGCAATCCGGCCTGCTGGGCGCCTCCATCAAATGGAATTTCACCAAATTCCTGGTGGATCGCGCCGGCAAGGTGGTTTCGCGCTATGCGCCGACCGCGCGGCCCGAAGGATTACGGCAGCAAATCGAGACCCTGTTATGAGCGAGACAATCATGAGCGACGAATTTCCGGACCGCCTCTCGGTCGATCCGAGCAGCCCCTATTACAACGCGGACATTTTGGCGCGCGACGTCGGCATCCGCTTCAAGGGCGTCGAGAAGACCAATGTCGAGGAGTACTGCATCAGCGAAGGCTGGGTCCGCGTCACCGCCGGCAACGCCAAGGACCGCCACGGCAACCCGCTGACGATCAAGGTGCACGGCCCGGTCGAGCCGTATTTCAGGGATAAGAAGTAAGTACTGGCACTGCGAGGAGTGAGCTCAACTCTTAGTCCCTCATCCTGAGGAGCGCGGAACGCGCGTCTCGAAGGATGAAGGCCCGGCCAGTGGCCTCGCCCTTCGAGACGCCTGCTTCGCAGGCTCCTCAGGGTGAGGGTCTGCCGGATAGCTTCGTTCGCAATGACGAAAGTGAAAGGCCAAACCCCATGTCCGTCCGCATCGTCGACGTCCGCGAGATCACGAAACCGATCTCTTCGCCGATCCGCAACGCCTATATCGATTTCACCAAGATGACGACGAGCCTGGTTGCCGTCGTCACCGACGTCGTGCGCGACGGCAAGCGCGTCGTCGGCTACGGCTTCAACTCCAACGGCCGCTACGGGCAGGGCGGCCTGATCCGCGAGCGCTTTGCCTCGCGCATCCTGGAGGCCGATCCGAAATCGCTGCTGAATGCGGCCGGCGACAATCTCGACCCCGACAAGGTCTGGGGTGCGATGATGACCAACGAGAAGCCGGGCGGCCACGGCGAGCGCTCCGTCGCGGTCGGCACCATCGACATGGCGGTGTGGGATGCGGTAGCGAAGATCGCAGGGAAACCGCTTTTCCGCCTGCTGGCTGAGCGTCACGGCGTCAAAGCCAATCCGCGCGTGTTCGTCTACGCCGCCGGCGGCTATTATTATCCGGGCAAGGACCTCTCGATGCTGCGCGGCGAGATGCGCGGCTATCTCGATCGCGGCTACAACGTCGTGAAGATGAAGATCGGCGGCGCCGATATCGAGGACGACCGCGCCCGCATCGAGGCGGTGCTGAAAGAGATCGGCAAGGACGCGCAGCTCGCCGTCGACGCCAACGGCCGCTTCGATCTCGAGACCGGAATCGCCTACGCCAAGATGCTGCGGGATTATCCCTTGTTCTGGTACGAGGAAGTCGGCGACCCCCTCGACTACGCGCTGCAGGCAGCCCTCGCCGAATTCTATCCGGGACCGATGGCAACGGGCGAAAACCTGTTCAGCCACCAGGACGCCCGCAATTTGATCCGCTACGGCGGCATGCGGCCCGACCGCGACTGGCTGCAATTCGACTGCGCGTTGTCCTACGGCCTGTGCGAATACCAGCGCACGCTGGAGGTGCTGAAAACTCATGGCTGGTCGCCGAGCCGCTGCATCCCCCACGGCGGCCACCAGATGTCGCTCAACATCGCAGCCGGCTTAGGCCTCGGCGGCAACGAGAGCTATCCCGATCTGTTCCAGCCCTACGGCGGCTTCCCCGACGGCGTCCGCGTCGAGAACGGCCACATCACCATGCCGGAGCTGTCAGGCATCGGCTTCGAAGGCAAGTCGGATCTCTACAAGGAGATGAAGGCGCTGGCGGAGTAGCGCAACGCGAGGGGCGCGACGGCCGCGCCACACACTCCGTCATTGCGAGCGCAGCGAAGCAATCCAGAGTGTTTCCACGGAGGCAGTCTGGATTGCTTCGTCGCATCAGCGCAAATTGCTTTGCAATTTTGTCGCGAGCTCCTCGCAGTGACGATGTCGGCGAAAGTCTCGCAATCATCTCTTGGATATCATGAAAGCTCTCCTCAGATGAGCACGATCATGAAGCAGCCTTGCGTGTACATGTTCGCCAATCGCCGCAACGGGACGATCTATACAGGCGTCACGTCCAATCCACCGCGCCGCGCGTTCGAGCACCGCGAGGGCTTGGTGAAGGGGTTCTCGTCAAAGTATGGCTGCAAGCTTCTCGTCTGGTACGAGCTGCATGCGACGATGACCGACGCGATCACACGCGAGAAGCAGATCAAGGCCGGCAGCCGGGAAAAGAAGCTTGCGCTGATCGAGAGCGTCAATCCGGATTGGATGGATTTGTACGAGACGCTAATCTGATTGCACCAGGTGTCACCACACACCCCGTCATTGCGAGCGCAGCGAAGCAATCCAGAGTATTTCCACGGGAGCAGTCTGGATTGCTTCGTCGCAAGGGCTCCTCGCAATGACGGTGGCGAGAGGGGAGCGCTTCGACGGGCGCTTCGCCTGCTGCGGGCGAATTGCTGGGATTGCGCGAGGTGTCGCCACAATCTCCGTCATTGCGAGCGCAGCGAAACAATCCAGAATCTTTCCGCGGAGGCAGTCTGGATTGCTTCGTCGCAGAGCTCCTCGCAATGACGGCGGAGAGAGCGTCGTCGGCTGGGTTCGCCTTGACGATGTGCCGTGAGCCGAATGTCTCTACGACAGCCGCATGTCCAGCAGCCGCCGCCCTTCGCCCTTCAGCAGCTTCTTCACCGCGCTCGAGGCCACGACCTCGCCGTCATTGGCGTAGGCTTCGTGGTTCTTCTCGATGTCGTCGAGGCGGTAGAGATAGTTGACCATCACGCCGGCGGACTCGCGCACCCCCTTGGGCGAGAGATCGCCTAACCAATTGATGCGCTCGAGGCGGGCGCCGTTGCCGAGATGGAAGCGCGCGACGGAATCGATCAGCTTGCCTTTCGGCGTGCGTGCCTTGAGGAAGTAGTGCGCCGCGAGGGGTTCGATCACGCCACGTAGCAGTGTCGTGGTCTCGGGGTTCTCGAACCATTTGGGATCGTCGAGGCGCTTCAGGATCTCGCGGTCCTCGTCCGACAGCGGCAAATCCTTGTCCTGCTTCACCCATGGCATGAAGCCCGGCACCGGCGACAGCGTCACGAAATTGTCGAGCTTGGGCAATTCGCGGCGCAGCTCCTCCACCACCTGCTTGATCAGGAAGCTGCCGAAGGAGATGCCGCCGAGACCGCGCTGGGTGTTGGAGAT
The DNA here is from genome assembly GCF_040547695.1 of Bradyrhizobium sp. JR4.3. NCBI lineage: Bacteria > Pseudomonadati > Pseudomonadota > Alphaproteobacteria > Hyphomicrobiales > Nitrobacteraceae > Bradyrhizobium > Bradyrhizobium sp. JR4.3. The sequence goes on along the minus strand of NZ_JBEPQF010000017.1, from coordinate 88,627 downwards.
CGAGTAGAACACGGCGGTGCGGGCGCGCTCGATCGGGACGGAGGGGCGATCGACCGCGAGCAGCGGCGCGATCGCGCCGGGGATCGTCTCCGTCAGCGCCACCTCGACGAAGATCAGGGGCTCGTCGACCATCGCGGGATGGAAGAAGGCGTAGCAGCGACGGTCGACCGGATCGATGCGGCGGCGCAGATCGTCCCAGTCGCTGATCTCGTGTACGGCTTCATAACGGATGATCTTTTCGAGGATGTTGGCCGGGGTCGACCAGTCGATCCTGCGCAGCACGAGAAACCCCCTGTTGAACCATGACGAGAGAAGATGCGAGACGTCGCGATCGAGTGCGGCGAGATCGGCGTGCCCGTTCATCATGTCGAGCAGGTCGGCGCGCATCTTGACGAGATCGCCGGTGCCGCCGGGCGCGCGGTTGAGGCGGCGGATCAGCTCCTGCCGGCGCGGCTCGGAGGCGAAGTGCAAGGCGCTGGCATCCTCGTCGGCCGGCTTGGCGCGCCATGTCTCGATCGCCTTGGACAGGCGTTCCCGATCCGGGCCGAAATCGCGCACCAGTGCTTCGAAAAAGGCGCGACGTCCCGCCGCATCCAGGTCCTGGTAGATGTCGAGCACCTCACGCGCCATGGCGGTGCCCGAAGCTTCGCCCCGGCCCGACAGCAGCGCGCCGCAGAGCTCGATGAGCCCATCGGCGTCCTGCTTGGTGTCGGCAGAATCCCCGCGGCGAAGCAGAGTGCGGCCACGCTCGGAGATGGTGGTGAGCAGGTCGGAGAAGAAAGCGTTGGCCATCGGGGCTTTCGTGTCAGGTTTGTGCGGTGCGGGAATCTTACACGGGATTTGGGCGGAAGCCGATCACAATCAAGCGGGGGATTTTGGCAAGTTTAGCGGGGGCGGGCGGTTCGAAAACCCAAAGAAAGCTGTCATGCTCCGGCTTGACCGGGGCATCCAGTACGCCGCAGCTTTTCGGTTCTAGCCGCGCCGTCCCAGAGTACTGGATCGCCCGGTCAAGCCGGGCGATGACACCGAATGTGTGACAAACTCCGTCGGCGTCCGCCCCGTCACCTGGCGGAACGCCGCCGAAAACGCCGGCACGCTGGCATAGCCGAGCTGGGTCGCGAGCTGCTTCACCGACACGTTTGCATCGGTCGACAGCCGCTGGATCGCCGCCGCGATTCTTGCGCGCTGGCACCAGCTCTTGAAGCTCAGCTGCGTCTTGGTCGAAAACAGCCGCGACAGCGTGCGCGCGGAGGTTCCGACCTCGCGCGCCAGCGTGCCGATGTCGTGCAGGGCGGTGGGATCGTCGAGCACGATCATGGCCGCGCGCCGGCAGCGCGGCTCGTGCGGCAGCGGCACGAAGGTTGCGGAATCCTCGGCCTGAACCAGTTCCAGCATCACCAGGCGCACCAGCAGATCGGTCCGCTCCTCGGTATTGCGCGCGTCGAACAGCGCGAGGATCGCCTGGTTCAGCAGCGGCGACACCCGCACCACGAATTCCTTGGTCAGTCCCTCATGGCGCTGCTCGCGCTTCAGCCAGGCGAGGTCGAAATACAGCGTGCGCATCTCGATGTCGGCGAGCAGATCGATGGCGTGCTGGAGCCCGGCGGGGACCCAGACCGCGCGGTCCGGCGGCACCAGCCAGCGCCCCCCGGGCGTCGTCACCTGCATGGTGCCCCTGGCGGCATAGATCAGCTGTGCCTCGCGGTGCATATGCGGATCGATCCGCATGCCCTTGGGGTAGTCGCGCGCGACCAGATGCACGCCCGCGGGCGAGCGATGATTGCTCCGGACCGCCCGGAGGATTGGCGTCTCGACGACAGTCATTGGCGGCATCCCGTCACTCGCCCGACATATAACTCATTTCGGAGCAGGAGAGGATTCGGAATGAACAGCCCCAGCCGGGTGATCAGTTTCGTCAACGCGGGCCATTTCATCGACCATTACGCGATGCTGATTTTCGCGGCCGCGGTGATCATCATGGGGCCGGCGCTCGGCATGGCCTATTCGGAACTCTTGCCTTATGCGACGCCGGGCTTCGTCGCCTTCGGCGCGGGCTCGCTGCTCACCGGCTGGCTCGGCGACCGCTGGAGCCGTCGCCACATGATGCTGATCTTTTTCGTCGGCATCGGCGCCTCCATGATCTCGGTCGGCTTCGTGCAGACGCAGGCTGAGCTTGGCGCGGCGCTGTTCGCGATCGGCATTTTTGCCTCGATCTATCATCCCGTCGGCACCGCCATGATCGTGTCCTACGCTGACAGGCTCGGCCGCGAGATGGGCATCAACGGCGTCTGGGGCAATCTCGGGGTCGCATCGTCAGCGCTGGTCACAGGCGTGATCGGCCAGTACCTCGGCTGGCGCTTCGCCTTCATCGTCCCGGGCATCGTCACCATCCTGATCGGTATCGCCTTTGCGATGATGGTCGTGCACGAGGACCGCAAGGGCTCGAAGCAGGCGGCAGCGCAGGCGCGGGTCGCCAAGCAGGACATGTGGCGCGTGATCCTGTCGCTGCTGATCGTGGTGATCGCGATCTCCACCACGTTCAACGCCGTCACCGTGGCGCTGCCAAAGCTGTTCGCCGAGCGGCTTGCCGATCTCACCAAGAGCCCGGCGCTGCTCGGCGTCATCGCCGCCTGCGTCTACGTGTTCGGTGCGATGACGCAGTACACGATCGGCCGGCTGCTCGACCGCTATTCGCTGAAGACCGTGGCGCTGCCGCTGTCCTTCATGCTGGCGCCGTTCCTGTATCTGGCCGCGAGCCTGTCCAATCTGCCGCTGATCCTGGTCTCGATCGGCATCGTCATGGGCGCGTTCGGGCAGGTCACGGTCAACGACGCCATGGTCGGCAAATACACCAGCGAGGAATGGCGCTCGCGCGCCTATGCCGTGCGCTACTTCATCGGCTTCACCGCGGCCGGCGCCTCGGTCGGCCTGGTCGCCTGGCTCTACGAGCAGGGCGGCTTCGTCACCATGCTGCATGCCTTCGCCGCACTCTGCCTGCTCGCGATCGCAGCCGCGATCATTCTGCCGCGCGAGATCAGGACACCGCACGCGGTGTGAGGGCAATAGTCTCGTGTTCCGGACAAGCTGCAACGCGCGAGCGTTGCGGCGCAGAGCCGGGACCCAGAGGCTGCGAATTCCCGTGCCGCATGGGCCCCGGCTCTGCAGCGCACCGCCGAAGTGGCGCTGCGCTGCGTCCGGGGCACGAGGGGGCGTAACATCAGCTCTTTCCACGCCGTCATTGCGAGGAGCGCAGCGACGAAGCAATCCAGAATCTTTCCAGGGAGGGATTCTGGATTGCTTCCGCCTTCGCTAAGCTTCGGCGGACAAGTCGCTGCGCTCGCAATGACGGGGATGTGGCGGCGGCTCGCTTAGTCTGCCGATGATGCCATCATGCCAGTGTTTTGCCCGACGGAGCAAGTGATTTTCGGCAAAGACGAAATTTGAGTTTCGCAGAGACAAAATTTTTCTTCAGTCTTTTCAACCTCATCCCTACTGTGCATGGGGTTGTTTTCGCGTTTTTTGGTGTTGTCCCCTTACCCGGCCGCGAACTCAAGGAACTCCGGTTGCCTGCCGCGGGTTCTATCCCCGTCATCCCGGCACCTCGCCGGGGCAGATGAAGGGGGAAAATTCTTGCATGCAGTGGAGCCTGCTCCGACCGGTCGGCCTTGTCCCCGCGGCGCTTGTCCTCACCACAGTTGCGGCCAGTGCCGAGGGCGGCAAATCGGCCGGTCCGTCGGAATTCCTGCTGGTGGCCCAAATCGTGCTGTTGATCGCGGTCGGCCGCGGTCTCGGCGAGATCATGCAGCGCCTCGGCCAGCCCTCGGTGATCGGCGAATTGCTCGCCGGCATCCTGCTCGGTCCCTCGCTGTTCGGTTGGGTCTGGCCTGACGCGCAGCACGCGATCTTCCCCAAGACGCCCGAGCAGAAAGCGATGATCGACGGCATCGCCCAGTTCGGCATCCTGCTGCTGTTGCTGCTGACCGGCATGGAGACCGACCTCAAGCTGGTCAGGAAGGTCGGCAAGGCCGCGATCGCGATCTCGATCGCCGGCATCCTCGTGCCCTTCGCCTGCGGCTTCGCGCTCGGCGAGTTCCTGCCGGACACGCTGTTGCCGAATCCGCAAGCCCGCCTGGTGGCGTCGCTGTTCATGGGCACGGCGCTGTCGATTTCCTCGGTGAAGATCGTCGCGGTGGTGGTGCGCGAGATGAACTTCATGCGCCGCAATGTCGGCCAGATCATCGTCGCCACCGCCGTCATCGACGACACCATCGGCTGGATCATCATCGCCGTCATCTTCAGCCTGGCGTCGCACGGCACGCTGGATATCGCCTCGGTGGCGAAAGCCGTGCTCGGCACGCTCGCCTTCCTCGCCATCAGCTTCACCATCGGCCGCCGCCTCGCGTTCCAGCTCATCCGCTGGGCCAACGACAATCTCGTCAGCACCGCGCCGGTCATCACGGTGATCCTGCTGATGATGTGCGCCATGGCGCTGATCACGCATCTGATCGGCGTTCACACCGTGCTCGGCGCCTTTGTCGCCGGCATTCTGGTCGGCGAGTCCCCGATCCTGACGCGGCAGATCGACGAGCGCCTGCGCGGGTTGATATCCAGCTTCTTCATGCCGGTGTTCTTCGGTCTGGCCGGCTTGAGCGCCGACCTCACGGTGCTGCGCGATCCCCATCTGCTGATGCTCACCGGCCTGCTGGTCGTGATCGCCAGTGTCGGCAAGTTCGGCGGCGCCTTCGTCGGCGGAACCGTGGGCGGGCTGAACACACGGGAGTCGCTGGCCCTCGCAAGCGGGATGAACGCGCGCGGCTCGACCGAGGTGATCATCGCCACCATCGGTCTTTCGATCGGCGTGCTCAGCCAGAACCTGTTCACGATGATCGTGACCATGGCGATCGTGACCACGATGGCGATGCCGCCGATGCTGCGCGCGGCGCTGGCGAAGCTGCCGATGAACAAGGAGGAGCAGGAGCGCCTGGAGCGCGAAGAGTTCGAGAGGCGCGGCTTCGTCGCCAATCTCGAACGTCCTTTGCTGGCAGTGGACGAAAGTGTCAACGCCACCTTCGCCGCCCACATTGCCGGCCTGATCGCCGGCATGCGCGGTCTGCCGATCACGGTGCTGCACGTCGGCAAGCGCGCCAAGGAGCAGGAGAAGGAGAGCGGCGAGGCGGAAAGCCACGAGGCGGTGGTGAAGAAGGCCGCCGAGACCGTCTCGGCCCATGGCGATGGCGATTCCGGCAGCGTCGATGTCGTCACCCGGGCAAGGCGTGCGGAGCTCGGCGCGTCCATCGCCGACGAAGCGCGCAAGGGCTTCGACCTCCTGGTCATCGGCGTCGACAAGGTTGCTGCCGCCAAGGATCGCTTCGATCGGAAGATCGAGGACATCGCAGCGAAGTTCGAAGGACCGCTCGCGATCGTGGCGGCCAAGGGCAAGCACCTGAAGCAGCCGATGCCCGAGGCGCTCAACATCCTCGTTCCGGTCTCCGGCAGCGGCGTCTCCAAGCGCGGCGCCGAGGTCGCGGTCGCGCTGGCGCAGGCGGGATCAGGCTCGCTCCGGGTGATCTATGTCGCGACGACGCGGGACAAGGGCGCGCAGCGCGGCGCCTCTCGGGGTCTGAGCCACGAGGCCGGCATCCTGAAGGACGCCAGCGATCTCGCCGCCCGCTACGAGGTCGACATCACCACGACCTTGCGCGCGAATCGGGCGCCGGAAGCGGCGATCCTGCGCGAGATCGAGACCACCGACGTCGATCTCGTGGTGATGGGCGTCGACCGCATCCAGGCCGATCACCTCTCCTTCGGCGGCGTCGCCGACGCCGTGCTCAGGCAGGCAAAGGTTTCGGTGCTCCTGGTCTCGAGCGGCGAGGCGCGGCAGGTGGCTGCGGAGCAAGCCTAGGACTTCACCTCGGCCACTGCCACCGCCTTCGGAATCTTCTTCGACGCACGCCAGTTCTCGAAGCGCTGCACCACCACGAAGAACGCCGGCACGAACAGCACCGCAAGGCAGGTCGAAGCCAGCATGCCCGAGAACACGGTGATGCCGATCGACTTGCGCGCGCTGGCGCCGGCGCCGGTCGCGATCACCAGCGGCACCACCCCGAGGATGAAGGCGAACGACGTCATCAAGATCGGGCGGAAGCGGGCGCGCGCAGCTTCGATGGCGGATTCCAGCACCGGCTTGCCGTCGCGGCCGTGCAGCTCGAGCCCGACCTCGACGATCAGGATGGCGTTCTTGGCCGACAGCGCAATCAGCAGGATCAGGCCGATCTGGCAATAGAGGTTGTTGTCGATCTTCAGGGCATTGAGGATCAGCATGGGGCCGAGCAACGACAGCGGCACCGCCAGGATCACCGAGATCGGCGCGTACCAGCTCTCGTACTGGCCGGCGAGCACGAGATAGACCAGCAGCATGGCGAGCCCGAACACCCAGTAGATCTGGTTGGAGACGGCCTTCTCCTGATAGGACATCGCGGTCCATTCGAAGCCGGTGCCCGGCGGCAGCGTCTTGTCCGCGATCTCCTCCATCAGCTTCAGCGACTGGCCGGAGGAATAGCCCTGCGCCGGCAGGCCGATCACGGTCGAGGACGGATAGAGATTGTAGAGGCTGATCAGCGAGGGGCCGGTGGCCGGCGTGATCGTGGCGACCGTGCCGATCGGGATCATGTCGCCGTTCGAATTGCGCACCATCATGTTGGCGATATCGCGCTCGGTGACGCGGAAGGCGGGATCGGCTTGGGTGTAGACCTGGAACACGCGGCCGAACTTGTTGAACTGGTTGACATAGGACGAGCCGAGATAGGTCGACAGCGCCGCGAACACCTGGTCCGTCGTGACGTGCAGCGTCTGGGTCTTGATCCGGTCGATCTCGACGTTGAATTGCGGCACCGAGGAGCGGAACGAGGACTGCACGCGCTGCAGCGCGCTCTGGCTCTGGCCATTGCTGACCATCGCGCCCGTGATGGCCTGGAGCTTGGCGAAATCGCTGTTGCCGTCGCGCAGCTCGACCTGCATCGAGAAGCCGGCCGCGTTGCCGATGCCCTGGATCGGCGGCGGCGGCAGCACCAGCGTGCGCGCCTCCATGATGACCGCGAGCTTGTCGTTCAGCCCGTAGACCAGCGAGCGCAGATCCTCGCCCGGTCCTTTGCGCGCGTCCCAGTCCTTCAGGATGATGTAGGCGACGCCGGCGTTGGCAAGGGTGGCGCTGTTGTCGAGCGCGGAGATGCCGGCGATGGTGATGACCTGCTGGACTCCGGGCGTGTCCTTGATCAGCTCGCTCGCTCTGTCGAGCACCTTCTGGGTCCGCTCCAGCGCGGCACCGTCAGGGAGTTGCACGGCGGCGATCAGATAGCCCTGGTCCTCGATCGGCAGGAAGCCGGTCGGCACGCGGGACAGGCCATAGCCGCCGATCACGATCAGCACCAGTGCGATCGCGACCGAGATCGTGCTGTTCCTGCACAGCACGCCGATCAGTCGGATGTAGCCGCGCTCGACGCGGTTATAGACCGCGTTGAAGCCGCGATAAAAGAAGTTGCGCTGCTCGGGCGGCACTGTCGGCCGCAGCCAGAGCGCACATTGCGTCGGCTTCAGCGTCGCCGCGTTGATGGCGGACAGAAGCGCGGTCGCCGCGATCACCAGCGCGAATTGCGAATAGATGCGGCCGGTGAGCCCGGCGAGGAACGACGCCGGCAAAAACACCGAGATCAACACCAGCGTGATGCCGACGATCGGCGCGAACAACTGGTCCATTGCTTTGATCGCGGCGTCGTGGCCGTTCATGCCCTGCTCGATGTTGTGGGCCGCGCCTTCCACCACGACGATGGCGTCGTCGACGACGATGCCGATCGCGAGGACGATCGCGAACAGCGTCGACATGTTGATGGTGAAGCCGAGCGCCGCCATGGCGGCGAAGGCGCCGATGATGGTCACCGGCACCGTGGTGGCCGGCACCAGCATCGCGCGCCAGTCCTGCAGGAACACCAGGATCACGACCAGCACCAGCAGGCCGGCCTCGATCAGCGTCATGTAGACCTCGTGCACCGAGGCCTGCACGAATTTGGTGGTGTCGAACGGCGTGTCGTACTTCATGCCCTGCGGGAACGCCTTCGCAAGCTCCGCCATCTTCTTCTCGACGGCCTGCTCGACCTGGAGTGCATTGGCGCCTGGCGACTGGAACACGCCGATGCCGGTGGCCGGCTGCTTGTTTAGCGAGAAGATCTGGCTGTAGGTCTGCGCGCCGAGCTCGACCCAGCCGACGTCGCGCACCCGCGTGACGTCGCCGCTGGTGCCCGATTTGACGATGATGTTCTCAAACTCGGTGGCGTCGTCGAGCCTGCCGTTGACGTTGAGGGTGTACTGAAACGCCTGGCCCGGCGGCGTCGGCGGCGCACCGACCTGGCCGGCCGAGACCTGCTGGCTCTGCTGCTGGATCGCCTGGATGACGTCCTGCGGCACCAGGCCACGGACCTGCAGCTTGTTCGGATCGAGCCACACCCGCATCGAATACTGACCGGCGCCGAACACGGTGACGTTGCCGACGCCAGGCAGGCGCGAGAGTTCGTCGCGGAGGTTGATGGTGGCGTAGTTGCTCAAATAAAGGCTGTCGAACGTCTTGTCGGGCGAGGTCAGCGTCACGAATAGCAGGATCGAGGTCGATTTCTTCTGGACAGTGACGCCCTGGTTCTGCACGGACTGGGGCAGTTGCGACAGCGCGCTGGAGACGCGGTTCTGCACCAGCACCTGCGCGAAGTTGAGGTCGGTGCCGATCTTGAACGTCACGGTCAACGTATAGGTGCCGTCGGAGCCGCTGTAGGACTGCATATAGAGCATGTCCTCGACGCCGTTGACCTGCTGCTCGATCGGCAGTGCCACGGTGTCGATCACGGTCTTGGCGCTGGCGCCGGGATAGCGGGTCGTGACCTGCACCGTCGGCGGCACCACGTCGGGATATTGCGCGATCGCGAGGTTGAACAGCGCGACGCCGCCGATCAGGATCATCAACAGCGCGATGACGTTCGAGAGGACCGGCCGCTCGATGAAGAATTTTGAGATCATGGCAGGCGCTCCTACTTACTTGGCAGACGCCTGCGGCTGCTCGATCTTCGTCATCTGAGGGTCGATCTTCTGGCCCGGAATCACCCGCAGCAGCCCTGCGGTCACCACGCGGTCGTCCGGCTTCAACCCGCTCTCGATCACGCGCAGGCCGTTGTCGACGGGGCCGATCTGCACCTTGCGCTGCTCGACGACGTTGTCGCCGTTGACGACGAGGAGATAGCGGCCGCCCTGGTCGCTGCCGAGCGCGGTGTCGGGCACGAGCAGGGCGTCCTTCTCCTGGGTGAAGGGCACGCGGACGCGGACGAAATAGCCGGGCAGCAGCACCCGCTTGTCGTTGGGCACGAGACCGCGCACCGCGAGCGTGCCGGTCGACTGGGTGAGGGTCGGGGCGACATAGTCGAGCTTGCCCTCATGCGGATAGCCTGCCTCGGTCTGCAAACCGACTTGAATCGGGAATTGCTTCATGTCGGCGGCGGTGAGCCCCCGGCGGGCGGCCTCGGCACGGATGCGCAGCACGTCCTGCTCGTTGACTGTGAAGTTCACATAGATCGGATCCATCGCGACGATGGAGGCGAGTTGAGTGGGCGAGGAGACCCCGACGAGTTCGCCGATCGAGACCATATGCGCGCTGACGACGCCGTCGAATGGTGCGCTCACCTTGGTGTAGCCGTAGTTGACTTCGGCGAGGCGGGTGTTGGCCTGGGCCTGCTGGAGGCTGGCCTGTGCGTTGTCGCGGTTCGAGGTCGAGCTGTCCAAAGTCGCTTGCGAGACCGCTTGCCGCTGCACGAGATCGCTCTGCCGCTTGAAGTCGGCTTCCGCCTGCCGGAGCGAGGCCTGCGCGCCGGCCTCGGCCGCCTGCGCCTGGTCGAGCTTGAGCTTGTAGGTTTCGGGCTCGATCGTGAACAGCTGGGTGCCCTGCTTGACGAACGCGCCGTCCTGGTAGTCGATCGATTGCAGGAATCCCTGCACGCGCGCGACGAGATCGACATTCTTGACCGGCGCGGTGTTGCCGGTGGCCTCGACATACCGCGTCACCGGGCGCTGTACGGGCGTAGCCACGTCCACCTTGGGCGGGGGCGGGGCGACGAAACTGTTCTTGTCCTCGCAGCCGGTGAGTGCGGCCACGGCCATCGCGGCGGCCAGTGCCCGCCCGACATGTCTCCACGCTCCGTTGCTTCGTGCGGGAGATGCGGGATTCGCGCAGGTCATTCGGTGGCCCCCGGTTGCTGTCTGTCGGGGCGGGAGGCTATCAACAAATGCCCGGACGTGGAACACCATAGCCATGGCAGTCGTCGGCCTTGCACCGCAGACTGCGCTGTGGCCTTTGGCAGCTTTGCCGTCACAAACCGCTTTTCATCGCGCGCACGATCGACCAGAATTATGTCACAGGCTGAGCGACGGCGCGCGAAGCGGTCGGGACAAAAAAGAGAAGAATAAAAGAAGAAAAGGTCGGGAGATCATGACATGCCCACGCCTCTCCAGTCGGTGCTTAAATCGGTCCTTGCCGGCCTCGTTCTCGCCGCGGCGGTTGCCATGCCCGCGCTAGCCGATGGCCTGAAGGACGAGATCGCGCCGACCGGCAGGCTGCGGGTCGCGATCGCGATCAGCCCGGCGGGCGGCGCGTTCTGGTCCACCAAAACCGAAGCCGGCTATGCCGGCGTTCCGGTCGATCTCGGCAAGGAGATGGCCGCCCAGCTCGGCGTGCCCGTCGAATATGTCGTGCACCAGAATTCCGGCCAGATCACCGATGCCGCATCGAAAGGCACTCTTGAAAAAGGTGCTTGGGACGTCACCTGGCTCCCCAAGGATCCCGAGCGCGAGAGCAGGATGACGTTCGGTCCGATCTACGAGGTCGCGGATGCCACCTACATCGTCAAATCAGGCTCGAACGTCACCAATTTCGCCACGCTCGACCAGGTGGGCATCAAGGTCGCGGCCGTCAACGCCACCACCACCATGCGCGGCGCGGTTGCCCATCTGAAGAATGCGAAGGTCACGGGCTACCAGACCTATGACGAAATCTTCAGCCTCCTGAAGAGCGGCGAGATCGACGCCTTCGCGCTGTCGCGCGACCAGCTCAACAAGATGGCGCAGAAGATTCCGGGCACGCGAGTGCTCGACGAGACCTTCAAGAAGACCGTCACCGCGGTCGCCGTCCCGCTCGGCCATCCCCAAGCGCTGACCTTCGCCGCCAAGTTCATGAACGAGGCGGTGACGAACGGCACCTTGCGCAAGGCGTATGACAACAACGGCCTGAAGGACACTCCGATCCGCACCGAGTAGGACAGGCCAGTGCGATCGGATATGAACAGCTAGGAGGCTGCCGATCATGCTCGGCCTGCATGGTTCGAGATGCCCGCTTTGGCGGGCTCCTCACCATGAGGGTTTGATGTCCCGCCGCAAACCGCGACCTCAGCGCGGCTTGATCTCCGCATACTTCGCCATCGCCTTCTCGAATTTCCGCTTGAACAGCCACATTGCGCCAAGGATCTCGCGGAAGCTTGCCGAGGTGCGCGCCCGGTCGGCCTGTCCGAATGCGAAGATGCTGTTGTTGCGCAGGTGCTTCATGATCGTCGGACTGGACACCCTGTAGTTCAGGAGATCGCCGGACTTGAGCGCCGACCGTGTCGGCGTAGGAACGATCTGGATCAGCTCGAACAGCTTCATCTGCTCGATCCGGTCGGGCAGCGTCTTCACGATTCCCGGGATCTCCCGGAAAACATCCGCATGCGCGTTCATCAGGCCATCGCGTACGTTGGTCCAGTGATTGAAGCGATGATCGGTACCGCTGGCCCGCGCCTCCTCCTTGTCGTCGCGCGCACTCAACCCGGGATCGGCCGCCGCGATCTCGCCCTTGATGGCTTCCCATTTCCTGCGGCCGTTGCGGTCCTCGGACGGGCCGGTCTGGAAGCTGCCCATATAGGTGTTCGAGCGTCCGTTGCGGACGTTCTGCTTGCCGTTGGTTTCGGCGAAGAACAGCCCGAGGCTGATCCGGCCCGCGGCCTCGGCGTGGTCAGGCGCCAGCCCCTTCGCGCGTGCGATCGCGACCGCGAGATCGACCACGTCCTTGAACGGCGTCGCCGAGTTCTGCGCGCCCGCCGGCGGCGCTTCCATGATGTCGAACAGTATTGAGTATTCGTCGATCAACGGTTCGATATCGGCGTCGAAATAGGCTGGAGGAATTTCGAATTTGTTGGGCCTGCCGATCCGGGACGGCATGGCGTCGGTGAGATCCTTGTAAGCACTGATCACGGCGACGCGTGCCAGATACAGCGCTTGGCCCGGCAGGTTCGGCAGCGGCTGCTTCGCCTCGATCTGGCGCCGCCGCTCGGCCAGGATTGCCTTGAAATCGCCGAGCGCACGCTCGTAGGTCGCAACCGCTTCCGCTTGCCTGGCCGTGAGCGTTTGCGCCTGGCTCGGAACGAACGTCGTAAGGAGCAGTCCAAGCGCCGCGATGATGGCGAGGAGTTGACGTCGTGCAGTCATGGCCGGTTCCCCCAACGATTCGTCGGTCGGGGGATCGTAGCCTAGTCGTTGGCTTCGGGCGGCAGGAAGTCGACCTCGTGCAGCGCCGAGATGCGCACGACCTCGGCCGGGTCAGTCAGGTCATGGAGCTGATTGAACAGCGCCTCCAGCTTCTGCATCGGCGAGACCCAGAACAACGCGCGGGCCGGTTTGTCGGATTTGTTGAAATAGCCGTGCGGGATGCCGCGCGGCAGACGCACGAGATCGCCGGCATGGGCCTTGACCCATTTGCCGTCGAGCTTGAGGTCGAGCGTGCCTTCCTGCACCAGGATGAATTCGTCCTGGGTCGGATGGATGTGCACCGGCACGAACTGGCCAGGATCGCTGTTGGTCTCGAACGCGAAAGTGGACTCGGTGACGGCCTTCGGGAAGTAGACCTGGCCGAGGATGTTCCAGGTCTTGCCGCCATAGCCCGTACCGTTCGCGGTGATGCCCTTTTCGAGTGCAGTCATGGCTCGCCTCCAATGGGATTGTAACCGAGACGGAGTGTTGCGCAGCAGCCATGCGCTGTCCATGCGCAAGACGCGCCCTACCACCTGTCGCGTTCAGCGGCCTGCCTGCGCAGAAAGCCTTCGAGATCGGCCTGCACGGAATAGGGCGTCGGGATCGGATCGCCCGCGTCGTCGACGGCGGTGTCGAGAGAGCGGCGCAGCATGCGCGCGAGCTCGGCCTTGCGGTAGGGCTTTGTCAGAAGCGGCGCGCCCTTGGTGGCGCGCCCCTGCGCATGCGGGGCGTCGTAGGCGTAGCCCGACGTGAATAGCACCCGCAGCGAGGGGCGCGCAGCCACCATCTCGTCGGCGAGCTCTCGTCCATTCAAGCTGCCGGCCATCACGATGTCGGTGAAAAGCAGGTCGAAGGGCGTTCCTTCGGCGGCGATGGCGAGCGCCTCGGCCGCATTGGCGGCCGGGATGACCTTGTAGCCGAGGCTTTCGAGCTGGACCGTGACGTACTGGCGGACGTCGCGGTCGTCCTCGACACAAAGAATGGTTTCCGTCCCACCCACGACCTTGCGCTCGTCATAGCCGGTGGGGCGAAGCGTGCTCGCCTCCGCCTTCGGCAGGTAGATCGTGAAAGTCGTGCCGCGTCCTTCCTCGGAAGCGACCTTGATGCCGCCGCCGGACTGCTTGATGAATCCGAACACCATGCTGAGCCCGAGCCCCGTGCCCTTGCCGACGTCCTTGGTCGAGAAGAAGGGATCGAAGATTCGCTCCAGAATGGCCGGCGGAATGCCGGTGCCGGTGTCGGCGATCTCGATCTCGACATAGTCGCCGGCATAGCCGGCCCCGACCGCCACCGCCTCGCGGACGCCGAACACGACGTTGCGCGTCGTCAACGTCAGTCTGCCGCCATCCAGCATCGCGTCGCGGGCGTTGATTGCGAGGTTGAGAAGCGCCGAGCTCAATTGGCCGCGATCGACCAGGGCGAGCCAGACGTTGCCGTCGAGCCGGGTCACGATCTCGATCTTTTTGTCGAAGGTTGCCAGCAGCAGCTTTGCGAGCTCTTCGAGCAGTTCGTTGATGTCGCTCTCGGCCGGCTTGAGCGCCTGCTTGCGGGCAAAGGACAACAGGCTCGACGTCAGCGCGGCGCCGCGGTCGGCGGCGTCGCTGATCAGCTTGGTGATGGTGGCGAGCGGCGGATTGTCCTTCACTGCGTCGGCGAGGATCTCGATCGTGCCCGTGATCACGGTGAGCATGTTGTTGAATTCGTGCGCGATGCCGCCGGTGAGCTGGCCGACAGCCTCCATCTTCTGGGCCTGGACCAGCTGCTCCTCGGCGGCGCGCTTCCGCGTGACGTCCTTGACGAAATTGTTGATGAGGGTGCGTCCCCCGAGGTGGAGCGCCGTGCTGGACGCCTCGATCAGGATGTCATCGCCGTTTCGGTGCAGCAGGGTCGCTTCGAACCGGATGCCGATCGGCGTATCCGACAATTCCGGCAGCAGCCGCATCATGCGTTGCCTGAAGCCGTCGCGCAGCGGCTCGGCGATGAGGAGGTTGACGACGTCGGTGCCGAGCGCCTCCTTGCGCGTCCATCCGGTCAGGGCCTCGGCCTGAATGCTCCATTCCAGCACGATGCCGTTCTGGTCGGTCTGGACGAAGGCATCGAGCGCGGTCTTGATGACGGCTTGCGTCAGCTGTGCGCTGGCCCGCGCCTGCTCGGTCAGTTGCGCGGCGGCGCGTTTGTCCTGCGCCGTTTCGATCGCGCGCGTGCACAGACGAGCCAGCAGGGCCGCAATGGCGCCGCTTGCGAGCAGCGCGACGATCTGGGCAATGCCGAACCCGGTGCCGATCGCGGCATAGGAGACGAGGAGAGCCGCCGCGGTCACGATGACCTGCGCGGCCATCGCGAGTGTCAGAAGCCCCCTGAGTTTCATGGTCTCACACCAACGCGTCAGTCGCAGACCCTCGTGTCCGCCCTGTCAATGACCGGCTCCACGTGAGCTACAGATGTGAGCTACAGATTCCGCGCGGCGGCGTCGAGGGGCAATTTGCGGTGGTGCCGGGTTGGCGGCGCTTCAACCTGCCGGCGAATCGGTCTGGCGCAGCGTCGTCACCCAGATCACGCGTGCCGTCTGCTGGGTCGGGTTGTCGAACATGTGCGGCACGATGCTCGGAAAGCGAAAGCTGTCACCGGCCTCGAGCAGATGGGCCTGGTTGTCGAGCCACAGCCGCAGGCTGCCCGAGAGGATATAGCCCGCCTTCTCGCCGGTGTGCTGCAGGAAGTCGGTGCCGGACGAGGCGCCGGGATTGAGCGTGAGCTCGTAGAGTTCGAGCTGGCCTTTGTCTGCCGGGGTTAGCGCTTCCTTGACCACGCCGCTGGCGGTGAGCCGCAGCAGGCGCCGGCTGTTCTTGCGCACGATGTAGCGCTGCACGTCGGCGGGATCGGTGGTCTCGAAGAAATAGGAGATCGGAACGTCGAGCGCGATGCTGAGCAGGCGCAACGTGCGGATCGACGGCATGGCACGCGCGCGTTCGAGCTGGCTGATCATGCCGTTGGAGAGGCCGGTCTTGTTGGCGACGTCCTGGATCGACAGGCCCGCACGCTGGCGCAGCAGCCGCACGGTCTCGCCGAGGCGCTGGTCGACCGCATCGTCGGCCTCTATCGCCGGTGCGTCCTTCGGATCGTTGATCTCGCCGCGACCATCCATGTCGCTCTCCCATACATCATCTCAGCCCCGGACAATGGCGGTCTGGAGCTTCAGTCGGAGTGAAAAGGTCGCGCATCCTAGCAATCCGATTGACAGCTGTATTTAGTCGTGATGAACTTTTGATAGAAAAATTTAGAAGCACTAAAGCCCACTCCTGTCCTTTTGCCGGGGATCTCGGGAGCGCGGGAGACGGTGCCGCGTGCGAAAACGGAGAGTGGTCATGGCGGACGACACCGGGAAGTTCGGCGTTGGGGCACTGCATCTCGGCAATCCGAACCGCCGTCAGATCTTTCAGCTCGGCGCGGGCGCCGCGGCGGGATGGACGCTTTCGGGCCACGCATTTGCGCAGACCGAACGCCCGACCAATCCGCCGGACAAGCCGCGCGGGCAGGTGATCGCGGCGCTGTCGCAGGAGCCGACGGTCTTTCATCCCCTGATGCCGGGCATCGAAGTCGATCAGGGCATCTGGTGGCAGGTGTTCTCGCCGCTCTGGTTCATCGATCCCGACGGCAAGTTCGTTCCCGACCTCGCCCGCGAAGTCCCGACCATCGAGAATGGCGGCCTGTCGGCCGACGGCCTGACCTGGAAGATCAAGCTCCGCAGCGACGTGAAATGGCACGACGGCACGGCGTTCACGGCCGAGGACGTGAAGTTCTCGCTCGAGCTGATCAACAATCCCGATTTCCGCGCGCGCAGCCGCGTCGGCCATAGTCTCGTGAAGGACATCAAGGTCGTCGCGCCCGACGAGGTTCACTGGCGCATGGAAGCTCCCTATTCGCCCTACATGTCGATCCTGGGATCGCTGACCTTCATCGTGCCCAAGCACATCCTGGAGAAGGTGACAGATCCGAACGCCTCGCCGTTCCACAATGCGCCCGTCGGCACCGGACCGTTCCGCTGGGGCGAGCGCGTGCCCGGCGACCACATTCAGCTGAATGCCCATACCGGCTATCACGGCAAGGGCCCGTACGTCGAACGCGTGGTGTTCAAGTATATTCCCGACCTGACCGTGCTCTACACCCAGTTCCGCACCGGGCAGGTCGACTACACCGGCCTGCAAGGCATTTTGCCGAACTTCGTGCAGGAGGCGAAGACGCTGAAGGGGCGCAAGATCTTCGTCTCCTCGACGTCGTCGGTGGAGCACATCGCTCCCAATCTGGAGTTCGGCGCGTTGGCGGACCGCACCGTGCGCGAGGCGCTTTATCTCGCGATTAATAAGCAAGCGATCATCGACGCGCTGAACTACGGCTTGCCGACGCAGACTGAAAGCTTCGTGCCGCAGCAGGCCTGGTCATTCCAGCAGGGGCTGCCGCAGCACAAATACGATCCGGCCAAGGCCAACACGCTGCTCGATGCGGCCGGCTGGGTGCGTGGCTCTGGCGGGGTGCGCGAGAAGGGCGGCGTCAAGCTCGAATTCACCAATTCAACGACGTCGGGCAATGCGGTGCGCGAGCAGACCCAGCAATTGCTGATCCAGGACTGGCGCGCGATCGGTGCCGCGATGCGCGTGAACAACATGCCGGCCGCGGTGATCTGGGGCGACTTCTGGCAGCAATCGAAATTCAATTCGGTGATCGTGGGGGTGAATTTCATGCTCGGCAGCGACCCCGACGTGACGCCCCGCTTCGGCTCCGGCGCCATTCCTGCCAAGGGTGGCCGCGGCTACAACACCTATCAGTATCGCAACCCGGAGGCCGATCGCTTGCTCGCCGAAGGCGCCAAGCAATTCGATCTGGCGCAGCGCAAGACGACCTATGGCAATCTGCAAAAGCTGATCCGGGACGACCTCGCGATCCTGCCGCTATTCCAGGGCTTCATCGCCGAAGGCGTGAAGGAAGGCCTCCAGGGTTTCCGTCCCAACGTCAACATGTCGATCAACTGCTGGAACATCCGCGAATGGTATTGGGCCTGATGGTTCAGGTGCGCGAGATCGCCTGAGATGGCCCGTTACGTCGCCAATCGCCTGGCGCAGGCGATCATGTTGCTGGTGATCGTGTCCGCGATCGGCTTCGCCATTCTGCATCTGGCGCCCGGCGGTCCGCTCTCGCAATTCGCGGCCTCCGCGCAGATGACGCAGGAGGATCTCGATCGCGTCACCAGGCAGCTTGGCCTCGATCGTTCGCTGCCGATCCAGTATCTCGACTGGTTCGGCCGGATGCTGAGGGGGGATTGGGGCCACTCGTATCGCGACGGCGAGGCGGTGCTGTCGGTGATCTCGTCGCATCTCGGCGCCACGCTGGAGCTGATGGTGACGGCGACCATCATCGCGGTCCTGCTCGGCTGCTGGATCGGTGTGCTCGGCGCGCTGCGCCGCTATTCGCTGTTCGATTCGCTCGCGACCGTCGGCGCCATGATCGCGCTGTCGATCCCGACCTTCTGGTTCGGACTCGTCACGATTTACATCTTCTCCGTGAAGCTCGGCTGGCTGCCGGCCGGCAACCGCGAGACCGTCGGCGACGGCTCCTTCCTCGACCTTCTGCATCATCTGATCGCGCCGGCCCTGGTGCTGGCGCTGGTCGAGACCGCGATGTGGGGCCGCTTCATGCGTTCCTCGATGCTCGAGGTCATCAACCAGGACTACATTCGCACCGCGCGCGCCAAGGGCATGCCGGAATGGCGCATTCTCACCGTGCATGCGCTGCGCAACGCCCTGCTGCCGATGATCACCGTTGCCGGCCTTCAGTTTCCGACGCTGCTCGGCGGCGCGCTGGTGGCCGAAACTGTGTTCACCTGGCCCGGCATGGGGCGCCTGTTTCTCGATTCCATCGGCTATCGCGACTACCCCGTGGTGATGGGCATTTTGATGTTCTCGGCGATCATGGTGCTGATCGGCTCGCTGCTCGCCGACATCCTCTATGCCGTCGTCGATCCCAGGATACGGGTGGGCTAGGCGATGACGAGCGCAGCCCTCTCGACCGTTCAGCTCGCGCCGGGCCATGCCGCCTGGCGGCGCTTCCGCCGGCACCGGCTCGCGCTCGCGGGCGCCGTGATCATTCTGGTGCTCGTCCTCGGCTCGGCCTTTGGTCCCTATCTGCTGCCGTTCGACGACACCTATATCGATATCATGAAGCGGTTCGCGCCGCCGTTCTCCGGCGCGCACATCCTCGGCACCGACGAGCTCGGCCGCGACGTGCTGGCGCGGCTGATGATGGGTGCGCGCGTCTCGCTGTCGATCGGCTTCGTCGCGATGGTGATGGCGATGGCGGTGGGCATCGTCGTCGGCGCCTTCGCCGGCTTCTTTGGCGGCGTGGTCGGCGCGGTGCTGATGCGGCTGGTCGATGCCATGCTCTGCTTTCCGACCATCTTCCTGCTGCTTGCGCTCGCGGCGCTCATCGAGCCCGGCTTCGTCACCACCACCGTGCTGATCGCGGCAACTGCCTGGATGTGGGTGGCCCGCGTCGTCGAGGCCCAGGTGCGCTCGCTGCGGGAACGCGAGTTTGCGGTAGCTGCACTCGCGTTCGGCTCGTCGAACCTGCGGATCATGTTCCGCGAACTGGTGCCCAATGCGATCGCGCCCATCGTGGTGGCGGCGACGCTGAACGTCGCCAAGTCGATCCTGCTGGAATCCTATCTCAGCTATCTCGGTTATGGCATCCAGCCGCCGGCCGCGAGCCTCGGCAACATGCTCAACAACGCGCAGATCTATCTTACCAGCGCGCCCTGGCTTGCGATTGCGCCGGGCCTCGCCATCACGCTGGCGGTGACGAGCTTCAACTTTCTCGGCGACGGCCTGCGCGACGCGCTCGATCCGCGAATGAACATCCCATGATCTGCAAACTAGCGATGAGCAAGCTTGCTCCGATCGAACTGAATATCTGGAGTGCCCCATGTCCCCGCCGCTCACCCGTATAAACAGCGATGAACGCCTGCCGGCGCAGGTGGACGTCGTCGTCATTGGCGGCGGCGTCATCGGCGTCTCCGCGGCCTATCATCTCGCGAAGAAGGGTCTCTCCGTCGCCCTGGTCGAGAAGGGCCATGTCGGCAGCGAGCAGTCGAGCCGCAATTGGGGCTGGTGCCGCCAGCAGGGCCGTGCGCGTGAGGAGATCCCGCTGGCCCGCGAGGCGCTGCGGCTGTGGGAAGACATGCAGAACGATGCCGGTGTCGATGCCGGTTTCCGCCGCACCGGCGTGCTGTTCCTGACCAAGAGCAAGGACGAGCTCGCCAGCTGGGAGCGATGGGCCGCAACGGCGCGCGAGATGCAGGTCCACTCGACCGTCCTGACGCCGGCGGAGGTCGCCGAGCGTCTGCCCGGCAACGCCGAAAAATGGGTCGGCGGCCTGCACACGCCAAGCGACGGGCGCGCCGAGCCCTCGATGGCGGTGCCTGCGCTTGCGACCGCCGCGCGAAAACACGGCGTCACCATTCATCAGGGCTGCGCCGCGCGTGGGTTGGAGACGCAAGGCGGACGGGTGAGCGCCGTCGTCACCGAGAAGGGCACCATTCGCACGCAATCGGTGCTGCTGTCCGGCGGCGCCTGGTCGTCGCTATTCTGCCGCCGCCACGGCATCGAGCTGCCGATCGGCCTTGTCAATGCGACCGCGTGCCGGACCACGCCCGGGCCGGAGATTACCTCCGGTGCGCTCGGCACCGATTTCTATTGCATCCGCCGCCGCCTCGACGGCGGCTTTACGCTGGCGCTGCGCAACCGCGGCACGGTCGAACTGTCGCCCGATCTGTTCCGCTACGCGCGAACCTTCTGGCCGACCTATCTGCATCGCAAGAACGGGTTGAAACTGTCATTCGGCAAATCCTTCTTCGACCAGCTCACGCGGGGCACCAGTTGGAGCTTGGACAAGCCGTCGCCGTTCGAGACCGAGCGCGTGCGCGATCCCGCGCCTGACATGTCGCTGGTCAATGCCGCGCTGGCTTCGCTGATCAAGTCGAATCCTGAATTGAAGGACATCGAGATCGCGGAAGCCTGGGGCGGCACGATCGACTGCACGCCGGATACCATCCCGGTCATCTCGCCGGTCGACGCCATGCCCGGCTTCTTCCTCGCCACCGGCTTCTCCGGCCACGGCTTCGGCATCGGTCCTGCGGCCGGCAAGCTCGCCGCCGACATCGTGACGGGCGCGACGCCGCTGGTCGATCCCGCGGCCTATAGCCACAAGCGCCTGATTGACGGCCGCCGGCTCGCGCCGGTCAGCCCGTTCTGAGGGCCTTGCGGCATGACGGTTCTCTACAAGGCCAACATGGTTCGCGGCGAGGAGTGGGCGCGCTTCTTCGCCGAGCGCGCGCCCGATATGCCGTTCCGGCTCTGGCCCGACATCGGCGATCCCGCCGACGTCCGCTATCTCGTGGCGTGGGTGCCGCCGGACGACATCGCGACGACTTTCCCAAATCTCGAGCTCGTCTTCTCGGTCGGTGCGGGCGTCGACCAGTTCGACGCGTCAAAAGTTCCGCCGCACATTCCGCTGGTGCGCATGCTGGAGCCGGGCATTGCCGAGACGATGGTCGAATACGTCACCATGGCGGTGCTCGCGCTGCATCGCGACCTCCTGCCCTTCATTGCCCAGCGGAAGGAACAGGTCTGGCGCGAGATCCGGATCACGCCGGCCAAACGTCGGCGCGTCGGCGTGATGGGCCTTGGCCAACTCGGCCAGGCCGTGCTCGAACGGCTCAGAGCTTTCGATTTTCCACTTCTCGGCTGGAATCGCTCGCCGCGCGAGATCGAGGGCGTCGCCTGTTACGCAGGCATGGAGACGTTGCCGGATTTCCTTGTGCAGACCGACATTCTCGTCTGCCTGTTGCCTTTGACCGATGAGACCCGCGGTATCCTGAACGCGGATCTGTTCGCGCGCCTGCCGCGCGGCGCGTCGCTCGTCAACGTCGGGCGTGGCCCGCATCTGGTCGAAGCCGACTTTCTCGCGGCGCTCGACAGCGGCGCGTTGTCGGGTGCCGTCCTCGATGTCGCCGAGCCGGAGCCGCTGCCTGCGGGTCACCCTTTCTGGAGCCATCCGCGCATCCTGGTCACGCCGCACAATGCCAGCATGACCACGCCGGATACGGCGGTCGATTTCGTGCTGGATGTGATCGCGCGCCACCGCCGCGGTGAAGAATTGCCGGGGCGTGTCGATCGTAGTCGTGGCTATTAGGACACTGGCATGAGCAGCGGCGCAAGGATACCTGACCACGTCGCTGCCAACGCGACGTCGCCGGTGCTGTCGGTCTCCGGCCTGACGACGTCCTTCATGCGCGAACGGCAATGGAGTCCCGTCGTCCGCGACGTGTCGTTCGATATTGCCTCGCGGGAAACCGTGGCGATCGTCGGCGAGTCCGGTTCGGGCAAGAGCGTCACCGCGCTCTCGATCATGCGGCTCATTCCGAAGGAGAACGGCCGCGTCGAAGGCAGCGTCCGGCTTGCCGGCCGCGACCTGCTGACGCTGGCCGAAGCGAGCATGAAGGACGTTCGCGGCAACGAAGTCGCCATGATCTTCCAGGAGCCGATGACGAGCCTCAATCCGGTGCTGACCATCGGCTTCCAGATTGCGGAAGCGCTGATCCAGCACCGCGGTCTGTCGCGTGCGGCGGCGGAGGTCGAGACCATCCGCCTGCTCGATCGTGTTCGCATCCCCGCGGCGAAATCGCGCTTCCACGAGCATCCGCATCGCTTCTCCGGCGGCATGCGCCAGCGCGTGATGATCGCGATGGCGCTGGCCTGCAAGCCGAGGCTGCTGATCGCGGATGAGCCGACCACGGCGCTCGACGTCACGATCCAGGCCCAGATCCTGGAGCTTCTGAAGGAGCTTCAGCAGGAAGAGGAGATGTCGATCCTCTTCATCACCCACGACATGGGCGTGGTTGCCGAGATCGCGGACCGCACCGTGGTGATGTATGGCGGCCAGGCGGTGGAAACCGACCATACCTCGCGCATCTTCGCAGCCCCTTCGCATCCCTATACGAGGTCACTGCTCGCGTCCGTGCCGCGCCTCGGCTCGATGGATGGGCGGACGCGGCCGATGCGTTTTCCGATCGTGGACAAGCAAGCGGGAACCTCGGACGAGCCGGCGGAGACGCCCGATACGGTCTCGATTGCCGAGCGACCGCTGCTCGAGGTCTCCAACCTCACGACGCGCTTTCCAATCCGCTCGGGCCTGTTCGGCAAGGTCTCGGGCCGCGTCCATGCGGTCGAGAACATCTCCTTCTCCTTGCGCGCCGGGGAGACGCTGGCGCTGGTCGGCGAATCCGGCTGCGGCAAGTCGACGACGGGCCGCTCCATTCTCAAGCTGACGGAGCCCGACAGCGGCACCGTTCTGGTCGACGGGCAGGATGTGCTGGCGATGAATGCCCGCACCTTGCGTGACTTTCGCAAGCAGATGCAGATCGTGTTCCAGGATCCGTTCGCGAGTCTCAACCCGCGCATGTCGGTGGGAACGGCGATTGCGGCCCCATTGCTCGCCAACGGGCTCGCCACGGCGTCGCAGGCGCGGGAGAAGGTCGCCGACCTGCTCGTTCGCGTTGGTCTCACCGCCGACATGGCCCCACGCTTTCCGCACGAATTCTCCGGTGGCCAGCGCCAGCGCATCTGCATTGCCCGCGCGCTCGCGCTCGGACCGAAGCTGATCGTCGCGGACGAAGCGGTTTCGGCACTCGATGTTTCGGTTAAGGCGCAGGTCGTCAATCTGATGCTCGATCTTCAGGCCAGCATGGGACTTGCCTATCTCTTCATTTCCCATGATATCGCTGTGGTCGAGCGCATGAGCCATCGCGTCGCGGTGATGTATCTCGGCGAGATCGTCGAGACCGGCCCGCGCGCGGCCCTGTTCGGCAATCCGCAGCATCCCTATACGAAGAAGCTGATGGCGGCCGTGCCGGTGCCCGATCCAGCGCGCCGCGGCACCAGGCGCCAGGTAGCGAACGACGAGATCAGAAGCCCGGTGCGCTCGCCCGATTACCAGCCGCCCGTGCGCCAATATCGCGAGGTGTCGCCGGGCCACGTCGTCCAGGTCTGGGGCGAGGAATGGTCCAACTGACGTGCGCAGGCCGCAAATCCTTTCCAAAATGCACGATGAGGTCGCGCAGCGATCTGCCGGGCAGGTCAACGGTTGTGTCCTTCGCCCTGCCGGGCCTGTGACATCACGCTGAAATCACAATGAAATCATCGCGTCGCGACCCGGTGCGACGGCCGGCCGCGCCAGCTTCGTGCTATGCGCTGCAGCTGGACCGTTGGCCGTCGATCTCCGATAATGCGCGGATCTCGGGAAGGCCGGCGAAGGCGTGCCTTTACGGATGGATTTACTAGAATGACACAAGCAGGCGTCTACGGGCAGAGGCTCGGGCAGGGCCTTCGCTCCGAGCAAGCACCGGTCCTGATCACGCGTTCGCTGCACAGCGCCGAGCTCGCGGTCACCGAGGTTCGCAACGACGATCCGACGCCGGATATTTCCGGTTCCCTGGCTGCGGAAGATGCCTATCTCCTCAGCCTGAAACTCCGCGACTATCCGGATTGCGAATGCTGGGAGGAGGGCCGCTGTGTCACCAAGGCGGATGTTCGCGCAGGTGCGACCTATCTGTACGACCTCAAGCGCGACCCGCGCTATGTGATCGACAAGCCGTTTCACTCGCTCTTCTTCTATTTGCCGCGCTCGGCGCTCAACGGCATTGCCAGGCAACCGGGCGGGCCGCGCGTTGGCGAGCTCAGCTACGAGCCAGGTGTCGGTCATGACGACGAGGTCGTTCGACATGTCGGTGCCTCCTTGCGGCAAGGACTGTGCCGGCCCGACGAGACCAACCAGCTTTTCGTCGATCACATGATGCTTGCGCTCACCGCCCATGTCGCCCAGACCTATGGTGGGCTGAAGCCAGCCGCAGAACCGAGCCGCGGCGGTCTCGCGCCATGGCAGGTGAAACGTGCGTGTGACCGGCTCGATTCCGATCTCTCGGGCAAGATCGCGCTGCAGCTGATCGCGACCGAGCTTGGTCTGTCAGTCAGCCACTTCTCACGCGCATTCCGGATTTCCACCGGCCTGCCGCCGCATCAATGGCTGCTTCAGCAGCGCGTGAAGGCGGCCAAGCAACTTATGACAGTCCGCGACCTGCCGTTGTCCGAGATTGCCATCTCGGCCGGATTTGCCAATCAGAGCCATTTCACGCGGGTGTTCTCGTCCATCGTCGGTGTCAGTCCGGGCGCGTGGCGCCGCGAAACGGATGGCGGACGGGACAAGGCTTGAATTTACCGGCGCTTCGCCAGCGAGATCGTGTAGGCCGTGCGGCGCGCCGCAAAGATCTCGTCCGGCGGATGGCCGATGCCGTCGGCAAGATTGGCAGGATTGAAGATGGAGCCGTCGCAGGCCTCGTTGGCCTCGAGGCTGGTGATGACGATCGTCCCTAGCCGCACCTGCTCACGCTTGTCCTCGTCCGGCCATCGCAGGGTCACGTCCATGGTGGGATCGCCGGGACGGTCGAGCAAGGCCATCACGTTGAAGCGGACATCGCCGGCTGCGATCCTCCGCGCGAGATCGTCATGCAGGAAATCAGCCGACTTCGCCCTCGCTTCGTCCTCGCTCAAGGTGACGTCACCGCCCACAGGCGCGACCTTGAACTTGATGAAGCGGGTTTCACCCTTGGCGTTCGTCGCGGGAAAGGCGTGCACGCCCCAATAAGTCGTGCCGGCAAAGCTGCCGGGCAGCCGGCGTGCCGCGACGTAATTCGCCTGGTTCAGTGTTTCAGGATTGGCCGCGGAAAAGGCCCGGACCTTCTCGATGTCAGGCTTGCCGTCCGCGCCCGGGATGCGCGCCTCGAGGAAGGCGAGCATCTGGTCGAGCGTCCGTGCAAAATGCACCGGAGCGGTTTCCGTCAGGATGTCCGAGCGATGGGCGTCGTCGCCAAGCCTGAAGCTGAAGCCGCGCAGGACGAGATTGTTGGTGTCGGTCACCCCGGGATTGCCGCCGCCGACGGAGAAGCGCGCGAGCACCCGCGACGGCTTGGTGAAGCTCAGCGATCGCGTGATCTCTGCCGCGCGATCGGACGGGGCATAGGTCCCGCGCACACATCGACCCTTGGCGAAGCTCGCGCGCACCTTCGGCGGATTGCCTGCGACCGCCTTCAATGCATCGACGACCGCGGCGGGTGTTGCAGCGGGGGTGGGAAGTTCGGACATGGCTTGGCCTCCGGCGCGAGCGGCATGGCCAGGTTTTAGGTCTGGTGCAGCGCCGGCGTCTTTCCCAAAGCCGCGCTGCCTTGTCCGATCCTGCTGATTGCTTGCTCGCGCTTCGGGAATTCACGTGGGCAAAACATGCTATGAGTGGATAGATCTGATGTCGGCGAGACGCGGGACAACTTGTTTACTGATGGCTCTTTCAGCTCCCGCGCTCCCGGGTCTCGCGACGATGCAGACTTGTCCTCCGGAAATTGTGATCGGATAGAGCAACGGGGAACCGCGTTATGTGAACCGTCTCATATTTCACCACTCTCTTTTCGAGCTATCACTCCCGCAAGAAATTGCCGCACCCGGATTTAACTGACAGGCACGGGTGAGATGCAATGCCTGCGTAGCCGCGTGCTCGCAGCTTTGGATTGGCTCTCGTCTTGCTCACGAGCAAGCCAGCCCCATCACTCAGCACAGATTTTTCAGAAGTTGGAATCAAGGCAATCGCAAAACGCGTCCACGAGGCTGCCTCTATTCGGGGTCGGCCGGTAGGCCGCTACTTACCTAAGAAGGAGACCCCCAATGAAAATTAGTGATGCAATTTCCAGCGCATTTTCCCTAACGAGGGGCTCCGGCAATCTTCGGATCGCTCGTTCCGGTCTGATCAGGTCGGCCCATCTTCTTGAAAGAATTGGGCTCGCAGCCGTTGGGGCCTCTTGCGGCCTCTATGTGGGTGCGGCCCTGTTGCGTGAGAAAGGCGGACTGTTTGAAAGCGGCTGGATCGTGCTGATAACGATGCTCTACGGAGCTCTTAGCTATTACGTCGGAATTGATTTGTCTCGCAGTGTCGCGCGGAAGTCGATTTCGAGCACCTCGGAAGAGTGGATTGGTTCCGAGCCGGCTGAGATCATGAGTGCGGCCGGAACGTTCGGCGCCGCGATTGCCGCAACTCTGTCCGTCAGCATCCTTGTCCTTGATCATAACCCAGCCAATGGGCTGATAGCCTTTGTTGCCGGCTGTTGGGTGGTTGGTTCTTCGCTCCAAGTCGCGGCGGGCACGATGGCTCGCAACTACGAAGCACGCATGGACAAGCAATGAAGGAATTGTGCTCACCCAATAACGTCTGCTTGGCGTCATGACGAGAGCACAAGCCGCAGCGTTGGATTCGGCTTCAGGTCCCGAGTGAGTCGTGATCCCTCATCGCAACCTCTGTCGTGCAACGCTGCGTGAAGACGATGTTGGGTAGCGCAGTCGTTCGCATCGGGCGGCGACCCGGCTGGGAAGCCGTGTCGGTACTGAGTAACCTAAATTATCGCACAACAAACAAGACGTGCCATCATGGCGATGTTGGGATATCGTCCCCGCGCCGTGGTCCAAAATCCTGCTAACCGCCAACCACACGATCGGTGGAGCCAATGCAGATTGCGGAATGGCTCGACAAACTGGGGCTTGGGCAATACGCAGAGCGTTTTGCCCAGAATGCAATCGACGTGGGCATCCTCCCCGAACTGATGGACGAGGACTTTGATAAGCTCGGAGTCCTGCTAGGCCATCGCCGCAAAATGCTGCGTGCTATTGCCGACCTCGATCCAGCCGCGTTGATCGCATCGCCGACGCCTCCTCAGGACGCCGAGCGGCGCCACCTCACCGTTATGTTTTGCGATCTGGTCGGCTCGACCGCGCTCTCGGCGCGTCTCGATCCCGAGGATATGTGGGAAGTGATCCGGGCCTACCGCGCCGCCTGCGCGAGCGTCGTTGCGGCTTATGACGGCAGGATAGCCAGGTTCGTCGGCGACGGAATACTCGTCTATTTCGGCTATCCTCGCGCCCACGAGGATGATGCGGAGCGCGCAGTGCGAGCGGGTCTCGACACTATCTCCGCAATTGGGCAGCTGAAAACAGGCGCCGACGAACGGGTTGAACTGCGCATCGCAATTGCGACAGGGCTTGTGGTGGTCGGTGACCTCATCAGCGGAGATGCGTCAGAGGAACAGGCAACCGTCGGCGACACACCAAACCTTGCAGCTCGGCTCCAGAGCCTGGCGGAACCGGGAGCGGTCGTCGTTGCTTCGTCGACGCGCCGGCTGCTTGGTGATCTCTTCACGTTTCGCAATCTCGGCCGCCGTGAGGTCAAGGGCATAGCCGAACCCATCGCAGTCTGGGCGGTGGAGGGAGCGATCGCATCCGAGAGTCGCTTCGAGGCGGTCCGCGCGGTACGCTCGATCGGTTTTGTCGGCCGCAGGGACGAGATCGAGTTCACTCTCTCGCGCCAGCGGCTGGCATGGCAGGGGCAGGGGCAGATGGTATTGATTTCTGGCGAAGCGGGCATCGGCAAGTCGCGCATTGTCGCAACGCTGTCCGAAAGCCCCTCGTTGGGGGCTCACCGCCGGGTGCGATATCAGTGTTCGCCCTACCATATCAACAGTGCGCTCCATCCCTTTGTCGCGCAGCTCGAGCGCGCCGCCGGCATCAGGTCGCACGACACGCCTGGGCAAAAGCTCGACAAGCTCGAGGCAATGCTGGCGCTTGGAACACAGCAGGTCGCCCAAGCGACACCGCTCATTGCGGCTCTCCTTTCGATTCCCACCGACGACCATTGTCCGCCGCTGAGTTTGAGCCCGGCGCAGCAGCGGCGACAGACATTTGCCGCCCTTCTGGATCAACTTGAGGGGTTGGCGCGAGAGCAACCCCTGCTGATTATCTGCGAGGATATGCATTGGGCCGATGCCACGACACTTGAACTGTTCGATCTCGCGGTCGATCGGATCAGAGGCCTGCCGATACTCGTGCTCATGACATCCCGGCCAGAGTTCGAGCCCTCCTGGTCGGGCCTTGCCAACGTTAGTCTGTTGCGGCTCGACCGACTCGATCGGCAGGACTCGCGCGCGCTGGTCGAACAGGTAGCCGTTGGTCGCCAGCTGCCACGCGAGATGATGAAGCAGATCATCGATAGGACGGATGGCATCCCACTATTCGTCGAGGAATTGACCAAGATGGTGCTGGAGTCCGGGCTACTCGTCGAAGATGCCGGGCGCTATCGCCTCGATAATCCGCTCCCGCCGCTCGCTATTCCCGCGACGCTGCAGGATTCGCTGATGGCGCGGCTTGACCGGCTGGCCCCGGTCAAGGAGTTGGCGCAGATAGGCGCCGCCATCGGTCGCGACTTCTCATACGCGCTGCTGAGATATGTGGCGGGACGCGATGATCTGACGCTGAGCGCTGCGCTAGCGCAACTCGAAGAGGCCGAACTGCTGGTGCGTCGCGGGGCTCCGCCCGAAGCAAACTATAGTTTCAAGCACGCTCTCGTTCAGGAAGCGGCCTACGAGAGCCTGCTCAAGAGCAAACGGCAGGTGCTTCACAAGCGCATCGGCGATGTCCTGCGCGAGAAGTTTCCAGTCGTCGCCGAGACTGAGCCGGAAGTTCTGGCACACCACTTCACTGAGGCGGGGCTGAACGAGGTCGCCCTCGAATGGTGGCGCAAGGCGGGCCTGCAGGCGCTGAAACGCTCCGCCTATTCCGAGGCGATTGCACATCTCGGCAAGGCGATTGCCGTCGCCGATGAGCTGCCCGATGAGCACGACCGGATGATGAGTAGGCTACATCTTCAAATCGCATATGGCCGTGCATTACGGGGCAGCCTCGGGCACAGCGCTCCCGAAACGGTAGCCGCATGGACGCGCGCCCGACAGTTCGCAGCCGACATCAATGATCCGGTTGAACTTGCGCCAGTCCATTCGGGTCTCTTCAATGCCTGCCTGACACACGGCGAACTCGCGCCGATGCGGGCGCTGGTGGATGCCATCGTGAACGCCGCTGAACGGCGACCGGACTCACCGGTGGCCGCCGTCGTTGCACATTGGACGGGCGGGGTTACCTGCTGGTTCGGGGGCGACTACTTGAACGCGAGAGTACATCTTGAGAAGGCACTAGAGATCTATGGTGACGAGCCGGATCCCGCGACGTTTAGGGGCTCGGCACTGGATCTCCCATTCGTGATCATGAGGTTTCTTGCCCTGGTGCTTTGGCCGCTTGGCAGGATCGCTCGCGCACGTCGCCTCGCCGTGGAAGCGATAAGTGCTTCCGGAGAAAAACGGGCGCTTTCTCAGGCCAATGCGCTTGTTCATCGAGCTGTGTTCGACGGACTATGCGGGGGCATGTTGCAGCAAACAGAGACGATCCTGGCGCTCGGTCTCGCTCGCGACCACACGATGCCGCTGTATGTGGCCGCCGGCACCTACCTGAATGGCCTGGCCAAGTGGCGTGCCGGCGACGGAATGGCCGGGCTAACGGAAATGCGTCGCGGCTGGACCTTGCTGCACGAGAATGACTGCTACCTCTGTGAGCCGTTTTGGGGGATGCATGTCGCGATGGCGGATGCAGAGTCGGGCCGACTCGAAAACGGGCTCGAAATCTTGAGCGGATTGATCGCATGGGCGGGGCAATCCGGTCAGCATTGGCTTGATGCCGAGCTGCATCGCGTCTACGGGGAGCTTTTGTTGCGTCATGATCCTTCGGACCTAGCCAGTGCCGAAAATGCGCTAAACCGAGCGCTGGTAATCGCACGGCACCAACAGGTGAAGACTTTCGAGCTGCGCAGCGCCCTTGGACTTGCACGCCTGCACAAGACAAATGGCCGAGCGGGCGCGGTATCCGAGGTGCTCGCTCCTGTGCTCGCTGAATTCGATGCGGAGCGCAATCTTCCCGAAGTCGTTGAAGCCAGAGAGCTGCTCAAGCAAGTGCATTAGGCACGTGCGGTTTCTCTAGCTGGCCGTTTGGTCAGGAGAGGCGTCGAGATCCTGCCCCAGCATCTCCGGTCGCCTCACTGCAATGCGCGTTGAAGTTCGCTCGTGACGTACGGGCCAGGGGCTGACGGGTTACGAATTCACGTGCACAAAATCCCGCAGCAGCGGGTAGATCTCGTTGTTCCAGCGCTTGCCCGAGAACACGCCATAATGGCCGACGCCGGCCTGCATGTGGTGAACGCGGCGGTAGGCGCGCACGCCGGTGCAGAGGTCTTGCGCGGCCAGCGTCTGGCCGATCGAGCAGATGTCGTCCTTCTCGCCCTCGACCGTCATCAGCCCCATGCGGCTGACGGCCTTGGTGTCCACCGGACGTCCCCGATGCATCAGCTTGCCCTGGGGCAGAAGATGCTCCTGGAACACGTCGCGCACGGTCTCGATGTAGAATTCCGCGGGCAGATCCATCACGGCGAAATATTCGTCGTAGAAGGTCTTGATGCTGGCCGCCTTCTCCTTCTCGCCCTTGGCGATGTGATCGGCGAGATCGATATGCTGCTTGATGTGGCGCTCGAGATTCATCGAAACGAAGGCGGTGAGCTGCACGAAGCCGGGATAGACTTTCCGCAAGGCACCGCGGCACTGCATCGGCACGTAGTTGATCAGGTTCTGCTCGAACCAGTCGATTGGCCTGCTCTTGGCGAATTCGTTGACCCTGGTCGGCTGGATGCGCGTGTCGATCGGGCCGGCCATCAGCGTCAGCGTCGCCGGCCGCGAAGGATGGTTGCCCTCGCACACGATCGCGGCGGCCGCGAGCGCCGAGACCGAGGGCTGGCAGATCGCGACCATATGCGGGCGCGGGCCCAATTGGCCGAGGAAGTCGATGAGATGCTCGGTGTAGTCGTCGAGCCCGAAACGGCCCTCGCTGCGGGGAATGTCGCGCGGATTGTGCCAGTCGGTGATGTAGACGTCGTGGTCCTGGAGCAGCGTCTTCACGGTGCCGCGCAGCAGCGTCGCGAAATGGCCGGACATCGGCGCCACCAGCAGCATGCGCGGCTGCTCGCCCACGCCCTCCTTCTTGAAACGCAGCAGCGAGCCGAACGGGGTCGCGTAAGCGATCTCCTCGGTCACGGCGACCTCGCGATTGCCGACCATGACGCTGTCGATGCCGTAGGCGGGACGGTGATAGGTGAGGGTGGAGCGGGAGATCAGCTCCAGCGCGGCCGACAGCCGGCCGACGACCTGATCCGACAAGCCCTGCGGCACCAGATTGAGGAATTTGAGCGCGGACGAAGCGCCCGACCGCCACGGCGCCGTCAGGTCCATTTGGTTCTGAAAGGCCTGATAATACATCGACATCATACTGAAACGCCCACCTGTCCCGTGCTGCTATGCAATATCGGAGCCAAACCCGGGATGGGCCGCCCTCAAGATTGGCACGTCGCTTGCTGCTCTTTTTGCGGGAAGCACAGGCGCTGCGCACTCCCGCAGTCCGGGCGGGGTGCATGTCTTAGGCGTGAGTCACAGGCGTGAGGGAAGGCCACATGGCGAAGGCGACACTGACCATCAGCAGCAAGAACTATTCGTCCTGGTCGCTGCGTGGCTGGCTGCTGACGAAATTTTCCGGGCTCGATTTCGAGGAGATCGTCACCGCGCCGGACGACGCGTCGGCGCGCGCCGAAATCCTGCTGTTGTCGTCGTCGATCCTGGTGCCGTGCCTGCGGCACGACGGCGCGGTCGTCTGGGATACGCTGGCGATCGGCGAATATCTCAACGAGGCGATGCCGAATGCAGGGCTGTTGCCCGCGGATCGCGTCCAGCGCGCGCATTGCCGCTCGATCTGCGGCGAAATCCATTCCGGCTTCACCACCTTGCGCGCCTCGCTGCCGGTCAATTTGAAGGGGCACTTCCCCGGCTTCAAGATCTGGTCGCGCGCGCAGGCCGACATCGATCGCGTCTGGGCGATCTGGCGCGACTGCCTGGACAAATCGGGCGGGCCCTTCTTGTTTGGCGAGACCCGCACCATGGCTGACGCGATGTACGCACCGGTAGTGACGCGCTTCGTGACCTATAACGTCAAGCTCGAGCCGCAACTGCAGGCCTATGCCGATACCATCATGGCCATGCCGGAGATGAAGGAATGGATCGCGGCGGCAAGGGATGAGCCGGCCGAGATCGAGGAGCTCGAGGTCGAATATTAGGCAGGCCGGCTGCCATCTGCCTGTTTTGGGAGCGAGCATCCAACCGCCGCACCCAGCCGTCATGTCATTGAAGCCGTTAACTTTTGACGCCGGTGGCCGGCTGGCCCTGCTCAGGCGCTGCGCAGATATTGTGTGCGCCTGGTGGCCAGTTGCGACATCTAGCCGTGAACAGGCGCGTACGGGGCCCTGCGGCTGATTCGGACGTGATTCGTTCGGGCCGCGTTCCGAAGGTTAAGACGGGACGCGGCCCCGTTGCATTTTGAGACAGAAATCAGTGCTCAGGCCACGCCCGAATGCTTCATGCGCGGGACGCGCCAGCCGATAACGGTAGCTTCGACTGCGACACCAGCCGTGTGGTTCTGCCAGCGTCCCTCGACATAGCGGCAGGCGAACGGCAGCTGATAAGTCCCGCTGTGGTCCTCGCACAGCACTTCGACTGCAAGGCCAGGCGGCGGTTCTCCGGCGCCGTCGAATTCCGCCAGTCGTCTGTCGCGCGTTGCCATCAAAAACTCCCCTAAACAAAGCCGCGAAAGGAGCGCCCATTTCCTCCGCGTGCAGATCATCGCTCCCCGTCCGAGGGAACAGCCGCAAGCTCAACGCGAGAATGCGGTGCGAGTGTGGTAGCCTCGACAGGCTGCGTGCAAAAAGCGCACATTGCCGTGATTGATTTGATGAGGAACCTGCATGCTGCTTCGAAGCACCGGCGCTTGTTTCGCGATGGTACTCGCCACGCTGGCGATTGTGTCGGTCCGCGCGCAGGACGTGCCCGGCATCGAGATCTGCACCGTCGAGAAGACCATGGAGCGCCGCACCAGCTGCCTCCAGAGCAATGTCGACTTCCTCCAGAAGACGATCACCAAGCTGAACCTCGATCACCAGCAGAAGCTGGACGCCGCGGCTCGCCAGATCGATGCGTTGAAGACGACCGTGGCCGGTTTGCAGAAGACGCTCGGCGATCTCCAGGCCGCGCAGGCGAAGACCGCCGAGGATGTGAAGAAGAAACAGGATGCGCCGCCGCCAAAGGATGCGGCGAAATAGCCGCCGCGCTCAGGCGACGCGATATCGCTCCATCACGCTGCGGTCGGGCTCATAGCCGAGCCCAGGTCCGGTCGGCACCGCGACATGGCCGGTGGCATCGACATCGGCGCGGCCGCCCCAGAGGCAGGCCTCGCGCTTCAGGTAAAACATCTCGACGAACCCGTCGTCGCGCCCCGCCAGGAGATGCAAGGTCGCCAGCAGGCCGGGGCCGAAATACGGGGAGTGCGGAACGACCTTGACGCCGACCCGATCTGCGAGCGCTGCAACCTTGAGAAATTCCGTGATGCCGCCGACCTTGATCACGGACGGCTGGGCGTGGCTGACCGCGCCCGCATCCATCATCTGGCGAAATTGATATTCCGTGCAGGCGTTCTCGCCGGCGGCGACGCCGAGCCCGCCCTTGCTGCGGACTTCGGCGAGCGCCGCAAAATCCTCCGGCGGCCAGACCGGCTCCTCCAGGAACATCGGCTGCGCGTCCCGGCATGTGCTGGCGAACGCGATCGCCTCTTCGCCTGATAGCGGGCAGTTCATGTCCACCATCAGCGGAATGCCGGGCCCGATCGCCGCGCGGGCGGCAAACACCGCCGGCGCCGTGGCCTCGTGCAGCTTGATGGCGCCGTAGCCGAGCGCGAGCGCCTTCTTGCATTCGGCGGCGATATTGTCGGGCGAGCCGATCCGCAACAGGCTCGCATAGGCCGGAATGGCCGGGCGCCTGGTGCCGCCGAGCAGGCGGTGCAGCGGCACGTCCTTGATCTTGGCGGCGAGGTCCCACAGCGCGATGTCGAGCCCGGAGATCGCGAACATGGTGATGCCGTAACGCCCGAACAGATGCAGGTTACGCTGGATCTGCTCCATGACCGCGGGAATGCCGGCGGCATCGGGAACCTCCAGCCCGCGGGCCTGCGGTGCGATCATTTCCTCGACGGCACTGCGCGTGGTGCGGGGGCAGACATAAGCAAAGGCATCGCCCCAGCCCGTCAACCCGGCGTCGGTGGTGACCTCGACGATCACCATGTCGAGGGCGGTGATGGCGGAGGCGCCCTGACGGAAGCTCGCGACACCGGCGTCATAGGGGATGCGGATATGGTGCGGCCGCACATCGGTGATCTTCATGACACGGTTCCTCCTGCTTTCTTATGAGCGGTTTCAAGAACAACCCGAGTGTAGCCATGAACGCCCGGACGTTGCCAGAGGCTGGTCCGGCGTTATCCTCCTGCGGGACCGCAACGCCGATCAAGCGAAACCCGCGGACTTCCGTGCATCATGGTCGCGCTTCGAACGAGAGAAACGCCATGAACCCAGCCCAGCGCGCGCTCTGGTATGTCGAGAGCCATCTGGCCGAGCCGATGACGCTCGACGAGATCGCTGCGATATCGGGCGTGTCGCGGTTCCACATCGTGCGCGCGTTTGCCGCGGCTACCGGCCTGCCGGTGATGCGGTACGTGCGCGCGCGGCGGCTGAGCGAAGCGGCGCGCAGTCTTGCGAACGGCGCGCCGGACATCCTGTCGCTGGCGCTGGAGGCGGATTACGGCTCGCACGAAGCATTCACCCGCGCGTTCCGCGACCAGTTCGGCACCACGCCCGAAGCGGTGCGGGCCGCGCAATGCACCGGCCATCTCAAGCTTCAGGAGCCGATCCTCATGGACTCAACCATCGCAGACAAGCGCCCCGCGCTTCGAAACCACAAGGGCCTTCCTCGTCGCTGGCATCATCGAGCGCATTTCCTGCGACAACGGCGCGGCCATTCCTGGACTGTGGCAGCGCTTCCACCAGGAGGTCGCCGACATTCCCGCGCGTGTTGGACCGGTCGCCTATGGCGTCTGCTGCAACGGCGACGATGCCGGCAATTTCGACTACATCGCCGGCGTCGAGGTCGCCGATTTCTCCGAGCTGCCGCGCGGTTTCGGCCGTATCCGTATCCCCGAGCAGCGCTATGCGGTGTTCACCCACGCAGACCACGTCGCCTCGATCAGGCGTACCGTCAACGCGATCTGGAATCAGTGGCTGCCGGCCTCCGGCCTGAAGGCTGCCGATGCGCCGAACTTCGAACGCTACGACGAGAAATTCGATCCCGCCACCGGCAATGGCGGCCTGGAGATTTGTATACCCGTGCGAGATTAGCGCGCAACGCTGGCATACCATCCCGCTTGCTTGGCAAGCCCCGGCGACTTTGTCATAACCGCAGGCAATCTTGCGTGTGGGGCCCGTGCCGGACATCCCGTGCAAGTCATAACAAGCAGCCGGGAGGGTCCCACATGTCCAACGTCCGCGTTCTCGCCACCGACCTCGAATTTCCCGAAGGGCCGGTCGTGATGCCGGACGGCTCGGTCGTGCTGGTGGAAATCCGCGGCCAGCGCCTGACCCGCATCCATCCCGACGGGCGCAAGGAGATCGTCGCGAAGATTCCGGGCGGCCCGAACGGCGCAGCCCTCGGCCCCGACGGCAAGATCTACATCTGCAACAATGGCGGCTTTTCCTGGATCCCGACCCGCAACATGATCATGCCGGGTCCGCAGCCCGACGATTACCTCGGCGGCTCGATCCAGCGCGTCGATCTCCGATCCGGCAAGATCGAAACCGTCGTGACGCGTTGCGGCGAGCACGATCTGCGCGGGCCGAACGATTTGGTGTTCGACAAGCAGGGCGGCCTCTGGTTCTCCGATCTCGGCAAGCGCCGCGCGCGCGAGATGGACGTCGGCGGCATGTATTATCTCAAGCCCGGCATGAAGGAGATCGTCGAGGTCGTTCATGGCGTGTTGCCGGCGAACGGCATCGGCCTGTCGCCGGACGAGGCCACCGTCTACATCGCGGAGACGCCGACGGGCCGGCTCTGGGCCTACGAGCTCTCCGCGCCCGGCACGCTGAAGCCGCGCGACGTGATCTATCGTGGTGAACGCGGAAAACCGATCTGCGGCCTCGGAGGCTACCAGATGTTCGACTCGCTGGCGGTCGAAGCGAATGGCAATGTCTGCGTCGCCACCCTCGTCTCCGGCTGCATCTCGGTGATCGCGCCCGATGGTACCTTGGTCGAGCAGGTCCCGACCGGCGACCGCGTCACCACCAATATCGCCTTCGGCGGCCCCGAGCTGAAGACCGCCTGCATCACGCTCTCAGGCAAGGGCGAGCTGATCGCCATGGACTGGCCGCGCGGCGGTTTGCCGTTGAATTTCCTGAACAAGTGACAATCGCGTAAAACGCGATTGTCATCCCGGGGCTATGCGGAGCATAGAACCCGGGATCTCGAGATTCTCAGGTGCGCAATTGCGCACCATAGTTCGGCTCTTCGAGCCGCCCCGGAACGACAACCACGAGGACCGATAGCAATGCCCTGGCCTGATCCCATCACCCTGCGCGGACAGCATGCCGGTCTGGAGCCGCTGTCGCATCAGCACCGCGAGGGGCTGATCGAGGCCGTGAAGGACGGCGAGCTCTCCACCCTCTGGTACACCGCGATTCCGACGCCGGACAACATGGGCAAGGAAATCGACCGCCGGCTCGGTCTTCAGGCCGCGGGCTCGATGCTCCCCTTCACCGTGTTAGATGGCAGCGGCAAGATCGTGGGCATGACGACCTACATGAACATCGATGCCGCCAACCGCCGCGTTGAGATCGGTTCGACCTGGTATGGCAAGAGCGCGCAGCGCGGCCCGCTCAACACGCAGTGCAAGCTGCTGCTGCTCACCCACGCCTTCGAAACCCTGGACTGCATTGCGGTGGAATTCCGCACTCACTTCTTCAATCACCAGAGCCGCCGCGCCATCGAGCGCCTGGGCGCCAAGCAGGACGGCATCCTGCGCAGCCACCAGGTCGCGCCCAACGGCACGCTGCGCGACACCGTGGTCTACAGCATCACCGCGGCCGAATGGCCGACCGTGCGAATGCATTTGAATTATCAACTCAACGACAAGCCGCGCTAGAGCGGCCGAGGCACCATGGACAGATTTGATTATGTGATTATCGGCGCGGGCTCCGCCGGTTGCGTGCTCACCAGCCGGCTGAGCGAAGACCCCAACACCAGCGTCTGCGTGCTCGAGGCGGGCCCGAGCGACTGGCATCCCTACATCCATCTGCCGGCAGGCTTCATCAAGACCTTCCATATGAAGAGCATCAACTGGGCCTACCAGCAGGAGGTCGGGCCCTGGACCGGCGGGCGCAGCATCTACGCGCCGCGCGGCAAGACGCTCGGCGGTTCGTCCTCGATCAACGGCCATATCTACAATCGCGGCCAGCGCATGGATTTCGACACCTGGGCGCAGATGGGCAATCGCGGCTGGGGCTATGCCGACGTGCTGCCCTACTTCCGGCGGCTGGAGAAGCGCGTCGGCGAGGGCGAGGACGTTTACCGCGGCCGCGACGGCAATCTCACCGTTACCACCATGAACTGGCGCGATCCGCTTTGCGAAGCCTTCATGGAAGGCGCGGTGAGCCTCGGCATTCCACGCAACCCCGACTACAACGGCGCGAAGCAGGAAGGCGTCTCTTATTGCCAGCGCACCATCGATAAGGGCTTGCGCGTCTCCGGCGCCACCGCCTTCCTCAAGCCCGCGATGAAGCGGCCGAACGTGCACGTCCACACCCACGCGCACGCGACCGAGATCATCTTCGAAGGCAAGCGCGCCGTCGGCGTGCGCTACATGAAGGGCGGCTCTGGCGGCACGCCGGTCGAGGTCCGCGCCAACAAGGAAGTGATCCTGTCCGGCGGCACCTATAATTCACCGCAGCTGTTGCAGTTGTCCGGCATCGGCTCACCGGATCTGTTGCAGGCCCACGGCATCGCCGTGCGTCACGCGCTTCCGGTCGGCGAGGGCCTGCAAGATCACTACGCGCCGCGCACGGTCGCGCGCGTCAAAGACATCAGGACTATCAACGAGCTCCGCCGTGGTCTGTCGCTCTGGGTCGAAGCGCTGAAATGGGCTACCACGCGCGGCGGCCTGCTGTCGCTGTCGCCGACCATGGTCTATTGCTTCTGGCACTCCGGCGAGAGTGCGGATTCGTCCGATCTCCAGCTCACCTTCACACCGGCGAGCTACAAGGAAGGCGTGCAGGGCCAGCTCGAGGACGAGCCCGGCATGACGGTGGCCTCCTGGCAGCAGCGCCCCGAGAGCCGCGGATATGTCCGCATCCGTTCGTCTGATCCGTTCGCGCCGCCGATCATCCAAACCAACTATCTCGACGCCGAGCTCGACCGCCGCGTCATCGTCGGCGGCATGAAGCTTGCGCGCAGGCTTTTGAAGAGCGCGCCGCTGTCGCCCTATTACGCCTACGAGGATTTCCCGGGTCCCAACATCAACACTGACGACGAATTCCTGGCCGCAGCCACCGAGCGCGGCACCACCACCTTCCACCCCGGCTGCACCTGCCGCATGGGCCCGGCGGATTCGACCTGGGCGGTGGTCGACGACCAGCTCCGCGTTCACGGGGTGCAAGGTCTCCGCGTCATCGACGCCTCCGTGATGCCGCGCATGATCTCGGCCAACCTCAATGCCTCCACCATGATGATCGCCGACCGCGCCTCAGACCTCATCCGCGGCAAGCAGCCGATGGAAGCCGCGCGCGTGCCGGATGCGGCGGTGGCGTGACCTTGTAGGGTGGGTTAGCGAAGCGTAACCCACCACGCCTCTCGACGCGGAGACAAAGGAGGTGGGCTACGCTGACGCTGACCCACCCTACAAGCTGATCATCCAACGGACAGAAATCCGATGCAAGACGTAGGCGACGTGCTTGAACGACTGGAGCGCTGGTATGCGGCTCAATGCAATGGAGATTGGGAGCATACCTACGGTATAACGATCGAGACGTTGGATAATCCCGGCTGGAATTTCAAGGTGGAGCTAAGGGATACATATTTGTCCGGCCGGACTTTCGAAGAAGTTGCCGAGCCTCAATCAAGCGATCATCGGAAGTTTTTTCATTGTCGCGTGAAGGACGATGTGTTCGCGGGGGCCTGTCCTCCTGACAGGCTCGGCGAAGTCATTTCGATCTTCTTGCGCGGGGCTGAAACGCGCTCGGCGGAGCAGATCGAAAAGCTCGCAAGGTAGACCGGATGGTCCAAGCCGGTACCCGGCCTTCCCTGCACCCGCTTTGTTTGAAGGAGGTGATGGAGAGAGCATAGCTCGGGCGGATGCGCCGCGAGGATGCGATTTGAAATGCGAGTTGGAGAAGGCGATGCTCGCCCTTGCTCCGTCATTGCGAGCGCAGCGCGCAGCGAAGCAATCCAGTCTGTCACCGCGGGGGGATTCTTATCGAAAGGTCACGCGGTATGGCCCTGGCTTTCGCCAGGACGACCCGTAGGTTGCACTGTGCTTCAATTTTACGATTTCAGCCCGTATTTTCTTCGTGCAACTGCTGGTTCGCGCGCAAGGCGGCGTTTTCCTTGCGGAATCACACAGGACTTGGGTGTGGCTTATGCGTCACAGCCGGCGCGTTCAGCGGCCCGCGGCCGTCGCCGCGATGATCTCGAGCTGGTTCCTGAGCCAGCGGTGGGCCGGATCTTTCTGATAGCGCTGGTGCCAGACCATGAACATCGGCAGCTCGGCCAGGGTTCGCGTGCGCGAGGCCAGCGGTATCCGCACC
Source organism: Bradyrhizobium sp. JR4.3 (assembly GCF_040547695.1). Lineage (NCBI taxonomy): Bacteria > Pseudomonadati > Pseudomonadota > Alphaproteobacteria > Hyphomicrobiales > Nitrobacteraceae > Bradyrhizobium > Bradyrhizobium sp. JR4.3. The sequence continues at coordinate 48,265 of NZ_JBEPQF010000017.1, read as the reverse complement.
TGCGCGAAGCCGTGCATCACGCCGGGCGCCAGCAGGCTCGGCATGCTCGCCAGCATTTGCGAGCCACGCAGGAAGGACGGCACGCCGGAGAAGCTCGGCACGGAGATCGCGATGTCGCGGTGGAAGCCGTTGGCTGCAAGCCGACGATCGAAGTCGAGGCGCTCATTGTCAGTGTAGACCACCGTGATGTGACGCGCCGCGAGATAGGCGCCGCGCGTAGCCGGCGCGGCACGCGCTTTGGGGTCGTAGTAACAAACGTAATGGTCTTGCAGCAGGCGCTTCTGCACGATGTCGATGCCGGACGGCGGCAGCGGCGTGATCAGCAGGTCGCAGCGGTTTTCCCGAAGCATCGCTGGCGACGGCGACTGCGAGGGGATCACGCGCAGGTTCAGGCTCCTCACTTGCGCGGCGACATGATCGAAGAACCGCGGCAGCAGCAGGTCGCGCTGGAAGTCGTTCGCGGCGATTGTCAGCGAAAGCTGCGCGCTCGCCGGCTCGAACGTGACGCCGCCGGCAAAGCTCCGCATCTCGTCGATCAGTGCTCGCGCCTTTGCCGCGAGCGCCTGGGCGTGCGCCGTGGCCACAATGCCGCGGCCGGATTTGGCAAACAGCGGATCGCCGACGATCCGCCGCAGCTTGTTGAGGGCGTGGCTGACCGCGGATTGCGTCAGGCCGAGCCGCGTTGCGGCCGCCGTCACCGAGCCCTCTTCCAGCACCGCCAGGAACAGCTCCAGCGCGTGGCCATCGAGCGCCAAATGATCGATTTTTTTCATGGAATTCATTATAATCGATCTATTTATCTTGAGAATAGCTCGCGCCATCATCTCCCGATAAATCGTGCGCCCCAACGGGCGCCAGAGGGAGAGACAACGCCGATGCATGCCCAGGCGCCAGCCTTGCGGGATCCCCGCCTCAACCGCCCCGAGCCGTTCACGCCTCCGCTCGGTGACGGTGGCTTCTTCCAGCGCGACCGTTCCATGCATCCGCCGGCGCACGCGCCAGGCTACAAATCCTCGGTGCTGCGCTCGCCGCGCCAGGCGCTGCTGTCGCTTGAGACCTCGGTCTCGGAGATCACGGGGCCGGTATTCGGTCACAACGACCTCGGCCCGCTCGACAATGATTTGATCCGCAACTACGCCAAGGACGGCGATCCCGTCGGCGAGCGCATCATCGTCCACGGCCGCGTGCTGGACGAGACGGGCCGCGGCGTGCCGGACACGCTGGTCGAGTTCTGGCAGGCCAATGCCGGCGGCCGCTACCGGCACAAGAAGGACACGTATCTGGCGCCGATCGATCCGAATTTCGGCGGTTGCGGTCGCGCGCTGACCGACGACACCGGCTATTATTATTTCCGCACGGTGAAGCCGGGGCCCTATCCGTGGCGCAACTACGTCAACAGCTGGCGTCCCGCTCACATCCACTTCTCGGTGTTCGGCTCGGGCTTCGCACAGCGTCTGATCACCCAGATGTACTTTGAGGGCGATCCCCTGATCCCGGCCTGCCCGATCCTGACGACGATCCCGGACAAGGATGCGCTGGAGCGCCTGGTCGCGCCGCTCGACCTCAATGCATCGACCCCGTTCGACTCGCTCGCCTACCGCTTCGACATCGTCTTGCGCGGCCGGCGCTCCACTTACTTTGAAAATCGCACCGCAGGGAACTAGGTCCATGCCGCAGCCGCTCAACTACCTCAAGGAAACCGCCTCGCAGACGGCCGGGCCCTACGTGCATATCGGGTTGATCCCGGCCATGGCCGGATTCGACATTTTCGAGAAGAACTTCTCCAATGTGCTGGTGACGCCGAACACGCAAGGCGAACGCATCACGCTGGAGGGCAAGGTGATCGACGGCAGCGGCACGCCGCTGCGTGACGTGCTGCTGGAGATCTGGCAGGCGAACGCGGCCGGCCGCTACAACCATCCGGCCGATCGGTCGACCGGCCCGCTTGACGAGGAATTTCGCGGCTGGGGTCGCGCCGGCTCCGACTTCGAGAGCGGTCTCGTCACCTTCGAGACCATCAAGCCGGGCGCGATCATCGACAAGACCGGCCGCAAAGGCGCGCCGCACATCAATGTCTGGACCGTCGCGCGCGGTATCAACATCGGTCTCAACACGCGCCTCTATTTTTCGGACGAAGAGGCCGCCAACGCCGCCGACCCCGTGCTCAGCCTGATCGAACAGCCGATGCGACGTTCGACGCTGATCGCAAAGCGCAGCGAGCGTGGCGGCAAGATCGTGTATGCCTTCACGATCAATTTGCAGGGGCCGGAAGAGACGGTGTTCTTCGACGTGTGAGAGCCGCCGCCCGAAGGTTCACTCCACCTGGTCGCCGCGATCGATCGCTACGCGCGCGCGGAATTGCGGTGACTGACGCATCTCGCGCGATCCCGGCCGATTGGCCGGATCGCGCCCCACTTTTGGTTGCAGTTCTGCCAAATCGATGAATATGTCCGCCTGTCGGCGCAGCTCGTCGGCGACCATGGCTGGCTGAGTGGAGAGTGTGGAGACGACCGTCACGCGGACACCGAGGCGTTGCAGGGCTTCCACCAGCGAACGAAAATTCCCATCGCCCGAGAACAACACGATCTGATCGACGTGCTCGGCGAGTTCCATCGCATTTACGGCGAGGTCGACATCCATGCTGCCCTTCACCTTGCGGCGGCCGGTGATGGCGTCGACGAATTCCTTCGTGAGTTTCGTGACGACGGTGTATCCGTTATAGTCGAGCCAATCGATCAACGGACGGATTGACGAATACTCCTGATCCTCGACGACGGTCGTGTAGTAGAAGGCCCGCAACAGCGCACCTCGGCTTTGGAATTCGCCGAGCAGTCGCCTGTAGTCGATGTCGAAGCCGAGCGCCTTGGAGGTGGCATGGAGATTGGAGCCATCGATAAAGAGTGCGATCTTCTCAATCGAAGACATTATGCACAAATCTCCAGTTGTACGCGAAAGGTGGCCGGTCCAACCGCCGGGGGCGGTGTGTCGGCCGGAAAAACATTGAAGCCACCGATGGCTTGCCGAAAAAGCAGCGCAGACGACCGGACAGGGGCGGCCGTCTTGCGCCCAGGTTAGGGAGGATACAATGCCCACCGGCGCCAGGGCGCCGAATGCAGCCAGGCTAAGGCGCGCGCATTCCCTACTCAATTGTACTGAGGTAAAGGGCGCCTATCCAAAGGATAGGGCCCCATATACGAAGGTTAAGTGGCAGCGCTGGCAACAAAGGCCATTGCGGTTCCCAGCGTGGCCTTCGACCACAGGCGCGCCTGATCGATCGGCCGATGTGTCAGCCTTCCTCGCCGTGGAGCTGCGCGCGAAAGGCGCGCGGCGACACGCCCGTGGCGGCGGCATAGACCCGGCTGAAATAGGCGGGGTCCTCGAAGCCAAGCGCATAGGCGATCGTCGAGACCGGCAAATTGGTATAGACGAGGTTGCGCCGCGCCTCGCGGATCAGCCGGTTGAGGATCAGGTGCGAGGCGGTGTCGCCAGTTGCGGCCCGCGTCACCCGGTTGAGATGGGTCGGCGTGATCGACAGCGCGCCCGCATAGTCCGCGACGCTCCAGCGTTCCAGATGATGCTGTTCCAGCAGCGCCTCAAAGCGGCGGAATAGTCCGCTTTCAGCCGTGCCGTTGCCACCGCTCTCGCCAGTGAGCGCGCGGGCCACCAGCCCGATCATCGCCGCCGACAGTGCACGCAGCACATGCGCTCGGCCGAAATCGCGCGCGGCGTGTTCGGCAAAGATCTGCTTCATGGTGGTCCGGATCTGCGGCGTGCCGCGTATCACGGCCGAGCGCGACAAGGCACTTCGCAGGCCTTCAGAGGCGAGCAGCGCTTCGTCCAATATTTCCGCGGCGATGGTCAGCACCCAGCCCTGGGTATCAGGCACGAAACGGAAGCCATGGACGTGGCCGACAGGCACGTTGACGATCTGCATCGGCTTCAGCTGCACCACGCGCCCGTCGAGCGTGGCTTCGCCGCCGCCGCGCTCGATCAGCAGCACCTGGTGCAGCCGGGCATGGCGGTGCACGGCCAGCGTCCAGTCGTGCAGCACCGAGCGCGAGGCAATCGTCTCGCAATGCACGACATCGGGCAGATCGCCGGACTCGCCGAACAAATTGTAGACCCGGATCGCCGGGGCGGGGGCTGCGCGTCTCATGTTCGAATAGTACAAGACAAAGACGAAAGCCTCCATCGGTCAGCGGCGCTGAATCTGCAAGAAAGTGCCGAGGAGGACGCAAAAATGAAAGTTCAGGTCTGTATCATCGGCGGCGGGCCGTCCGGGCTGCTGTTGTCCCAGCTCCTGCACCTCAAGGGTATCGACACGGTCGTGCTGGAAAAATCCAGCCGCGACCACGTGCTTGCCCGGATCCGTGCCGGCGTGCTCGAACACGGCTTCGCCAGGCTGATGCGCGAGGCTCAGTGCGGCGAGCGGATGGACCGCGAGGGTGAGATCCACAAGGGATTCGAGATCGCCCATGATGGGGTGCTCTCCCAGATCGACCTCCACAAGCATTCCGACGGCAATTCGGTGCTGGTCTACGGCCAGACCGAGCTGACGCGCGACCTCTACGAGGCGCGCGACCGCCTCGGCGGCAACGTCGTGCACAATGCCGAGGACGTGACGCCGCATGACCTGACCTCCGACCGGCCTTACGTGACCTATCGTTCGAATGGCGAGACCGTCCGAGTCGATTGCGATTATATCGTCGGCGCCGACGGCTTTCACGGCGTCAGTCGCAAGTCGATCCCGAAGGACGTGCTGCGGGAATACGAGAAGATCTATCCGTTCGGCTGGCTCGGCGTGCTGTCGCGTACGAAACCGGTGTCGCCGGAGCTGATCTATGTGAAGCATGAGCGCGGCTTCGCGTTGTGTTCCTTGCGGTCGCAAGTGCTGAGCCGCTACTACGTCCAGGTGCCGCTCACCGACAAGGTGGAGGACTGGAGCGACGATGCGTTCTGGGCCGAGCTGAAGCGTCGTCTGCCGGACGAGGTCGGCGGCCGCCTGATCACGGGACCGTCCATCGAAAAGAGCATCGCGCCGTTGCGCAGCTTCGTCGCCGAGCCGATGAGCTACGGCCGCCTGTTTCTCGCCGGCGATGCCGCCCACATCGTGCCGCCGACGGGCGCGCGCGGGCTGAACAGCGCTGCCTCCGACATCTATTATCTCTACCACGCCATGCTCGCGCACTATCAGAACGACGATGATTCCGGGCTTCAGGGCTATTCCGCCAACGCACTGGCGCGGATCTGGAAGGCGCAACGCTTCTCGTGGTGGATGACGATGCTGCTGCATCGCTTCCCCGACCGTTCCGAGTATGAAAACAGGCTTCAGCAGACGGAGCTGGAGTATCTGCTGTCGTCCGAGACGGCGCAGCGTCTGCTGGCGGAGAATTATGTGGGGTTGCCGTTCTAGCGTGGAGTGAACCCGAAAGCGGTGCGACGCTGCGCTACTTTCCTTCTAGGATGTTCACCGGAGTCCAATCCGACCCCGGTGGATTTGTAGCGAGCGCAGTCGCGCGCTTGTCAAAAAGCGCTGACGCCGGATCCATTTCCGCCGTTCGCCCGAACGCATCAGCCGCCTTCGCAAACTCCCTTGCCCGCCAGCACGCCAGCCCTTCCGCATACGCGGCGGCAATCTTCGCCTGCCCGGCACTCTCCGTGCCCTTCTCCGCGAGGGGCTCGAACACTTTGATCGCCTCGCCGCGTCCTATCACTTTGATGGCGTCGAGCTCGCGCCAGGTGAAAGTATTGCCTGTCTGCGCGACAGTCGTTTCTGAGGCCATGATGGTGGTGCCATAATATTTGTTGGCGCCTTCGAGCCGCGAGGCGACGTTCACGGTGTCGCTCATCACGGTGTAGTTGAAGCGGCGGCGGGAGCCGATATTGCCGACCACGGCCTCGCCGCTGTTGAGCCCGATGCGGTGCGACAGGCCGCGGCCGGCGAAAGCGGCGCTGGCGGCATTAAGCTCCGCCAGCTTTGCGTGACATTTCAGCGCGGCATGGACGGCGTGGCGCGCATGCGCGGGATCGTCGGCGGGCGCACCGAACATGGCGACGATGGAATCGCCGATATATTTGTCGACATAGCCGCCATGGCTCTCGATGATGTCGGTCATGGCCGACAGATATTCGTTCATCAGCGTCACCAGTTCGCCCGGCGTCATCGTCTCGGCGATGGAGGAGAAGCCGCTCAGGTCGGAGAAGAACATCGTGACGTTGCGCATTTCGCCGCCGAGCGCCGGCATCTTGCCGGAGGCCACCATCGTCTCGATCACTTCGGGGGCGAGATAGAACGCAAAGCTCTTGCGCAGGAAACGCTCGTCACGATCGGCCAGCACGAAACGGTAGCCGATCATCATCGCGAGTGCGGCAAGGCTTGCGAGTGCCGGCTCGGTCAGCGGCAGCGCCAAGGCATGGACGAATGCACCGACGGCCACAGCGGCGTATACGGCGGTGAGGCCAAACCAGGCGATCAGTGCGGCACCCGGTGCGAGCACGCAGGCCGCGCAGGCCACGATCGCTGCGAACACGATGGTGAGAATGCTCCGCAGTGGAAAGCCGAGCTCGGTCACCGCATCGCGTTCGATCAGATTTCGCACCGCGTTGGCATGAACGAAGACACCGGCGATGTCGCTGCGGGCCTTTTGTACGGTGCTCGCCGGGGCAGGCTGGGCGCATCGTGGACCCGGCGTTCCGTCATATCCGCCGGACAGTCGCATCGAGGTGAGCTTGCGATCATCGAAATTCAGGGCGGTGCCGAGCAGCACGACTTTGCCGCCGAAGGCGCGACGGAAGAAATCGCGGTCGCCTTTTTCGACGCAGGCTCGCAGATCGGCGAAGGAGAAAGTCGGAATGTCGCGGCCCAGTCCTCGAAAATTGAGCGCCAGTGTATTCGGTACCGCACTCGGAATTGCATAACCGGACAATTCGGTCGCTCCGGACGGTGCAATCTCGGGCTTTACAGCGAGCGCGCGCGCGGCGAGCTCGACCGCCATCGCGGGGACCGGCTTGCCGTCGATCGAGAAGCTCAGCGGCATCCGCCGGATCACGTCGTCGGTGTCGGTATGGACGTTGAGGGCGCGGATATTGTTTCTCACCACCAATTGCTGCGCGCGGTCGGGCCTTTCCTGATGGTCGTTGCTCAGGATCTCGCCGAGCACCAGCTTGCCGCTGTCGGAAAGCTTCCGCAGGGCGATGAGATAGTCCCGATCGAATCCCTTGAGTCGCGTGCCCAGCGACGCGTCGCCGAAGGGAATCTCAGACTGCTCGATCGAGCTCGGGAAGATGACGTCGAAGCCGATCGCCCGGGCGCCGCCGTCGTCGATGCTGCCGAGAACCCGGCCGATCTCGCGCGTCCAGGTCTGCGTTGGCGATCCCTTGAACGGCGGAGTGTCGTAGGTCTCGCCGTCGATGGCCACGACGACGACCGGGGATGTCGCGGGATCGCGTTGGTCGCCGACGAACTTGCTGCGCAGTGCCGTGAGGATATCGAGCGACAGGCCCTGCAGCGTCTGCAACGGTGGAGACGTCACGACGGCGCCTGCAAGAAGCGCAATCAGGATCGCTGCAACGATGTCCCGTCTGCCGATCCGCCGCATCGCCCCGCCGCTAGCTGCCTATTCGAGCCGCAGCAGGCGCCCGACGATCGGCGTTGGCGACGACGTGGCGCTGGGATCGACCTGGAAGGCGTAACGCTTGGTGCCGAGGATGGCGAGATAGCTGCCGCCCGGCGTCAGCGACTTCCCGGCCTTGGCGAAGTCATAGAACTTGCCTCCGACCATCGTCTCGCTCTTGAGGGGAACGCTGATCGTGGGCTCCTTGCCATCGGTACGTTCGATCACCAGGGTGCTGCCGCTCTTGGCCTGCACCAACGGCGCGACGCCGTAGAGCGTCGGCAGCTTGGCCGGAGCGTTGCCCTTGGCGTCCGACCGCATGGTGCGGAAGGTCGTCGCGGCACTCTGGTTCGCCTCGCGCTCCGATAGTTTTGCCGCGTTGGTATCGCAGGGCACCTTTTCACGCTTGACCTCGCCGAGTTGCACGGTGCTCTGCTCGGTGCCGACCATGACGACGCCTTCGCTGATGGTCTCGCGCTGGCACGATTTGAGATAGCTGAGCGTAATGGTTGCCTTGGGCCCCAGCTTGATGATCTTGCCCGGCGCCACATAATCCATGAACGCGACACCGTCGACCTTGCCTTGCACCTCCTCGACGATGGCGGCCGGGGTCTCCGCCAAAGCGGGGGCAGCAAGACAGCACGCGCCGACAACAGCGCCGATCAGGCTTTTCATGGGAATTCTCATCCAATTCGACCGATACTTGCCCGGTCCCCGTCCAGGCCCGATGCTTAGCAGCGAAACGCCCAGGTAAGTGTGACCGGAATCACTCTCAGCTATTGGTGCACTCTATCAGGAAGAGGTTCAAACCGGCGACCGGATGGATAATTTCATTCGGCTGGGACGGCCTCGACCGGGTAGCCCTCCGCTGCACTCTCTATATCAATAATGGGCGCGAGCGTGGCCTCGGTCTTCTGATACGGCGTCGCCTGCTGACCGTCGGCGATCTCGACCACTTCCTCCCAGCGCGACAGGAAGGCTAGCTGTCACGAGCTGGCTGGAGTTGATAGCGGTTATATGCGTGCTGCCAAACGAGGTCGGCACGCCGATCGTTTTTAGCGCGGTATGCAACGAGCTCCATCTTTCTTGCCCGCTGCACGGGGGAGCGTGCGCCCGCCCGCGTCGCTGCGCGTCGGCAGCAATTTGACTGGCTCGCTTTGCAGGGCGTTAACCGTGGCGGAATGCTCCCCGCGCGGGTCATTGTCGCGCCCCAGAGTTGGTTGCAAATACGTTTGAGTTTTACGGTGGATGTTTTCATGCTGAGAGACGGCAAATATGCGGCCTGGTTCAGGACCCCGCGCGGTCAGGGCACGGGCGTCGTGCATCTGGCGGAGGGACGAATCTCCGGCAGCGACAGCTTCTTCACGTATGGCGGCTCTTACCGAATCGACGAGCAGCGCTTCACGGCGGTTCTGACCACGCGGCGACATGCCGAGGGGCCGCCGACCGTGTTCGGGCTCGACGAAGTCGAGGTCAAGCTCTCGGGCGTGTGCAGCGGCGCGATGGCGACTTGTTCCGGAACGGCCGAGCAGGCGCCCGATGTGACCTTCGAGGCGACGCTGATCTACAGCCAGGACGAGGTGCCCGCCGTTGAGGCCAGAGGTGCGGTCGTGAAGCTCAACGCAGACAAGCTGCCCAAGGGGCTCGACGGCCGCTCGCGATCGCGCCATCCGTTTGCGCCGGGATCGCTCGGCTCAGAACGGAATAGACCATAAGGCCACGTCTCATCCCGCCTGATCGACTTCGACGATGTCGTCAGGGCTGCTTAAGCGGATGAGCCCTCTGGTGCCAGGCCCAGGCGGTGCGGATCACGGTCGGCAGATCCGAATGTCGCGGCACGAAATTCAGCACTTTTCGCGCTGCGGAGGGATCGGCGACCAGATAGGTGGGATCGCCGGCGCGGCGCGGTTTGACGGTGTGGGGCACCTCGCGCCCGGTCTCCTGCCTGATGGCAGTCAGAATTTCCCGCACCGAAAAGCCGGAGCCGGTGCCCAGATTGAAGCTCCCGCCGGCATGCCCTTGTTCCAGCAGCTTCAGCGCCGCGACATGCGCTGCGGCGAGATCGGTGACATGGATGTAGTCGCGGATCGCGGTGCCATCGGGCGTGTCGTAGTCCTCACCGAACACGGCAAAATCGACATGGCCCTGTAACGCCATCATGGCGCGCGGAATGAGATGGGTTTCATTGTCACGCAATTCGCCGATGCCGCCGGCAGGATCGGCGCCGCTGGCATTGAAATAGCGCAGGCAGAACGCGCCGAAGCCGTAAGCGGCGCGGTAATCGGCGAGCATGCGCTCGATCATCCACTTCGATGCGCCATAGGGGTTGATCGGCGCGCAGGGGAAGTCTTCCGGCAGTTCCTTGGAATCGGCATTGCCGTAGACGGCGCCGGTCGAGGAGAACACGATACGATGGCAACCCGCATTGCGCATCGCCTGCAATAGCGACAGCGTGCCCTGCACATTGTTGACGTAGTACTTTTGCGGGTCGGTCATGGACTCGCCGACGAGGCTCGCCGCCGCGAAATGCATGACCGCCGTGATTTTGTGCTCGGCGAAGGCGCGCGCCAGCGTGGCGCCGTCGAGCAGATCGCCCGTTACCAGCGGGCCGGCGACGAAGCCGCGATGACCTGTCGACAGATTGTCATAAACGACGGGCTGATAGCCGGCCGCGGTCAGGGCGCGGCAGGCATGCGAGCCGATATAGCCCGCGCCTCCCGTAATGAGGACAGTCGGTCGGTCGGTCATGTCAGCTTACCTCGAGGTGAAATCAACGATCATCGATGCGCCCGTGGCCAGCACCAAATCGGCACACAGCACGAGCACCGCAAGCGTCAACCATTCGAAACGCTTGCCGAAGGCGGGGACATGTCGAGTGGCGCCATGGGACAGGACATCACTCAAGGAGAGGGCTTCCGAAGTGATCTGTCCCAATGTGATTGCCTCAGTTCGACAGTTGATCGATCCGGTGAGCATAGATCGATCTTCGCTGTATGCAACCCACCGGGGGCTCGGCACGATCGTCCTTCTTCGTTTAGCTCGCATTGACTCTATCGCTGCGAAACGGTGGGCGCGCGCATCGCGGCAACCGAAGCTTTAAGCACGAAAAATAAGCTGATGCCGAGTAAAGGAGTGACGGAAACATGGCACAGATCTGGATGACTTATGACGAACTCGCCGGGCTTAGTGGCTGCACGCCTGCCGAGGCCAGAGTGCGGGCCATCCATTTGTCACTTGACCGCCGCAAAAGCCGCGATGGCGCAACCCGCGTTAAGCTCGATCTGGCGCTGACGGCTAAATTTTTCGCATCTGTCCGGGACGCCGGTTTTGATCTGGACGGCGCCATCGAGGCGCTCCAGGCCACCCATCGGCAGATGGCAGAACTCCTGTCGCCGAACCAGTTCCAGGGCCGGCGCCGGTCGGCTTAGCCCGCGCACGCATCGATCACGCTCCGGGCGCGAGGAGCCGAGATTCTCGCGATAATTGTTCCGAATCAGGCATAAATCTCCATCCGGAATTTCCATTGCAGGCCGGGTTAACCGCAGCGGGCCGCAGAGCCTGCAGGAGGATGCCATGAGGAACGACAGCGATCGAGGCTACGCGACACTGTTGGGAGCGGCGATGCTGGGCGGGCTGATCATCATGACAGCCGCAACGGCAAACGCAGAGCTTGTGAAGTTGCAGGCCGATTTAAAAGGCAGCAATGAAGTGCCTCCGAACAACTCGCCCGGAACAGGCAAGGCCGAGGCGACCTACGATACCGAGGCGAAGACCCTCACCTATACGGTCAGCTTTTCCGGCTTGACCGGGGCAGTCATGGGGGCACATTTCCATGGCCCCGTGGAGCCCGGCAAGAACGCCGGCATCGTGCTGCCGTTCAAGACGGTGCAAAGTCCGATTCAGGGGAGCGCAACGCTCACCGAAGCTCAGGCTGCGGATCTGCTGGCCGGGAAATGGTACGCGAACATTCATACGGCCGCGAACCCGGGCGGTGAACTACGCGGACAAATGACGAAATAGCGACGGCAGCTTCCCAATGCAGACGTGCAGGCCATGCATCTGCTCAGGAGGGAGGCCTCGGTAAGAAGGCCAGGATTGTTTGAGCGAGGAGGACCCCGACGGTCCCGCCTGCTGCTTTTTGCAGCACGTCCAGGAAACCCGGATCACGATCGGGCGTCATTGCTTGCAGGATTTCGAGCCCCATCGCGACGGCCACGACAAGCGAGCAGGCGAGGGTGAGCCGACCGGGCAACAGGAAGGACAAGAGAAATCCCAGCAACCCGTAGGCGCTGAAGCGTTCGATCACGACGACCCAATAAGCCTCGTGATGACCGATAAGTACGGGTCTCCCCGCCAGTCTCGCAAGCGTGGCATAGACGATGAGCGCGAAGCAGATTCCAGCGGCTGCGATAAGGTGGTTGCGGCGCATTGGACGACCATAGCTGGATGGGAGCCGGGCCGCGTTGAAAGATGAGAGTATCGTTAAGGCTGATTGAGCAGGGCGCCCGGTGCGGAGCGTCTTGCCGTCTCGGGTTAACGGCTCAATCCAGTCAGGCCACCAACACCGCGTCGGTCGGCAATTTAGCGCTCTGCGGCAAGCAGCGTGACTCGACCAACTCGCTGAATCGCGGGAAGGGCAGTGGGGCGGAGACCAGATAGCCCTGCCCCTCCTCTACGCCGGATGAAATAAGCGCCTGGACCTGCTCTTCCGTCTCGATGCCTTCCGCGACCACCATCATTTGGAGGTCCTTCGCAAGTGCGACCAGCATCTCTACGATCGTGGCAGTCGATGCGTCCACGGTGATCGTGTCGACGAAAAATTTGTCGATCTTGATTGTATTGGCGCCCAGGCCCTTGAGCCGAGATAGCCCGCTATGACCGACGCCGACATCATCAATGGCGACGCGAAACCCGTAGTCCCTGAGTTCGCTGACGACAGCTGCGGCGCGTGCGAGATCGTCGAGCTCGTCGCGCTCGGTCACCTCGATGACGATCTGGCGCGCGGAGACGTGCGCCGCCATGACTGTGCGGCGGAGCGTTTCAATGAAGCCTGCACTCAAGAGATGCTTTGGCACGACGTTGAGGGAGAGCTTAAAATCCTTGTTCGCTTTCAGCAACGGTTGCAGATCCGATAGCGCCGATCGCAGGATCTGCCAGGTCATGACCTCGATGCGGCCGCTGGATTCCGCGAGCGGGATGAAGTTCATCGGAGGCACGACCGATCCGTCTTTGAGTAGCCACCGAGCCAATACCTCGCAGCCCCGGATCCGACCGGTCTTGAGCTCGAAGATTGGCTGGTAGTACGGCTTGAATTCGTTCGCGGCCAGCCCGCGATCGAGATCGGCGACGGGCCCTTCCATGCGGCGGCTCCGCGCCAAAAGCCCGCCGAAAAGCGCGCCGATTGCAAACGCTACGGCCAACGCCGGCCAGTAGGCCTCGCTGTTCCACGTCGAGAGGATGCCGCGTTCGAGGCGGATGGTCGCATGGAGAGGGAATCGAGCGGAATTTTTGTCGAGATCGATCGGGGCCTGCAAGGCTTTGTCGGGATCGAGCAGGAATTCGCCAAGTTTCTCGCCGTTGCTCAAGGCGAGGATCACTTCGCTATGGGCGCGCAACTCGGCGGGCATGATGTCGAACAGGCTGGCGTTGACGCCAAGAATGGCGACCAGTGCGGCATTGCCGTTGACGTCTTTGAGTACGCCCAGAGCATCCCCGCCGAATTGCTCAACACGGAAGAGCGAGAGGCTCTTGTCGTGCGAGGGAAGCATATCGCGGCGGTCGATCCATCCCTTGTCGAATTCGAGCGTTTCGGAATAGGCCGAACAGATCACCGAGCCATCAGGGTTGACGAGGCGCACATCCTTGATTGCGGAACGCTGGTAGACGTGGAGCCGGATCGCCTGCAGCGTCGCGGGCCCGCAATCGGCAAGATCGCGCCGCGCGAGTTCGCCCAGGCTCGCGCCGGCAAAATCGACCGCAAATTCGGCGCGACGCAGAACGACTTCCGTCAATTCGTCGAGCTGATGGGTCTGCTGGTATCGAATGAACGAAGTCGCCGCAAAATGGCCGGCCACGCCGAACGCGGCCATGCTCGCGAGCACGAGCGCCGCAAATGCGAAAGTCGGTCGCTGCAATCTCATTCGGCCCGGCGGAACAGAGGGAAGCGTCGGCCCATCCTAGTCAGGACGCGCTAAGATAGGGTTTAATGGCGGGACGAGGCATGTGGAACCGGCCTTTGGGGGGTGGGCAGGCGAGAAACCCGTCTGCCCCGGACCGGGGGCCCTATCGAAAAATGCCTCTTAACCTTCCGCTCCCAAGTTCTGGCGGCCCATTCGATGGCGGAGGGAAGCGGGTGCGGGATTGTAGGGCGCGATGGAAGTCTGCCGGGTGCTGCCACCATGCTGTGGCCGGGTGGCTCGCAAGCGCAAAACCACGAAGGCGATATTGATAGCTAACCAGACCAGAACGACGGAAATGGCAAGATGTGCCACGGCCAGACCTCGCGATGCAGTTGAGGTCAACGCGAGCGCGCTGGTTCGGTTCCCTGGCGAACAGGGTTAGAGCGCATTTATTTCATGCAGCTGGATTCGAGGCTTTCGAGCGGACGGTGGTCTCACCTTGGCTTGAGTCCTGGCTCCAGTCCGATCAGCAACACGTCGCATTCGTTCTTCGTCAGAATCGGAGATCGCGCGCCCGCGGTCATCCATGACGTCGTTGGCGAAACACCGCCGCACGCCTAGGCCTTTTTCCTCGCCTTCGTTTTCAACGAAAGACCAAGGCGCAAGGCCATGCGCTTGATCGCATCGGGCGATCGTCCGAGCTGTTTCGCCGCCTCCTCCAATGAAGCCGAAGACTTGGCCAACTCCATCAGCCGGCGGTCTTCCTTGAACGACCAGGGCTTGCGCGCCATAACCGAAATCATCCTCTCGTCGAGACAAAGACAAAGCCGCCAAGCGGACCCATGTCGCTCGACGGCTTTGCTTGGGTGGGGCCGAGCTTGGGGGAGCCCGGTGAGACGATGGGATAAGCGATCGGTGAGACTTCGCAACAAACAACGCGGATTAAGCTAACCGCTCAACCTTAACGCGTCTAATCCGGACTTCGTGGCTCCGTATTATCACGGAGATTTCAATGCTGATCAGCAGCGGCCGTCGCCGCGTTTTGAGTGGTTCGAAGCCGAACTTATCGACCGGCGATTCTGAAGGCTGCATCGACTGGGGCCGTCGGCGTGAACTCGGATTAACATCCGGCCGGATTTAACTTCAACAGTGAGACGTTTTGGTCTTTCCGGGTCCCCGGCCGTCGGGCGACGACCAAACTTCGATCAGCTCTTGCACAAACTTCATCATCGCCTGACAAAACTTTCAGCGGCGCCGATCTTGAAGTCGTCACAACGACAAGATGAAATGCAATGGGAGGAACGCGCCGGAAAAATGGGACGTTCAAATGTTGGCAATTGTGGTTTTGGGTTCGATCTTCGCCGGCGGTTTTGCTTGCGGCTATGGTGCGAGGGCGTGGCGCTCGCGCAAGCGATCGGCAAGATATCGTCTCTACGCGCCCTATACTCCCGCGGCAACAGGAGCGGGACGAAGTCGGTCGCCGTCGTGATGGTGGACTCTCGCGCGTGGCCTGTTTGCCGGACGATGTGCGCGGCGTGATCGAAATAACCATGTGCGGTTAGGTTAACTTGTCGCAACTCTTGAGAGCTTAGCCAACGTCACCTAGAACACATTGATTCACGACGAATGTTTAGCCGCCCCGATTTTTCAGGGGCCCGCGTTAGGGTAGGCGTAAATGACGTATCTGATTGCATTGCTGGGCGCGACAATTTGCATCCTTATTTTGATCGTTTTCGTTCGCGCCTATGATCGACATCTGAAAGATTGTCCAGGTCCCTGGATCATGGACGAGGCTCATTCGAATGACTGATCCAAGGCACAACGCGCCCCGAAGGTATTTCGTTGATGCGCAAGGGAAATGGGTGCTGATAGGGCTGTCGCTTCCGGAAACGGCCGAGTTCGAAGCGCTGGATGTGACATCGGGAGAGACGGTTGAAATCGCGGCCGAAATCGGTCTGAGCGACGGAGCCGCCGCGGCGGACGAAGCTCGATGGCGTGAGCTCTATTCCAAACACGAAGGAGCCTGGCGGGCGTGGATCGTACAAAGCCAGGCGGAGCGGCCACAAGGTTCAAGCTTTGTTAACTATGTCTGACCGATGTTAGCGGTCCAAATCTCGAACGTGGGATGGCCCAAATGTTTCAGCTGTTCCTGAGAGCGCGCGCACACAACTTTCTCAGCTCCCGCCGTGAGGACAAGGGCTTCAAGGCCCGTACCGTCGAGCGCGATGCGGAGACGGACCGCGTTCGAATCGATGCCGTCATGGTCGCGATCGATGCGGCATTGCGCGATGCAGAGAGGGAGCAGGTCGGCCTCGGACGACGCGTTGATGACGCACTTGCGCGTGCATCCGTCACCTTCGGAAACGGCACCGATGAATATCTCGAACGGGAGCCGATCGACAGCCATCATCAAGATCTCTTTGCCGCCGACATCTCCAACGGCCAGCGGCGGCTCAAGGAATTGGCAAACACCATCACTCACTTGAGATTTATCAGGACCGCGATGCTCACGCGCTTTCCGAACCTGAAGCCGCCGCAGCTCAATAGCTAGGATCGAGGCTTTGGCTCGGCATCTGCCGTCTGGTGAAAAGCAGCAGGTCCAGACACGATGGATATCTCGGTCCGAGAAGCATAATCTCTCGCTGAACAGCTTTGCCACGGGACAATTCGGGCGCCGCTTTGCCGTTGGCTCTTCTGCCGGTTTTGATATGGTCCCGTCCTGTTCTCGGACGGATTGAAGGAGCGAGCCACGTGATCTCCAGAAATTTGCAAAGGTCGATGGGATTGGCATTTGTTTTGGCCATTGGCGCACCAGTCACGGCTTCGGCCGTCACGGTAGAAGTCGCGCGTGCATGCGACGCAGCTTTGGCCAAGGCCTTTCCGCCCAAGCAAATCGGCAATCCCGCTGCGGGCAGCGCGGGGACTGTCAAGGAGCGGCGCGAATATTTGAGCAAATGCGTCGCGAACAACGGCAAGGTCGATGATGCGCCGGCAGATGCGCCTAAAGACGCGAAGGCCAAAAAATAAACGAACCGCGTCGCGCCACCTTAGCGTCGTGGCGGGCAAGGTGAGTAGAACGCGCCGTTCGTTGCATTGATGCGTTCGACGCATTGGTTGGGATCAGTCGGCGTCCCGGCGACCGTGAAGTCATAGCCCATACCTTTGACGATCACGACGTAGCGACCCGGCGAAAGCGTAAAGCCGTCCTGCTCTGGCTGCAGCGATAGCATTCTCGGCTGATCCTCGACCGGACCTACTTTGTAAGGGTACGACATGCTGCGGATGACCCAGGTGTCGCCGGCAGTGACCATGGCCGCTTTGCCGGTTGCATCGACGCCCATCGCTCGGGAGACTTTTGCGACCACCCGAACCTCGGTCCCGGTTGCATCGACGCCACCGTCGGGCCTGAACACAATGAAGCTGACATCTCCGCTTGTCAGGGTCGTCGCGCTGGGCGTGGTGATTGCCGCTGAGATCGCGACACGACGGTCTGGAATCTTTCCGGGGACCGGCTTGAGCTCCTGGAGCTGGCCCTCGCTCAAGGCGTAGACGCCAAACGCTGTTGGCAACGGCATCGAGGGTTGCGCAGCCGGCGTCGGCTCCTTCGGTTGATCCGGTGTCCGTTCGACACTCTCACCGCCCGATGGAGTCACAGCCATGGTGGGCTGAGGCTCGGGGCTTGTCGAGGTGCGCTTGGACAACGTCGCGGACTGCCACAATGCGAGGGATTGCGTCCTCAACCGCGGCCAATAAGTAACCGCCGCGCTGGCGCCGGCAATGATGACCAGGATGGCGGCTAATCGGATGAGGGAGTTGAGGATGCGGCTTCGCCGAGATGGGTCGAGCGGTCTGGGCCGCGCGACAGAACCGCGCCTGGTTTCCGCCGCCGTCGGGACGGGCGGCGAAGGCGGAACGGGCGCCAGATGGGGAACGACCTGAGGAGCCGGGGGATCGGGTGGCGAGGGATGCGAAGCGACGTCTAGAGCCGAGTCCGGCGCTTTGGACAGCGCGTCGCGCTCGCTGCGTTCAAATGATAGCTCAACGTCCCGAATGGCGCGTTCGAGCACTTGCTGGAGCTCGCGGGACTCCCGTGCGTCGCCATGGGTGCATTGTTCCAGAAGCTTGATCCGGGCAAGCTCGTATACGATTTCGCGGACCTGCCGTGGGTCGCCGGATATATCGCGAATCCGCCCGGACAGGAGGCGCACAAACCCGGCCTTGATCGCGTGCGTATTTGGCGCGCCGGCGGCGGTGTCGCTAGGGTCGGTCATCAAGACCGATCAAGTAACCCGGAACAGGCTGTTTCGCTAGTCCCATTGCTACGAAAGCCGCTCCGATCGCCAATCATGCAAGAGCCCTTGTCGACAGCTTCGGGGGCTTGCTTTTGGGCAGAAAGCTGTGACAGTTCGACGAGCTCCTCTTTCCGGTATTTTGATCATGCGCGACGGTTTCATAGCACTCACGTTTGTGGCTCTCCTGGTGCAACCTTCTTTTGCACAAGGGACCAAGGACAAAGCCAATTTGACGAGCACCAGCATCGTGACCACCCCTACGAAGAAAACCCAAACGGCCCAGAGCGCCTCCCGACCCACTGCCATCCGGAACCTGGCGCCGGGCAAGCTGCCGAGCGGGATGGCGGCTCAGGGGGTCTGGAGAGATGGCAAGCTGATCGCCGTGCCTCGGCAATGACGCCCAAGCAAGCGTGAAGGAACGGTGATCGCCTCCCGATGTTCTTGCTCGGGAGACATCTCATGAAACGATTAGTCCTGACCGCGGTCGCGCTTTTTGTAACAGCAAGTACGTTGGGCCCAAGCATCTGGCTCCCAAGCGCTTTGGCCCAGGGTGTCAATGATCCGTCGACGCCCAACCGAAATGTCATCATCGTCAATCCCTCGCAGCCCTCGCCGAGCACGGCTACGCGGAATATTCCGAGCCAGATTCAGCCACCTCTGGCCAGCGGAGGGCGCGCACGTCCCTATTATGGCAACAGAACGCGGGGCAGCGGGTCGAGCAGGCGCTAGTCTGGCTACTGTGCGTTGGGTGTCATTCCGCCGCCGCTGGGGAAGTTGCTGGATTTGAGCGCCATTCCACTGACGCGAAAGCGGACATTTCCTGCCAGGTACAAATAATCCGAGGTCGTGCTGCTGACGGTCCGCACCTCGACATAGGTCAGCGTGATCGAACCCACGCTTGGGGTTACCTGGGTGATGTCGACAAACCGAGCTCCCGGGAAAAGCTTCTGGTCGAGGCCATAGAAGATCTTTTCCCGCTCTGACCACAGCACGAAGTGACCGCCGGCCTTCTGATCGACAGCTTCGTATTGCGTATGGATCACTTGCGGGTATTCGATCTGGCCTGCCGCTGCAAAGTGAGTCCCCAAAAAGATCGCCAGAACCAGGAAAGTAATGTTGCGGACCACTGGTCAATACCCTCGCGCGCTAAAGCACAAAGCTTGCCCGCGATTTGGCTTTCGTGCAATCGGCAAACGTATACATTGAATGGAGTAGACGAGAAGTTTCCGGCCCTTGCTCGTTCTTGTTGCTCTGCCCTGGAGTTACAGCGTGCGAACCGCGCGACCCCACACCTCACTAGCTCATGCAAGGCGGCTTGGGCCGTTGTCGGGAGCGGTCCTGACCGTTGCCGGTGCGATCGGCTTCGGTCTCGCCAATCCGCCCTCGTGTTTTGCCCAGACCGAGCCGGAGCCCTCGGTCAACGACTATCTCCCACCAAGCGAGCCGGAAGTCAGCCGTGACGAGTGGCGTCAGCGTATCGAAGATGCACGGCGAAGATCCAAAGAGCTCTCGCGCGAGCGGCGGGATCATCCCGAGCTCTATAAACCGGTCCCGGAGGATCCGGATCTTGTCGCGACCGAACGTCTCCTCAACGATGACAGCCTGCAGCGCGGCGACATCGTCTCGACCAAGAAGGGCATGTTCGTCTACCACGGGCGACCGGATCAACCGCGCCGCGAGCAGGATTTCGTGCCGATCGCGCCAAAAGCGACGCGTTGATATTGACGGCAAGCCAGCAGGCTAAGTCGCGCTCGAACGTCAGTACCGCCGCAAAATCTGATTGAACTTCGGATCGGTCCCCTGGGTAGTCTCCAGGAGCAGCGACTTGCCTTGCGGCGTGGCCTGCAGGTAGGCAGCGATCAGGAGCTGCTCGTAGCGAGAGCGGTTGGCAAGCGCCGCGCGGACGTCCGATTGCGCCAGCAGCTTGATCTCTTCGTCGGCTGCTGCCGCGTTCGATGTGACGGTTTGGAGCCGTGCGAATGCGACGGCGATCGGCACCGCGCCGGCCAGGTAAGACATTTTCACTGCAGGCGTCGCCAGCTCACCCGCCTGCGCCTTCAGCGTGCCGAGCGTGAGCCAAAGCGCAGGCCGGATGGGCGATACTTTCAGGGCCGCAACAACGACGTCTTGGGCCGCCTTGTTCTCGGTGGCCCTGTTGTTGGCATCGGCTGCGGGATGGTGAAGAAAGTCTGCGGCTTTGGCGGCCGCATAATTCGCCAGCAAGTCGCCGTCGAATGAAAGGGGCGCCAGAACGCCCGAAGCAGCTACGTTGACCTTCTCGGGCGGAAACTCGCCCGAGAACAAATCGCTCGCCCTAAAGTTCGACCGCGTGAGATCGCCGTAAAACCCCAATCCTGCATAAAGCAGCAACATCACTGCGATGCAGGCGCCAATGATGCGAAGCAAGATCATGCGGCTCATGGTGAATTTCGATGTCCGCGTGGAAGGGCGCGGGAGTCGGCCAGCAACTCTGCAAAAGTCCTAAATTGCGAGCAGACTATCGCCCTGGATCGTGAGCAAGGTCAAGTTGCCGGTCGCGTAAGCGCCGGTGTCGATATTGATCCGGTTCGAGCGGATATCCGGGACGCTGACCGGGGTATGGCCGTGGACGACATATTTGCCGAAGCGTCTCTCTGACTCGAGGAATTCCTCGCGGATCCAGAGCAGGTCCTCCTCCTTCTGACGTTCCAGGGCTACGCCCGGCTTGACGCCGGCGTGAACAAAGAAGAAGTCGCCACACGCGAAGGACGGGCGGAGCTGCTGAAGAAACGAAAGATGCTCCGGCGGGAGCGCGCGCCTTAATCCTTCGATCAATTCAATCTGCTGCTCCGGCGTCGGATTCATCGTCGGGTTGATGCCGTAGGAAACGAGGGTTAGCAGGCCTCCGTAGCGGCGCCATTCCTCCAGCCGTGCCGGGTCCTTGAGGACCTCAAGCAGGAACACCTCGTGATTGCCTTTGAGGCACACTGTCTCATGGGACTTCGATCGCTCGATCAGGAGATCAATCACAGCGCGCGAGTCCGGGCCCCGGTCGACATAGTCGCCTAGAAAGACCTGAATTGCTCGTTTGGGGGCGGAGCGGGCAAGGTCGGCGTCGATGACGGTTAAGAGCGACTGAAGCAGGTCGGCGCGTCCATGCACATCACCGATGGCATAGATCCTCACGCCGTCGGGGAGCCGAGGCTTGACGTTGTTACGAAAGCGTTTGGAAAGGCCCATCAGCTGGTCGAATCGGGTCTGGCATCATGAATAGAGGGCATGATCGCTCATAGCAGAACAAGTTACGCGTCGGTATTCTTAATTGTTTCTGACGAAGGCGCGGCGGTTTTGATTAAAGGCTTGCTCGGCTTTTGAGCCGGATTTCAAGACGTCTCGCGTAGCGTTTCCCCAACAAGAATGGGGAGCGCGACATGCGCAAGACTTTAAAGTTCCTGGCGATTGCCGCCGCTGTATTGGCTGGGGCGGCTCAACACAAGGCCGAGGCCGCCTTCGTTGGTGCGCCGTCGGCGTTGCGCGGCGCCATCCAGTACATCAAGTTCGACCAGCCGACCTTGGCGCCGATGGCATTCACGATCTTTTGCCTGAAGTACGAGGGCGAGTGTAAGCCGCGGCCGCAGCAAATCGTGTTCAGGGGCGGACGTCTCAAGCTCACGGCCGAGCGCATGGCCCAGCTTCAGGAGGTCAATCGGCGGGTCAACAGCGCGATCCGGCCCGAGCCCAACTTGGAAGGGCTGCGTGGCGAGAAGTGGCTGCTGCATCCCGCCAGCGGCGACTGCAACGACTATGCCGTGACAAAACGCCACGATCTGATCGCCAAGGGCTTCCCGGCGCGATCGGTGTTGCTCAGCGAGGTCGTGACGACCTGGGGTGAGCATCATCTCGTGGTCGTGGTGCGCACGTTCTCCGGCGATCTCGTGCTGGATAATCTCACCGGGCACATCCTGCCGTGGTCGAAGAAGTCCTACCGGTGGGTCCGCATCCAAATGCCCAAGAACCCGACCTACTGGGCGTCACTGGCTGATCGCGACGTCTAACGATGAGCGACTAATGAGCCGTGCCGCGTGAGGACTGGGTGACGCTTTGGGACAATCCGAGTCCCACGATCGTTGACAAACAAAGGATTGCTGCCGGATGCAGCAGTCCCGAACCAGCGAAGCTCTCAACCAACGCGAAGACAAGGCAGGCCGCGGCCGCCGCAGGGAAGAACGAGTCGCGGCCGCGCTGCAAAGCCCCCAAAAATAAGCGTCCCAAAGTCATCATGCCCGCCAGCAGCGCGGCGGAAAAACCGACCCATCCGGTATCCGCGAAGATGGCTAAAGCCGTCGAGGGTGCCATCAAAGCCGCGCCGGCATCGCTTTGGTAGATCCTGCCGACGGCAGAAAAGGTGCCTGCGCCCGCACCGAACCACCTGGTGTCGGCCAACATGCGCTCCAGCGCGGCTCTGGTTTCGGCCCCCACATCCGGGACAAGCCGCAAAAGAATCGGCCCCGCATTCTTTTCGAACAGGAAGCTCAGGACAATCATCGCTCCGACCAGCGCGGCTAAGGACAGCGCGCCTGCGGCCAACGGCGATAGGTCGATCCTTCGAATGACAAGGATCAGCAAGATCAACACGAGGCCAAAGGCCGCGGCGATCGCGCTGTTCGTCCCGGACAAGCCAAAAACCGCAACTGCGCTGGTTAGAGCGCCCACGAGGCCGCAAAGGCCGATGGTCACCGACTGAACGAGCGAGTGGCGCGTTTCGGCCCGCTCGGCGGCCAGCTGCATGACGGCCAGATTAAGCATGACGCCAAGACCGGCCATCGTTGTCGCCAGGTCGGAAGGAACGGCGGTTGCAAGGGCGGGCGACAGTGGACGCAAATCCAGGGTCAGAGCCGACACCGCTGTTACCCCGCTCAGCACAAATAGCACCAGTTCGGCACGGCTGCGATCACGGACCACGACGATTGTCACGCTGAGCAACGAGATCGCTGCGAGGGCTTGAAACAGCGCATTCAGGGTGAGGCCGAGATCCGCCGTCACTGGCCCAAGCGACAGGCCACCGAGAGCATCGTGGCTGCTCACCCAGATCGGATGCGCCCAACTCAGCCACAGCGGCGCCAGCTGGGTTGCGACGCAAAGGGGAATGCCGATCAGGACCCAGCGGCCCCAGACCGTGGCACGCAAATAGTGCTCGTAGTCGGCCTTTCGTGCGCTGAAGACTGCTGCCAATAGCCCCAGGGCCGTAGCCGTCATCCCGAGCTGTACGCCGAATTTGGCGCCGGCAATGTCGAGAGCGGATGCAGAAACAAGGCAAACGATGAGGGCAAAATAAGCGAAGGACAAACGTGCGCCTGGAAGGAATCCTGAAAGGGTCAGGTCACCATACAAGCCGGAGACAAGTTTTCAAACAGAGCTCTGCAGCCGACGCCGCTCCAATCCAACGCGACCCAACCCCACATCAACGAAGCGTCGCCTGCGGGATCAGACGGGACTCTTGATCCGCCAAAGAGGTCAGCGGGCCGTCTTGAGCGGACGGGCAAACACGCGGGCGGCACGACCGGCGGCGAGAGCAAAGCGGGCGGCCGAGCCAAAAAGATAACCGGCCTGGAGCGCGATGGCCGCGAGCACTACGCCCTTCAGGCCGTCAAGGAAGCCCAGATTGGCGATCCAGCCGACCGGGATCGCGGCGAGCAGCATGACGAAGGTCAGCGGCAGCAGCACCAGGACGCGAAAGCGTTGGCCCAGAACTGCGCCTACCAGAAAGCTGAAGATCAAAAGCTCGGTCATCCGAAACACTCCGTGCTCCGGACCTTAGGTTCCGCACCCTAAAAAGACCCTTAAGTCATATGGCTAAATTTTGTCTATTGGCCGCAACTTGCCGCCAGAGAATTATAGGCTTCCCGCAGCCCGCTCAGGGCCACCACGCCTTTGATTTCGCTGTCGCTTTCCTTCACCACCACGGAAAGCGAGGGCATCGTCTGCCACTTACCGGCGGCTAAGGCCGAAACTTCGTCTGGCAAGAGCACCGCCGCGCCCGCGGCGGCCATGCTGGCCTCGAACGTCTGGGTACCGCCGCCGGTTGAGGAGATCGTTACTCGCGGGTGGCTCCGTGGCGGGAAGGGGCGGATCAAGGCCACCAAGACGTCGATCTTGCCTTTGGGAGCGCAGCGGACGATCAGGCCAGCGAACTCCGGGGCGGACTGCATCGTCTCGGCTGTTTTGGAGATGGAAGCGAAGCTCTCGCCCTCTTTGGGGCCTTGGGTGCGGGTGAATTTCCAAATCGAGGAGGAGGCTGCGATCTCAACGAAGGGGCGCTCCGGGGGTTCGTATCCAGGTCCGGCGAGCAACCGTCCTGTCAGGGCAAGGGAAAGAAGCGACAAGAGCAACGCCGGAACTCCTCATGAGACAGCGGAGCATTAGCAGAGACACGCGGGGATGAGAACGCCGCGCCCTTCGGTTGAGCGTTTGCCTGCTGAGCGGGCACACGAATTACAACAAACAGTCACAAAGGGTTAGCGAGGTTCCGAAGTAGTGGCGCAGGCGCAACACCGGCGGACTCATTGCGCCGTTAACCATCGGTTTCAGCCTGGAACTCTTGTCGCGCTGCCCGCTAGACCGTACCACTTTGAGGTAATTCGGGACGATCGGGGCGATTCATGCATTCCTTTGCCAAGACATATGTATTCAAGCCGGCGTTTCTGGCGGTCGCGTTGGCGCTCGGGGCGTGCTCGACCAATCCAGGCTCCGGCCCGTTAACAGATGACGTCAACAACAAGATCCAGACCGAGAATGCGCCGGCCTATGAGCTGGTGCCGCTCAATCCGGCCACGGTCAACATACTGCACAGCCATGAGCCCAAGGGTCTTGCGGGTGCGTTCACGGACAAGCGGCCGCCGGCCAGCATCGTGTTCGGGATTGGCGACGTTGTTGCGGTTACCATCTTCGAAGCCGCGGCAGGTGGTCTCTTCATCCCGGCGGAAGCCGGCGTCAGGCCCGGCAACTTCGTGACCATTCCCGATCAATCGGTCGACAATGACGGCTACATCACCGTGCCCTATGCCGGTCAGGTCAAGGCCGCGGGCCTTACGTCGGTCCAAATCCAGCGCGCAATTGTTGAAAAGATCTCCAACCGCGCCATCGAGCCGCAGGTTGTGGTTGCGATGTCCTCGCAGCGGACGCAGCTCATCAGCGTGTTGGGTGAAGTCAACGCGCCGGCGCGCTATCCGGCGAGCGCCGCGGGTGCGAAGGACAAGGTGCTTGACGCGATCACCCGCGCTGGCGGCATCAAGGGTCAGGGCTTTGAGACCTGGGTCATGCTGGAGCGTGCCGGCAAGCGAGCGACGGTGCCGTTCGAGAACCTGGTCATGACGCCCGAGAACAACATTTACGTTCGCCCGGACGACAGCATCTACGTCTATCGCGAGCAGCAGAAGTTCCTGGCGTTCGGCGCCAGCGGCCAGAGTGGCGAGTTCAACTTCGACGCTTGGCGCATCAATCTCGGCGAGGCCGTCGGCAAGTCCGGTGGTCTTCTCGACGGCCAGGCCAATCCGGCGGCCGTGTACCTCTATCGCCGCGAGCCGCGTGAGGTCGCTGCTCAGCTTGGCATCGACGTCAGCAAGTACACCACCGAGACGATCCCGGTCATCTTCAACGTCAACTTCCGCGATCCGGGCGGGTTCTTCCTCGCCACCAAGGTCATGATGAAGAATCAGGACATCATCTACGTCTCGAACTCGACCAACGTCGAAGTGGCCAAGTTCCTGACCTACCTGCGGGTGATCATGGCGACCGGCAGCGATGCCGTGAACCTCGCCAACGACGCTCTGATCTTCCGCAACAACGTCAAGTTGGCGCCTTAACGATCGGCGGCTCGAAGCGAATGGCACCGGGGCTTTGTCCCGGTGCCATTTTCGTTTAGCGATCGAGGCGGGTGCTGTTCGAGTTTGGATCAAGGCACCACCGAGCAAGGTTCGCCGGTGATCGGTCACCCCCGCGCGGTTGCGAGGCTTCATGCTCTTTCGACGGCAAGCATTCTGGCGTTCTCTAACGCTCATCATCGCGGGCCCTGTTCTGCTCGAACAGGCTGCCGGCGCGGCTGCGGAGTTCGGAGTCCGCCACCGGATCGACGTGGTGGTCTCAGCCGAGCCCGATGCGCCGATCTTTCAGCGCCTCCGGGGTGCTAAGGGCGAAGTTTCATTCACCGTCCGATTGTCGGCGAACGCCAAAGAGAGTCGCTTCTTCGGGATGCTGCATCCATCCTTCCCGGATGCTGTTGTCCCTGACAAAACTGACAAGCCGCTGGTCCAGCAGACCAAATTGTGGGAGGAGGACGTCTGCCATCAGCGGCGCGGCCTGCCGAAAGTGACGGTCACCCAACTTCGGGGGCGCTTTGGCGAAGGGGAGGGGCGGGTTGAGATTTCCGGTATCAACCGTCACATCGGCCTTCTGGTCCCGCCCGACGAATTAACACCTGGAATAAAACTCGATTCGGGGAGTGATAACGTTGGGCTATTCTACGGCTTCCGGGCGCAGACCCGGATCAGCCGCTTGAACGTGGATCTGAAGATCTATCCGATCGATTGCTTCCTCTAGAGCTAGAGCCGAGGTCGGCTAACTGACGATGCGCCTTCTTCCCCATATACGTTGGTCGTGGAGCTGGCCTGCGACCTTCATCCTGTTCTTCGTCGCCGCCGGCGCCCCGTTCCCGTTCGGCTCGACCAACGACCTCTCGATCGCGTTCTGGTGCCTGTGCCTGGGCCTCGCCTTGATCGTGGCGCCCGCGCGCGACTTGCGGCGGCCCCATTTCTGGATGATCGCGGGCATCGGGGTGATCGTGGCCGGATACGCCTTCGTGCTGCATGAGCAGCTGTCCGATCATCCCTGGATCGCGCCGTTCAATCCGATCTGGAAGCAGGCGTCCGACCTCCTCGGCGTGCCGATTGCGCCGTCGGCGTCCATCGTCAAGAACGAGGCGTTCTTCGCATTGGGCGCGCCGCTCGCCAACATTCTGGCAATCCTCCTCGGCATCACCGTCGGTGCCGAGCGTGAGCGCGCCCGACGTCTGCTTTGGGTCATCGCCGTCTCCGGGAGCCTTTACGCGCTTTATGGCGTCGCTTCGTTCCTGATCGAGCCCACCATGATCCTGTGGCGGGACAAGACGGCCTATATGGGCAGCGTCACCGGCACCTTCATCAACCGCAACACGGCCGCCGCCTATTTTGGGTCCTGCGCGGTGATCTGGATGCTCTTGATCCTGGCGGATGTCCGCCGGCGCTTGCCCGAGCGGCACATCGAGTGGAAGCGCGTGTCGCGCGACGTGGCCGAGATCCCGCCACGCCAGATCCTGCCGCATCTCGGAGCGCTGTTGATTTGCCTGATGGCGATGTTCATGACCGGGTCGCGCGCCGGCGTCAGCCTGTCGCTGCTCGCGATGATCGCCTCCTTCACGGTGTTCCTGCGCAAGGACCTGCCGCCGCGGACCGGAATCTGGATCTCGCTCGGCTCCGGCGTGGTGGTGGCGCTCGGCCTGATGCAGCTGCTCGGCGGCCGCGTCTCCAGCCGGTTCGACAGCCAGGGCCTGGTCGACGAGGGCCGCATCGAGGCCTGGAAATCCACGCTTCGTATCATCGCCGACAACCCCTGGTTCGGGACCGGCATGGGCACCTTCCAATGGGCCTTCCCGCCCTACCGCAGCCCCAACATCTCGATTCGCGGAATCTGGGATATCGCCCATTCCACGCCGCTGGAGCTCGCCTCCGACGTCGGCATCCCCATGGCGCTTTTGGTGGCGGCCGCATGGGCAGTCATGTTCGTTATCCTGGGCCGCGGCGTGTTCGCCCGGCGGCGCGACGCCATCATCCCGCTGGCGGCAGCGGCGACCGCGAGCCTGTCGCTGCTGCATTCCTGCCTGGACTTCACGCTCCAAATCCCCGGCTATTCCATTCCGTTCTTTGCGCTTTTCGGCGCCGGCCTGGCGCAATCGTTCCGCATCCGAGAGGCAGCGCGGGCGCAAGGCGAGGCGGTCGCCGCACTGGACGAGAAGGGGCGCCGGACGCAGCCTGCGCGCGGCCTGCGCCGCGCCCGCGAGCTTCACAAAACTGTCTAGTTTTGAAGCAGTTGCGCCGTTTACGAAGTCTTTAGAATAAGTGGACAGCGGTTTACTCTTTCGCTAGGTTCCCGCACGACACAGCCACTTGCCCGGGCCGAGACGTAAAGTGGGCAGACGTTTTTTGGAGGTTTTATTATGAGTGTTATCAAGATTGCGCTTCGCATGGCTGCGGCCGCGGCCCTTGCCGCGACGATTTCGAGCGCCGCAAGCGCCGCCGTCTATCCGCCGCAGCGCCAGCTGCCGGCCACGGTCATTTCCGAGTTCAAGGCGACACCAGGCGCGCTGTTGACGCAATATCCAGCCGGTGCGCAGCTGATCTCGCGCGTGCGCGACCTCGGCGCGTCTGATCCGACCACGGTGCCGGCGCTGATCGCGCTTCTCAAGGACCCCGCGACCACCAAGGACCAGATCCGCGCAATCACCGCCGGCCTGGCCCAGCTCGCCCGCATGGCTGCGGTAGCCGACCAGGCTTTCGCCAATGAGATCCAGGCGGCGATCGCCGGCACCAACAACCCCGACGTGATCGCAGCCTACCAGGCCGCAACCGGCGACGTCGCAATCGCGGCGGCCGGCGGTGGCGCAGGCGGCGGCGGCTCCGGCGCGGGCGGTCCCACGGGAGCGGGCGGTTTTGCGAACGGCGGACAGGGCGGCACCCTCGGCACGTTCGGTGGCCTGCACTACGCGACGCAGGTCAACCCGAACGCGAGCAATGGCGTCACGGGAACGACCAACGCGGGCGGAAACGTCAGCCCCCGCTGACGGGACCAGCCCTGCGGCCGGCCCAACAAAAATCACGGCAGCGGCGCCAGCAGGCGCCGCTTTGTTTTTGCCGTTAAGCTTCCCACAAGATCCCGGCCCGGCGGCCGGGTGCGCCGCATCAACAACGTTCAATTGCAGCCGGCATTGTGCTAGGCTTCCCCCCGGCGCGGGTTTTGCAGATCACGTTCGCTTCGAGATGCCCCGGAGCTGTTGGCAGACCACCAATCCTTAAACACAATCGATCCATTTTAGGAATTGCCGGATGTTGCAGGTGAACAAGCCGACCTCGGAGATCAACCGTGATTTCGCTGAGGCTGACGGTTCTCCGTCCCAGACGCTGACCTCCTACCTCGACATTATCAGGCGCCAGTTCCCGACCATCATCGCGATCGTGTCGGCCTGCGTGATCCTGGCGCTGCTCTATCTCTTCACCGCCGCGCCGCAATTCACCTCGACCGCTTCGATGGTGATCGACACCCGCAAGGTGCAGCTGTTCCAGCAGCAATCGATGCTTGGCGACATCGCGGTCGATTCCGCGACGGTGGAGACCCAGGTCGAGATCCTGAAATCCGAAAACATCAGTCTCGCGGTGATCCGCGACCTGCACCTCACCGAGGACCCCGAATTCACCGGAAGCGGCGGCGGCCTCTTAGGCGCCGTCATAGGCTCCGTCACCGGCCTGTTCTCCGCCGGCCACGCGTCATCCGAATTCGAACTGACGCGCAAGGCACTGGAGCGTTTCGCGAACAACCGCACCGTTAAGCGTCTCGGCCTCACCTATGTGATGGAGATCGGCTTCACCTCGCGCGATCCGCAAAAGGCGGCGCGCATCGCCAACGCCATCGCTGATTCCTATATCGTCGATCAGCTCGAGGCGAAATACCAGGCCACCCGTCGCGCCAGCGTATGGCTTCAGGACCGCATCAAGGAGTTACGCACGCAGGCCTCCGCCGCGCAGAAAGCCGTGGTGGATTTCAAGATCGCCAACAACATCGTCGACAGCGGCGGCCGGCTGATGAACGAGCAGCAGCTCGCCGAGGTGAACAGCCAGCTGGTGATGGCACATGCGGCCACGGCCGAGGCCAAGGCGCGGATGGACCGCATCAACGACATCCTCAAGCAGGAGATTCCGGACGCCAACGTCGCCGACGCGCTGAAGAACGACACCATCGTCAAGCTGCGCGGCCAATATGTCGACATGGCCTCCAAGGAATCGATCTGGGCGATGAAATATGGCTCGGATCACTTGGCCGCGGTAAATCTCCGACGCCAGATGGCCGAGATCAAAAAGAACATTATTGACGAGCTCAGACGCATCCAGGAATCCTACAAGAGCGATTACGATATCGCCCAGACTCGTGAGGAGGCCATCAAGTCGAGTCTTGCCAACGTTGTCTCGGAATCGCAGCTCACCAACCAGGCGCAGATCCAGCTGCGCGAACTCGACAGCACCGCGCAATCCTACCAGGCGATGTATGACAATTTCCTGCAGCGCTACATGGAGAGCGTGCAGCAGCAATCTTTCCCGATCACCGAGGCGCGCGTGATCAGCGCGGCGACTACACCCCTAGTCAAGAGCGCGCCGAAATCTCTAATCATCCTCGGCACTGCGTTGCTCGGCGGCCTATTGCTTAGCTTTGGTGCTGCCATAGCGCGGGAGTTGTCCGATAACGTGTTCCGCACGACCAGTCAGGTCGAGGAGCAGCTCGGCGCCAACTGCGTCGCCATCCTGCCGGCGCTCGGCGCGGTTGCATCCGTCGCCCGTTCTGGCAAGCTCGGCCGCGGAAAGAGCAACCCTGAGCCGGATTTGCTCCGTTACGTCGTCGACCATCCGTTGTCCCGCTTCTCCGAGGCAGTGCGCTCGCTGAAGGTGGCAGTCGACCTCAACTCCATCGTCCGCGAAAATCGCGTGCTGGCTGTAACCTCGACGTTGCCTAACGAGGGCAAGAGTACGCTCTCGACCAACCTCGCGCAGCTTATCGCTCATAGCGGGGCGCGTGTGATCCTGGTTGATGCCGATTTGCGCAATCCTTCTTTGTCCCGCGCACTACGGCCGGACGCGCAAGCAGGTCTTGTCGATGTCGTAGCCCTTAAGGCGCCGCTCGAAGACGTCGTCAGCATCGATCCACAGACCAAGCTCGCTGTCTTGCCCGCTGGCACAACTTCGAAGCTGCTTCACACGAACGAAGTGCTGGCATCTAAGCCGATGCGCGACCTCGTGGCGCTGCTGCGCTCGAAGTATGATTACGTCGTTATCGACATGCCGCCGATGGCGCCGGTGGTGGACGTGCGCGTCACCTCGTCCTTCGTCGATTCCTTCGTTTTCGTGGTGGAGTGGGGCAAGACGAAGATAGATGTTGTGCGCCACAATCTGAGGGGCGCTCCAGAGATACAGGACAAACTATTAGGCGTTGTTTTGAATAAAGCCGATACCAAGCTCCTTGCTCGTTACGAATCCTACCATGGTCGCTATTATTACCAAAAGTACTACGCGCGATATGGATACGTGGAATAGCGCGCAAGTCCTCATATCATGAGCAGCTTGCGACCCAAGCAGTTCAATGCGGTCCCACGCGCCCCACTTCTGCTACTGGGATTCGTCGCGTTTCTTTGGTCTATTTCGTGTTTACCACAGTTATGGTCTGCGTCCCTAACCACGGGCTTCGCATCGAGATTCATTGCTGGTGAGCGCTTTAGAATGAGCACGCTTCGCGATGTGGAAACGTCGCTCAACAACAGTTCCGAGTTTGTCCTTCCTCGCAGTGATTGGTTACGGTCTAAAGCGTTGTTTCATCTGTCGATCGTTGAAATGGGGGCGGCTGCAAAAACGGCCGATCAGGCGAACCAAGAGGGTGTTGCTGCTGATGAAGTTCTAAGATCGTCGCTTGCGCACAATCCTTTCGATCCGTTCCTCTGGTTTATGCTCTACTCCTTGCATAACGAGCGTAGCGGCTTCGATTCCAGCGCACTTCGTTTTCTTCGCCAATCCTACGCTACTGGCCCCTTAGAAGGTTGGATTGCCCTTCGGCGTAACAAGCTTGCGCTCGCGGCGTTCAGAAGCTTGCCTGGCGAAGGGCAGACAAAAGTTGTGGCCGAATTCGTGCAGATGGTCGATGCCGATTTTATAGAGAGTGCAGCGGTCAATTTAGTTAGTGTTGGATGGCAACAAAGTGATCAGCTTCTTGCCGCACTGGCTGATGCGAGCTTAGTTTCTAGAGAAGCCTTCGCAAGGAGGCTATGGAACGACGGCCTAAAAGTCAGTGTTCCTGGGGTAAAAATTGACGAAAGGCTACTACGTTGATCAAGAATTTAGATTGGAGAGCTGCTGCTTTCGTGTTTTGCGTGCTGCTACAACCGGTCTCTGCTGAAACATCCGCTCGCTCTCAGGGACGATTGACCATCCAAGGGCCTGCGGACCAGTCCCGTTCCGTGGCCGTGCGTGATGCGCTTGGCAGACCTTGTCTGGATGTCGAGGCAATCGCGCGGGCTCACGCGGTCAATCAAGAACTTATCGATCATATAGTCAGTCTAAAGAATAATTGTGCAAAGGTGATAAAGGCGAAGGTTTGCTACGTAGGCTCGGACAGATGTGCAGAAGCGACCCTTTCAAGCTACGCTAGAACGGATCTTCTTATCGGCACCATGACGGGTGTTCGAAGCTTTCGTTATACCATTACTCAGAAGTGATCCGGATTAGCGAAAATGCTAACGCGAACAGCGCTGTATTCGAATCCCTTGACAAGCCGTGTCCACGAATCCCTTATTCG
This sequence comes from Bradyrhizobium sp. JR4.3, assembly GCF_040547695.1. Lineage (NCBI taxonomy): Bacteria > Pseudomonadati > Pseudomonadota > Alphaproteobacteria > Hyphomicrobiales > Nitrobacteraceae > Bradyrhizobium > Bradyrhizobium sp. JR4.3. Next base: position 15,625 of record NZ_JBEPQF010000017.1, on the reverse strand, counting down.
TATTCGTCATTCAAGGTTCGTGAGGGCGGCTATTGAGGTCCCCTTCTACCCCCTCGATCGACTTGGCCAATCCAGAAACGGTGGATTCTTCGCTTTTGACGTGGCCGGCCGGATAGGTATGGGCGGAATCCTTACGCATATTGTGAAGTTAATTAGCTATGCTGACGGACGAAACCTCATGCCTGTGGTTCGCTCGACTCATTCTCTCTATGCCGAACAGGAAGATGACTGCTGGTTTTCCAAGCATTTCATTCCCGTCCAATTGTGCTCGGTCCCGGGGGATTTGACATATCTTTGTGTGCGCAACGAGCTTAGCTACGGTGGATTTGATGTTCCAAACCACCTTAGCATCGAAGAGGCACATCGCACCTTCTTCAAATACTACCAGTTCAACCCAAAGATTGAGAAAGTCGTGGATGACTTCTTGCAGCGTGAAAAGATCACTCAGTTCGACGTGTCTATCCACTACCGCGGGACGGACAAGAAGCTTGAAGCGAGCTCCGCGTCCTTCGAAAGTGTTGCGCAAAAATTGAAGGGACTCAAAGCTCTGAGCGGTGATGTTCGCCATATATTTTTGGCGACCGACAGCGCTGAATTTGAGCAATACATTAGGCCTCAATTCCCGGAGATGCGATTTTTCTCTTTCCAGCTTTCGGAGGCTGCGCCTATCGGAGTTCCTAGACACTTTTCAGACATCAATGCCGACTTGAAAGCAACAGAGGCGTTGGCGAACATGCTTCTGTTGGGTAAGGCCCGTTTCTGCATCAGGACTGTTTCTTACATGTCTGCGTGGGCGAAAATCTTCAATCCCGCTCTCAAAGTCGCAACTCTGAACAAACTAATAGATCAGTCGATATCGTTCCCGGAAAGACAAATCATCACGGAGAGTTTTTGAAGTCGAGGGACTCTCGCCTAGAGTAGTTCTTTGCTGTGCCGGGAAGGGAGGTGGTCAGATGCTGGCGCGCCTTTTTTGCGCGTGCGAATTCGTGAAAAAGAAACAGAAACATGATCGCAGGATATGTATTTAAATTTACAAAGCGATCATTGAAGGCCAACATTGGAACGAAAGGCACCAGATAAAGGGCCCGACCGAAAACTGCAACGTAGGCAAACTTTGACAACAGAATGAAGAGTACTATGAGGCCCATGAGCCCATAATATGCGATTGGGTATAGAAAGAAATTGTGTGGTTGAAGCATTCCTAAACGGGCTGGAAAGTCGGATCCAGCTCCGAATAGCGGATTTGTCGCCCAAGCCTCAAAGGCGCTCGCCCAGTATAGATTTCGTCCAGAGGCGTTAGTATTCTCTCCTCGGTACTGATTATCCAGGAGAAGGACTTTGTTTGCTAGATCTGACACGTCCAGCGTGAACAGTAATGCGCCCCCGGCGATGAGTGTCGTAAGGATCAGCAGAAGACGCGTTAAGGGGGAGAGATTTCGCGACGCATGCCAAAACAAGATGCACGCGACAGCCAAAATCCCTAGCTCTGCTGCCCGTCCCTGCATCAGGAAGGTGGGCGCAAAGAACAGGGGCGTCAATGCGAACGAAACCTTCGGCATGCGGATAAGTAGAGCTCCGAAAGCAGCGCTAAAAAATAGTTCAGATCCCAGATTAGGATGAGAGGCTGAGAAAAAGAGCGTCCGGCCATAGAAGTCCACCAACCGGCCCGTTTGGTAAAAAACCAAGTACACAGTTGCGTCGATCACACTGACAAAGACTAAACCTCGCCAATACGGCGTCCCCAAAAAATTCAACGTAACAAAGAGATTTACTGAAAATACGAGGATTCTTGCACTGGATAAGGCAGAGACATCGTTCCAAAGAGAAGAAGCGATTTCGGAGAGAATCAAAATGTAAATGAATGGCAGAACAGCCCTTGATGCCTCTGTCAGCTTTTCACGTCGCAAAAGAAACAGAGCTATTTTGAGAGCTACCGTCGCACTATAATAAACCGTCTGATCTATTTCGAAAATGTACGAAACAAACACAAGCCCATCGATCGCTCCGACGAGAAACCCCCAAAACTCAAAGGAGCTACCGTGGAGGCCCTCGCGAAGCCTTGGAGTGGATCGGGTGGCTTGGAGCCTAATGCCTGTAATCATCAATAAAGACTTGTTATTGCCTTTCGAACACCCGCACCCAGTCAACGTCTAATCGCTGTTCCGGGCCGTCCGTGTGTCTTTGTGAACTTAGCACGAGAAACATATCTTGCTGTTCGCAAATGTCTGAAGACTCGGTCTCAAACAAAGGGTCTCCATCTAGAAACCACGTAAGCTTTTGCGCGGTCCACAACAACCCGTAATTGTGCCACTCTGAAAATTTAACTGGTTTGCTGAACCAGTGATTGGCGTTTTTGTTGAAAGTATGCTTTTGCCTCGTCCAATCGTGAATAGCTCCAACGTATCTTCCAGCGCCAAAGTGTTCGAAGATGTCGATCTCGCACCAGTGGCCGTTGTCTGTGTCAAGGGAATGGGGACGACTCATTAGCCAGAATGCAGACCAGTCCACGTCATTCTCGGCAAAGCGCATCCTTGCTTCAAAGAACCCGTGCTTGAACGTGATTCCTCCAGCTTCTTTTGGCACAGTCGCTATCGACGTGTGACGGAAGTTGGAAGGGGTGATCAAGGATAGAACGCCATCCTTCACCACGATCCGGTCAAGGGAGCTCTTTTCCTCATACCACAATCCATTATACCAAGTGCTGAAACTCGATCCCTTTCTCTCAAGATCAATCTGATGAAAATCATCGTAGAAGACGTTGGAGGTATATCCGGCTGACAGAACTTCCTGAGGCAGGTGCGTATCATTGCCTGCTCGGCATGGGACAACAGCAAGAATCGTAAGTAGGCTGACGAAGAGAAGAAAGGGGATCCTGGTGCTCTTCGGTGCGATCATCAGAACCGGTCGCATGATACATGCCCCGTCCGGTTGCTGCCGCTAGAATGGGTACTCATTCTTGGGGGCGCCTAGCTTCGAGGGCAAGTTCCTCGGTCTGATGCTTAGGGTCTACAAATCTGGTCGGATCTTCCACGCGTGAAAACATTGCATCCTCACTATCCCCATAGTTGCATCGGCGGATCTTAACGAACCCCGCGCGGCGGAGTTGCTCTTGCATTGAAGGAAAATCCCACATCCAAAGATGTAAGCTGCCTCCAAAAGTGCGGCTTACTTTCTCCGTAATTGTGCTTGGGCCTTTGAAGAGACCGAGATGTGCTGCGGTCATAAACCAATCGTTGGCGTCATTGGTACCTGAATCCAATTTGCTCAGATAAAGTCGGGCTCGAGATTCAAGGTCTGGAACGATGAGGCGGAAGATACCGCCCGGCCTAAGCATGCGATAGGTATTTCGAAGTGCCGTTTCCACGTCAGACCGGCTCAAGTGCTCCAGAACATGAGATGCGTACACTCCGGAAGCCGTTTGGTCTCCGATCGGGAGGCCTCGAACAATATCCCCGATCTCAATACCGGAAGGAAACTGTAGTTCATTTCCCTTTAGTCTTTGCACAAAACGTCCAATCGCCGGCAAGCGAGCGAGTCGAATCGTGGGAGACCAGTCGAAATTCAACCAACCCTCTGGGGCTGAGTATCCACAACCGTATTGGACGTATGACATACAGGTACCTCGATCTCTTTTCTTCGGACTAAAAGTTACTTATTGCAGCGGAATGGATTGATACAGAGGTTGTCGCCTATTGTTCGAAAGGTCGAGCTGAAGGCAATTCGCAATTCGTGCGGTTTGCACAGACGCATGAACGTCAAAGTAAGAACGATCGCCGCCATAATTAGGTCAAGCCCCAACAAGGAAACCGCGGCGCCAGCCTCTCCCAATACGAGTGTAAGTGGGTAGGCTACTAGAACAGCGGCAAGCGAGAGGCCGAGATAGAGATAAGAAAAATCTGCATGCCGATTCACGGCTACCAAATAGTTCGCCAAGGGAATCCATATCCCATGGACAAGCATTACTCCCGTCATAATCATAACCAAAGAAAAGGGTGGATGCATTGTGTTGCCACTCCAGAGTTCTACCAGCTTTGGCCCTGAAATGAGAAGCGCTGAGGCCAGGATCAGTAGGGAACCAATGCTCAGCAACAACGTGATTGCGACGAGTTTTGCTTTAGCTTTGCGATCGCCGCGTGCCGACACAATCGAGAACTCTGGTGAGACTGCGCGGTGAAGGAGCGACGTGGATTGCACGCCGATCCTCGTCACTGTCCTCACAGCTGAAAACACGGCGGCGCTTGAACTCGACAAGGCGATTCCCACGACGATCGTCATCCCTTGCAAGAAGGTGGCCTGTGCCGCCGAAAGGGCGATAATGCCAAGAGAAGGATGGCCTAAGCGACGGATATCAGAGAAGGACACGGGATCGAAGCCCAAGCTTAACCACGGGACTTTTCTGCGCAGAGAGATGTGCAGCGCAAGCGCGCCAGCGAGCCGACAGAGGAGAGAGGAGATGGCAGCATGAAGTGGTGAGCCGCCAGCAGCGGCGCATGCAATGATGGCTAGGCCTTCAGCTAGCATGATCCAAGCTTGCATCATGGTTCCAAACGCGTACATGCCACAGCAGCGAAAGCCCGCGAGAGATATGCTGCTCTGCAATATCAAAACAGACTGGACGATCAAGCAGACGACCACGATGTGTCCGCCGGTCGCGCTAAGCAGTCCATTCTCAAAATATCGCGCCGGTAGAAAAAGCGCGACGGAATTGCAGGCGAGCAAAAATGCGCAAGATAGACCGGTCACGACGACCCACGCACTACGGTAAGTTTTAGTTGCGCCGACATGATCGCCGTTAGCAACCTTCATAGTCATTTCGGTAGCGGCAGCCGATGCAAAACCAAAATCGCCAAGCGCGAGGTAAGCAGGTATAGTCGATACTAGGACCCACCATCCATATGCGGAAACGCCCCATTGAGAGGCTAAAATTGGAACGGTAAGGAGCTGAACAACTGCGATCGTAACATGAGTAAAAAGGTTTGCTCCGATACCTCTAAGGATGCGCGTGCGAGGACGAGTTTCGTTTAGGTTCTGCACGATCTGCGCCGTTCGTTAGGGTTCGGTGTGCAGCTAAAGATGGTCGTCATAGACCACTGTCACTGCAGTTTCTTTTGAGGCGCTCAATGGCAAGCTAGCAAGTCGGATGGACCCGTCACCTTTGGCTATGCAGTATTGCGCATCCATCAAGAATGGCTTTTGCGGCATTTTCCGGGGTGAAGGATTGTATCTGATGGAGGCAGGCACGCGCTGTCATGGTGACATCAGAGAACGCAGTCGGCGCAACGTTCATCCTATCTACCAATTCCTGTAGATTTCCCCATTCAAACGAAAACCCTGTTTTTCCCTCCGCGACCAATTCGGGTACACAGCCGCAACGATAGCTCACTATTACCGGACAGGCATAGCTGAGAGCTTCGTTGACAACGAGGCCCCAAGGTTCGCTATGACTGGGAAGAACAAAGCAGGTGGCTTTAGAATATTCTTCGAAAAGATCAGAGTCGTATTTGGCACCGGTAAAGATTACGTCATCGTTGATCCCTAGATCAGAGACGATGGCTCGCAAGCCCTGTTCAGACGGTCCCTTGCCTACGAGCACCAGCTTTGCCCCGGGCCACGAAGCAAGCACTTGCTTAAAAGCTTGTACCAGATGCTCGAGAGACTTTTCGGGAGAAAAACGGCCAACATACAAGAAGCGCGGAGGCTCGCTGCTTCTGGGTGCTTTCTCGAGGCGTTGCTTAAACGCCTCTTCCGCAAGATAAGTTTTCGGCAGAGCTGCTGCCTGGCATCTCACGAAGCTTCGGGTGCTCGGGACGCCATAGTAACCAACGTATTCTACCGCGCGTATGCCATAACAAAAAATCCCGTCGGCCAAGTTGAAAATTATCCGCTTGGCTACTCCCTTAAAAAAGGTTTGCTCGTGATCGTACAGGGTGGAATCACAGAACAACGCAAATTGTTTTCCGCGAAGTTTCAAGATCATTGCTTGCAGCCAAATCTCTGGGCGCTCATATCCGCAGAGTATGGTGACGTTCGAGTCGTCGTTCCAAGCTTCCCTTGCCAGACTCCAGAAGAGACTTAACTTCGGCAAGTCAGAATAGGCGCCGGGAAACAGCAGCTTAAAAGGGTACTGATGCCAGGACCGATCAACTGGAGACAGTCCGACTCTGTTTCGCTCGGTTTCCGCGATTTGATAGAAATTGACATGGATGCCGCGTGCCTGCGCCACGTTATTCACAGCAGAGAAAACGACCGCCTTGTAACGAGACCAAAGGATGTTGTGCCAAATGGTGAATTTCATTCTCGTGGCTAGCCTATATGTGCTGCGAACCTATCGAATGTGGCGCTAACGAGCGCGGGCAATCTCGAGGAAGAAGTCGCGATATTGCTTCGCAACGGCGCTAGGTTCTGTGTCCTCGGCGAAAGTCCATGCCGGACGCGAAGGGAAGCTGTCAAGGTATGCTCGGAATCTCGGTAAATCCAATGCAGGAGAACCTAGATCAAAGAGGTGGGCGTAATCGGAGAAGAGTTCGCGATGTACAGGAATATCTGAAAGCAAGACGGGGCGCCGAAGCTTAGCGGCTTCCGCAGCAGACATGTTAAACCCCTCGAACAGCGAAGCAGACATAAAAAATTCGGCGTGACGTGAAAGATTCAATACGCGCTCCTTCTCGATGAAGCCGGTGAAAACGACCGATTCTTCGGGGGTGCCTGCGCCCTGCAGGATGGTCTCGGCTTCTCGATGATTTCCAGTTACCACGAGCTTTAGTTCAGGGAAGCTGCGAGAGACCTGGTTGAAAAGCTCGAACACTTTGCGAACGTTTTTGTGCGGGTATGAGTGGAAGTTCGCAATTGCATACGGTGATTCAATCTCTCGACGAGATGAGGTGCTTTTGGCGCCTTGAACGTCAACCGGGTTGAGGATCGTCTTGTATAGATGAGGGGCGCCGTAGTGTTTTAGGAAATCGGCTTCGGTCGTTCGACTGATGAAAACTACGCCTGCTGCTCGGCGTCGGGCTACACGATGCGCAAATTCAAGGATCGCGCGCCTCAAGGGCGAGTGGAATTCAGGATAGCTTTTGAATTGGAGATCGTGCACGAGTACAACATCGCGTGTCCGTGAGCCGGGGAGAGGCAGCGCGAAATAATTTGGGAAAAAGAGAATGGCGTCGCGTCGCCAGTATTGTGCTTCCAGCAGTACTTCGGAGGCAAATCGGCGCAACGTTGCCGCAGTTGCTCTCGAATTACGCGGCGAGGTCTCCGAAAAGTTTGGAACAATCTCTTGAAGGCACGCGGATAAGTTTTCAGCAACATCAGCGACCCCTCCCGGGTTTCTGACATAGCTAAAGTTATTAGACATAATGCAGGGAACGTTCGACATCAGCTCGTGGTCAGGGTTGTTCATTTCAGTCGTGGTAGCACGAAGCAAAGATGACGAACCATCTGCCTAGTAGGCTGTAGGGCGCCCAACCGTGACGAGCGCCGTTCGTATCAGTATCTTTACATCCAGCCACACGCTCCAGTTATTGATGTACCACAGGTCATACTCCACGCGCTTCTCCATCATTTCGAGCGCGCGGGTTTCTCCGCGGTAACCATTAACCTGGGCCCAGCCGGTGATGCCGGGCTTGACGTGGTGGCGGTAGGCGTAGTTGCCGATGATCTGCTCATATTCGGTGTTGTGGGCGGCCGCGTGCGGGCGGGGGCCGACCAGCGACATGTCGCCCTTGAGCACGTTAAAGAGCTGCGGCAGCTCGTCGATCGAGGTCTTGCGCAGCCATTTGCCGATGGCCGTCACGCGCGGGTCGTTCTTCTGCGCCTGCACGATCTTCGGGCCGTCCTCGAGCACGCGCATGGTGCGGAACTTGTAGATCTTGAAGGCGCGGCCGTTGAAGCCGTTGCGGGTCTGGCGGAAGAACACCGGCCCCTTCGAGGTCGCCTTGATCAGCGCGGCGGTCACCAGCATCACGGGGGCGAACACGATCAGCGCCAGGGCCGTTCCGGCAAGGTCGAGCGTGCGCTTGAGCGCGCGTTCGTTCCGCGACAGCGGGGCGCGGCGCAGCTCCGCGGTGAAGGTGTTGCCGGTCGATTGCAGCGGATAGCGCAGGAAGCGGGCGGCGTGGGCATCGGGCACCAGATGCACGGGAACGGGCAGGATCTTCAGCGCGTCCAGGATGCTGTCGATCGCGTGCTGCCGGCTCCAGTTCATCAGCAGGAAGATGTGCTCGACCCGGTTCTCGCGCGCATAGGCGATCAGCTCGTCAAAGCGCGGCGCGATCGCCGACAGCAGCAGCGGCGAGGCGAGGTCGGCGGAGCGGATCTCCATGATCCGCATCAGGCGATAGCCATGCTGGGCGAGGTCCTTCATGGTGTTGGAGGCCGCCGGCAGCCCGAATTCGGCGATCATCACCGCGCGGCTGTTGGCGAACGCGCCGGTCGCAAGCGCCCTGGCGGTCCAGCGCCCAGCCGCCAGCTTCCAGGCCAGCAGCACCGTGAGGCCGACCAGGTAGAACGAGAGCGTGGTGCCGCGGGAAAACTCCTCGCTGACCTTCATGGTGAAGGCGATCGCCAGCAGCGCGCCGAACAGCCCGGTCCACGTCGTCACCGTGGTGCGGAATGCGCGCGACAGGCTGGTGATGTTCTTGAGCCGATAACCGTGCTGAACCGTGGTCAGCAGGATGAAGTTGATGGCGACCAGGACGCTCGCCGCGGCATAGACATTGGCCTTGCCGAGCGCCGATTGGGTGTAGAGATGATAGGCGACCGCGCAGCCGATGCCGCTCAGCACCACCAGCACGGCGTCGCCGACCATCACCAGACGTTCGACCACCAGAGGACGAAGAAAGCTCCAGGCTAAACCTTGAGGTGCCGGCGGACCTTGCTCGAGCACACGAATTTCCGCAACAGAATCAGGCACCGAGGCCGATCGTGGTGATAGAATTGTCATCGCGCTAAAAGCTCACTTACGATCAATTCACTATCCGAATACACCGTGCTATCGGGCAGAATCGCAATTAAAACAAGGCGAAGGAAAAAGTAACCTTACCCCAATGGATTGATTGTAGCGCATTTGCCCTCACCCGATATGTTAATTGCACAGCCTGTTAGGAAGCCTTCAGTGCCTCAGACCCGGTCCCGGCGGCGATCCAGGCGAAGGTTCAGCCGGTATGTGGCGATTGGCCTTGCGACCGTTGCCCTGCTGGGCTTGGCCCTGATCGTGCTGCGCCCGGATTCGTTGCCGCTGCGGCAGGAGGCGAACCCCGCGGCTGTGGCAAGTCTGCTCCTCGACGGCCCCTACGCGGCGCGTTTCGCCGGCGAAATGATCGCGTTCAAGCAGGGCTTTTTCGCTTCCCGGATTGCGCTGCGGCCCCAATCGGACGACCCGAACTTTGTTGAAACGATCGCACGCGAACATGCCATCGGCGTGACCAGCGGCCAAAAGTTTCTGCTGGCCGTCTGGCGCGGCGTCCCCGTAACGGCGTTCGCTGCAAGCTTCCTCGACACCTCGATTGCGATCTTTACCCTGGAAGGGTCCGGCTTGCGCCGGCCCCCCGACCTGGTTGGCAAGCGCGTCGGTTACCGCAGAGCGAGCGAAGGAGACGTGATCTTCGATGCGATGATGGCGCAGTTGGGCCTGCCTCGCAGCCAGGTGACAAAGGTCGCTGATCGCGACAGCTTCGATGCGCTCCGCGCCGGCGAGGTCGACGCCATCATTGCCGCCATCGATGACCAGCCAAGCCCGTCCAGTGCGGGTTACGTCCGGCTGAATATGATAAAGCCGCAGGACTATGGCATCCATGTCCCGGGGCTCGTCTATTTCGCCAGCAACGATCTTGTTCATGATCGTCCATCCGTGATCACCGACGTGCTCCAAGGCCTTATCCGAGGCTGGCAGTTCGCTTATAGCGATTATGCACGGAGCGTGCCTGTTCTCGCCAGCTTCGCTCCCGAAAGGCTGATCTCGGATCGCCTGAAAGCCGAGTTGCAGCAGCAGCGCAGCCTCATCTTGCCGACCGGCGGGCGGATTGCCGACTATGATGAAAGCCGCTGGAGGACCCTTCGGGACATTCTGATATTCGCGAAGCTGGGCGAGGAGGAGGTACCGCTCGCCCAAGCAGTCAACTATCAATTCCTTCGCGATGTTTACCGTCGCTCGCCGGACCTTGGCGCTCCGGGCGCCTGGAACGGCGAGAACTAGGGCCGAGAAGCCACAGTTCTGCAGCATATTGCTCCAAGCTTGAATCCGATGCCTCGGAGCGGTTGCGTTCCTCCGTCGAGCCTTGGTAGTCTGACCCAGCTATTTCGGGGCGATTTCTAGGGTTGATAGATGGATCTCAAGTGCTGCCGAACGGTCCCGCGAGGGGCTGAGTGGCTTCACTGCTGAGTTCCGTTGGGGCAAAGGAGCTTTATGATGTTCAAATCGTTTGCGCGGGTCAGTCTTTTGGCATTGGCCGCTTCCTTGGGGGCAGCGAGCAGTGCAAATGCCGGCATGCAGATGTCCGCAAGCGCGGCGCTGCTCACGGGCGCCGCTCAGGTAACGCCGGTTACCTTTTGGGCACAGCCTTACCCGTACCGTTATGTGCCGTCGCGTCACTGTCCGCTGGTTCGGGTCGAGACCCCGTATGGCTGGTATTTGGACCGCGTCTGCGCGCCCGAGGGGCCCGTCCTCCGACGCGCTTACTGATCCCGCGCCAGCTGGACTAGCTGATGTTTAGTCGAGAAGGCAGCCGTGCGGCTCGCGCGGCTGCTCCGCCTGTTTTACTGCCAATGGCCTGCTTTAAGTTTACGCACCCTGTTGCAGTTCACCATTAATAGCCTGGCCCGCCTGAGCAGGCTGCTCAACAGTGAAGATTGTGTTAGCAATTGGGAGCGCGCACGAGCCCGGCTGCCGGCACTCCGTGGCACGCGAAAGGGCTGAGCTTTCGGCTTTCGCAATCGGAAGACCGAGTAGGGGTAACGGATGACGGGGACTTCAACCTACGACCTTTCGGGCAAGCGGATCTTCGTCGCCGGTCATCGAGGCATGGTCGGTTCTGCCGTCGTGCGGCGTCTTGCTTCAGAAAATTGTACAGTGCTTTCTGCCGATCGCCGCGAGTTGGACCTGACCAAGGAGGAGCCGACGCTGCGGTGGCTGGAATCCAACCGTCCTGACGCGGTGGTGCACGCTGCCGCGAAAGTCGGGGGGATCGCTGCGAACAGCAGCTTTCCCGTCGACTTTCTCTGCGAGAATCTCGCTATCGAACTCAACGTGATCCGCGCAAGCCACGCCATCGGCGTTCAGCGCCTGTTGTTTCTGGGCTCGTCTTGCATTTATCCCAAGCGTGCCAAACAGCCGATAGCTGAGAGCGAATTGCTGACCGGACCGCTTGAGCCGACCAACGAATGGTACGCCATCGCGAAAATCGCCGGTCTCAAGATGTGCCAGGCCTATCGTCGCCAATACGGGGACGATTACATTTCGGCGATGCCCACCAATTTGTACGGCCGCGGCGACAACTATCATCCCGATCACAGTCACGTACCAGCCGCACTGATTCGCCGCTTCCATGAAGCAAAGCTCGCGCAAGCGCCGACCGTGACTGTCTGGGGCACGGGGACGCCGCTCCGCGAGTTTCTCAATGTCGAAGATTTCGCCGACGCCTGTATCTTCCTTCTGAAGAATTATTCAAGCGACCTGCCGATCAATGTCGGTAGCGGCGACGAATTATCGATTGGAGATTTTGCGGCAACGGTTGCAGACGTGGTGGGCTATCGGGGCAAGCTGGTCTTCGATACGTCCAAGCCGGACGGCACGCCGCGTAAGCTGCTCGATAGCTCGCGGGTGCGGGCGCTTGGTTGGCAGCCAAATACGTCTCTGCGCGCCGGTCTCGCTGCTGCGTATGCGGATTTTCTAAAAGGCTACGGTCGTCATTTGGAGGTTAGCGCCACCAGCTGAGCTCAGCTATTCTGCTGCAATAGTTTTAATCTCTGAAAACTTACTTGGATTGCGCCTTTATGCGGGTTCTTTTGGTCGGCATCAATTATGCCCCCGATCTGATCGGAGTGGCTAAATACAATAGCGAGCTCTGCGAAAGCCTCGTCGCCGAAGGTCACGAGGTCAGGGTGATCACGGCTCCGCCGTATTATCCCGCCTGGAAGATTCCGCACCGCTTCAGTAGTTCTTACTTTAGAACGAGGCATATCGATGGCGTTCGGGTCACGCGTACGCCGATCTATGTGCCTGAACATCCGTCAGGGGCGAAGCGACTTATCCATCATGCCTCCTTCGCACTCTCGAGCGCAGTGCCGGCCCTCGCGAATGCGCTCTCCTGGCGACCAGACGTCATGATCGCGGTAGCCCCGTCTCTGATGTCCGCTGCCTTCGTCTCGTTCGTCGCTCGTCGCGTCGGCGCGAAATCGTGGCTCCACATTCAGGATTTCGAGGTCGATGCAGCGTTCGATCTTGGTCTGCTGCGCAATGGTTCCTTGCGCAAATGGATGCTTAGAACTGAAGCAGCGATCCTCAAATCCTTCGATCATGTTTCGACCATCTCTCAGCCGATGATGGATCGCCTGATCCTCAAAGGCGTGGACTTCGATAAAGCAGTTGAGGTCAGAAATTGGATTGATACCCGGGCGATCTGCCCCGCCTCGCGGATGACGAAATATCGCGAGCAGCTCAAGCTTGGCGAGACTGACATCGTTGCGCTCTACTCCGGAACGATGTCGAGAAAGCAAGGGCTTGAATTCGTGATCGAGGCCGCGATCGGGTTGGAGCAAAGCCATCCACATATTCGGTTTATTCTTGCCGGCGACGGACCAGATAAGACGAGGCTCGAGCAATTGGCCGCCGGGCATTCCAACATCCACTTTTTCGGGCTTCAGCCCAAGGAAAGCTTCAACGAGTTGTTGGCAACTGCCGATTTCCACCTGATTCCGCAGAAGGCGGAGGCGGCCGATCTGGTGTTGCCTTCCAAGCTTGGCGCGATCTTTGCGTCCGCTCGGCCAGTCATCGCCATGGCCGAAGAGGGTACGGGGCTTGCGGCGGAAGTCATCGGCGCGGGCCTTGTGACTCCACCTGGAGATTCGTCCGCTCTTCAAGCCGCAATTTGCCAGCTTAGTGAGGCATCCGCCCTCCGCGAACATTACGGGGAGGAAGGAAGAAAGCGAGCCCTTGATCGGTGGGACCGACAAACAATTGTTCGTCGGTGGTCGGAAGTCATGGCGGACGAGCGCAAGTCGACAGGGGCGATGGGAATCGGACCGACAAGCGCTAACGACAACATTGGACTTCCAGTGGAGGATGCGGTTCGGTTGCCCTGAGGCGTCTGGCCTCGACTGCGGAGAAATGACGTCTGCTGACGAACAAGAGCAGCCAAAGGTGAGCGTCGCGATGAGCGCTTACCTCCGGCCCGCTCGCGGTGACGGCTGATCTAACTCAGGATCACTCGTGACGCGGAAAGTATCTGAATCCGTGCTGCTTGATCAGTTCGTCGCGCTTTGCCGATTCGAGGTCTTCCTTCATCATTTCCTGAACCAGAGACTCGAAGGAGGTCGTTGGCTCCCATCCGAGTTTCTGCTTCGCTTTCGCGGGATCTCCCAAGAGAGTTGCGACCTCTGTGGGCCGGAAATAGCGAGGGTCGACCGAGACGATACATTTGCCGGTAGAGACGTCATAGCCCTTCTCATCGACGTCGCTGCCTTCCCAGCGAATCCTTATTCCGACTTCGCTGGCCGCAATATTAACGAAGTCTCTCACGGAATGCTGCACACCAGTGGCGATGACGAAATCCTCCGGCTTCTCCTGCTGCAGCATCAACCACTGCATCTCGACGTAGTCGCGGGCGTGGCCCCAGTCGCGCAGCGCGTCGAGATTGCCCAAATACAGGCGCTCCTGAAGACCTAAATGGATTCGCGCGAGTGCTCGCGTGATCTTTCGGGTAACGAAGGTCTCACCGCGAACAGGAGACTCGTGATTGAACAGGATGCCGTTGCAAGCATACATGCCGTACGCTTCGCGATAGTTCACCGTGATCCAATAGGCGTAGAGCTTGGCGACTGCGTAAGGAGAGCGCGGATAAAAAGGAGTGGTCTCCTTCTGCGGAATTTCCTGAACCAGTCCGTATAGTTCGGAAGTCGATGCCTGGTAAAAGCGGGCCGTCTTCTCGAGCCCCACGATGCGCATCGCTTCGAGAATCCGCAGCGTCCCCAGCCCATCGGAATTCGCAGTGTATTCGGGTTCCTCGAACGACACGGCCACATGGCTCTGCGCAGCCAGATTGTAAATTTCGTCAGGCTGTACCTGGGCAACGATCCGGATGAGGCTGGAGGAGTCCGTCAGATCGCCGTAGTGCAGCCGGAACGGCGGATCGGGCTCGTGTGGATCGAGATAAAGATGATCGATGCGATCGGTATTGAAGAGGGAGGTCCGGCGCTTGATGCCATGGACTTCATAGCCCTTCCCTAGAAGCAGCTCGGCCAGGTAGGCCCCGTCCTGGCCCGTAACACCGGTAATTAATGCGCGCTTTTTGGTCATGCAAATTCTCACAGACTGGATGCGTGTTCTTACCCAATAGCCTGTCCCGTTGCTACCCGCGGCAGAGTATTTTTGAGCTGATTGGGCGCTATTATTAACGAGCCAGCCGTATCAACTTCGGAGGGCCGGCTAAGGGACTAATACCCCAAGCTCTCGGGATGACTGAATTCCCGAACGTGGCAGAATTCGAACCGCAGGCGAGCAGCTAAGATCTCGCAAGACCGCGCATCCAGAGTTGAGGGTTCAGACCCGATTGCGTGCGCAGGAAGACGTATTGATCCGAGGCTTCGTTGAGCTGGACGACCGCCCCGCTCAGATTGTCGAGAACGAAACTGACTCTTCCTTCTCGTACGAGCAAAATGAGGTGATGCTCTCCTGTGTTGCGAATAACAACTTCTGCCAAAAGGAGAGACGAGGTTGGCCAGCCCGCTTGGAGCAGCAAATGGCGTTTTGTAACGGCATAATCGCCACAGTTTCCATCATAGGGAAAGATCTGCCATTCATAGTCATTCCGGCTTACCAACAGACTCTCGGGCGCGATGCTAGAATTGACAATTGAATTGATTTGATTGAGCTCGCGCCAGCGCTGCCCTCGGAAGCGGAAGCCTGTTATCCGACGGTCCTGCTGTTCCTGGCAATCTTCAGGGTACTTTGTACAGAACAGCGTGAACGAAAGCGGAGGGACGACCTCCTGTGTGTCGAAATTGGAGTAGGCGGGCCGGCTGCTAACACAACACGCCAGCACCAGCATGCGTGCAGCATGTCGGATCATCGCATCGGCCTCATGATGGGCTGGACGATCCTTGTATATTGCGACGCAATAATGAAAACGCGATATCAAATGTGAGGCAGTCGATGCCTCAATCTGCGCCGTTATGGGCCACTTGCAGATATCGCGCGAGCGGTGTGGGTTTCGAGGCAACGTATTTCGCTTTCGGAGTATTCCTCCGGGGTGGGCCGCCTTGTTGAGTTGCAGGTATCCGACGAGGATCTAGCTTTAAGGCTAGCCTTAAGGTCGGTGGATGCGGGTAGAGGTCCTGGGCGGGGTTGAGCGTCGTCGTCGCTGGTCTCGCGACGATAAGATGCGGATCATCGAAGAGACGCTGGCGCCCGGCG